>DFQW01000097.1:2083-15873 GCA_002377985.1 Halieaceae bacterium UBA3479 | reverse complement strand
CGGGCGCCTCAAACAGCCCTGCGAACCGATTTGGAAAGATGGATAGAGTGTGTCGAGTGCGATGATATTTCAGTTCATGGCAGAGCAATGGGTGCTGATTGCCGCGTTGGCGACAACATTGACGCTGCTGGCGCTCCATGAGAGCAGAAAGGCCGGGCCAGCGCTGTCCATCAGCGAAGCCGTACAGTTGGTCAATGACGAAGGCGGTGTTTTTCTGGATATCCGAGAGGCACAGGAATTTGCGCGTGGCCACATTACAGCGGCCCTGAATATTCCCGCGGGATCGTTAGCGAGTAGAATCGGCGAGCTGGAAAAATTAAGGGAAACACCCGTCGTCGTGGTGTGTAAAATGGGTCAATCTGCGGGATCCGCCACCAAAACGCTCAGACAGCAGGGATTTTCCCGTGCCCAAAAACTGGCGGGCGGAATGATGGAGTGGGAAGCGCAAAAGCTCCCCGTGGTAAAACAGTGAACGAAGTTGTCATTTTTACTACTCGATGGTGTCCCTTTTGTATCAGGGCGAAGGCGCTGTTCGAGCAGAAGGGAATTGTCTATCAGGAAATCGCGGTCGATGGGGATGCCGCTGCGCGGCAGGAGATGGCTGAGGCGGCGGGACAAACTTCGGTGCCACAAATTTGGATCGGTGGCCAGCATATTGGCGGCTGCAATGAACTGTATGGTCTAGAGCGCTCAGGCGCGCTGGATCCACTGCTCGCCATTTAGGTGGGTGTCACAACAAGGATTTGAAGAGAAAGGAGAGCCATCATGGCTGAAGAACAGGCGGCTGCACAGGGTGGGGCAGCACAACAACAATTCGTGACGCAGCGGATCTATACCAAGGACATCTCCTTCGAATCACCGATGGCGCCGGAAGTGTTTCGCAGAGAATGGAAGCCGGCAGTCAATGTAGACCTCAACACCAAGAGCAGTCGCTTTGACGAAGAAGGCAACCACGAGGTGGTGTTGACGCTCACGATCACAGCCAAGCTCGAGGATCAGACAGCCTTTCTGGTAGAAGTGCAGCAGGCGGGTATTTTTTTCGTGGCCGGTATCGAGGGCGACGCTTTGCGACAGCTGCTGGCCACCGTCGCCCCGACAATTTTGTTCCCCTATGCCCGAGAGGCCATTGACAACCTGGTTGTCAAGGGAGGCTTTCCTCCATTAATGATTGCGCCTGTCAATTTTGATGCGCTGTTCCGTCAGGCCATGGCGCAGCAGGCGGCGGAAGCCCCGGCAGAGGGTGCAGGGGCGGCGACACACTAGGGTGCAACGCGCGCTCAAAGCGCCGGGGATTCCAGCTCTTTAATTTTGCGGGTGAGGGTGTTCCGGCCCCACCCCAGCAACTCTGCCGCCTCGGCTTTGCGTCCGCCCGTGTGGCGGAGCGCTGTTTCGATCATGATAGATTCGAATAACGGCAGCGCCTCTCGCAATACATTGGATTGGCCCTCAATCAACCGCTGGTGCGCCCAGCTCGCCAATTGCTGATGCCAGTCAGATGTACCGGACGGGCCGGGTTTATCAGTGGACCGCAGTAGCTCCGGGGGTAGATCTGACATTAAGATTTCGCGGCCTGCTGCCATGACCGTTAGCCACCGGCAGGTATTCTCGAGCTGCCGGACATTTCCCGGCCAGGGTAGTTCAACGAGAACCGTAAGCGCTTCCTTCGAAAGGATCTTCGTTTCGACCCCCAGCTCGGCACTGGCGCCCTTCAAAAAGTGCGTTAACAGTCCGGGAATGTCCTCGCGACGCTCCGACAGTTTGGGAACATGAATTCTGATGACATTGAGACGGTGAAACAGATCCTCACGAAATGCGCCCGTCTCCACCAATGATTCCAGTTTCTGATGAGTTGCCGCAATGATTCGCACGTCGGCCTTGATGGAATCAACGCCGCCAACCCTGAAAAACTCCCCGTCCTGAAGTACCCTGAGCAAGCGCGTCTGGGTGGCTGCGGGCATGTCGCCAATTTCATCAAGAAAAAGGGTTCCCCCGCGCGCTTGTTCGAACCGCCCTTCGCGACGATTATTGGCCCCGGTGAAGGCCCCCTTCTCATGTCCAAACAGCTCAGACTCCATGAGCTCCTGGGGAATGGCCGCCATATTGAGCGCGACGAAGGGGTTCCCCGCCCGGGGGCTGTGTCGGTGAAGCGCGCGGGCGACCAGCTCTTTTCCCGTACCCGACTCGCCATTGATCAACACCGTGATGTGGCTTTGCGCAAGACGGCCGATAGCGCGAAAAACCTCCTGCATAGCCGGCGCGTTGCCAATAATCTCTGCGGTCTTACCTGCACTCGATTGCTCGGAAGGTCTGGCTTTGGGGCGCCGCTGAGCCTTTGCGCGGGTAACAGTGGATATCATCTCGTCTATGTCGAAGGGCTTGGGTAGGTATTCGAAAGCGCCTTCTTCATAGGAATTGACCGCGCTGTCGAGATCGGAGTGCGCGGTGGTGATGATCACCGGCAGCTCAGGCAGCTGTCTGCGGATTTCTGACAGCAAGCGGATGCCGTCCATACCCGGCATACGAATATCGCTCACGACGACCATGGGTTCTTCTGAAGACAGTGCGGCAAGTACCTCATCGGCGGATTCAAACGCACGACAGTCCATGCCGGCCCGTGTCAGTGCCTTTTCCATTACCCATCGGATTGAACTGTCATCATCCACAATCCAAACCTGTTCGTTAAAGGGCATATCAAACCTCCATGGGCAGCAGCAAGGTGAAGCAGGTATCTCCCGGCGCGCTTTGCACCTGAATGAGTCCACCATGTTGATTGGCAATACGTTGTGCGATGGATAAACCGAGTCCGGTCCCTTTGGCATTTCCCGTCACCATGGGCAGAAACAACCGCGTGAGCAGCGCTTCGGGAACGCCCGGGCCGTTGTCTACCACCTGCAAAGCACAGACCAGCTTGTGCCGGTTTCCGCCCACGGTGAATTGGCGCAAGACCCGCGTTCTCAGTGTAATGAGCCCGCTATCTCCGCAAGCCTGCCAGGCGTTACGAACCAGATTAAGGATCGCCTGAGTCAGTTGCCCGGCATCTGCATAGAAATCCGGGAGGCTGGGGTCGTAATCCCGCGCGATGGCCAGTGCGCCCTTCGCTTCGGCCTCAATCAGGTGCCGCACGTGCTCGGTCACTTCATGAATATTGGTGAGCTCAGACTCGAGCCGTTCTTTGGGGCCCAACATCCGGTCAACCAGTGTCCTCAGCCGGTCAACCTCGGCAATGATGATGTCGGTATATTCTTGCTGGGCCGGATCAGCCAGCTCTCCCGCGAGCAATTGCGCCGCTCCTCGGATGCCGCCCAGGGGGTTTTTTACTTCGTGGGCAACCCCTTTCATGATCTCTTTCAGCGTCGCTTGCGCTTGCCACTCACTCTCGTCGCGGCTGATCGCCTGCAGGCGATCCACCACGTTGAGTTCAACGAGCAAGCTCCGAGTGCCCACCTCGGCCGCAATCGGACTCAGCGTAATGTCTACGGTACGCTCCTGACCGGTTCGGGTGGTCATTGCGACAGCCCGGCGCACCATCGGATAGTTGTCCGCAAGCGCTTGTCGGAGGAGCGGGTACCATTCATTGGATTCGTCTAGGAATTCTTCAAGTTGACTGCCGATTGCGCGGCTTGCAGATACCTCGAGCAGGTTTTCTGCCGACAGATTGAGCGCACGAATCTGCAGATCCGCGTCCAGCAGCACCACGCCGGTGGCGAGCAGCTCGAGATTGTAATCTGCGGCGATATTGACCATGTGATTACTTGAGCACGCTGGGTCGGAGTACATATACGGTGCTGATTTCAGAGGTATCAATGGTGTTTCCAGACTCGTCGAGACGCATCACGCGGAGTGCATGTGCGCCGCGAAAAATATTGGTGAGCTGCCAGTGGGAGTGGGCCTGCGGCGGTCCAAATAGCGCCCCGTCCACTTCCAACTGAAGCCGCTCGGCGGCGCCCAGCGCCGGTGAAGCCTGGGCCTCAACCGAGAAATCACCCGGTCCCATAGGAATCGTCGCGCCGTCGGCAGGCAGAGAAATAACAGTGACATAGTCGGGCGTGGGGCTCGCCGAGTTGGCGGCCTCATCTACTTGGGCCGCTGCCGGTAAGACAGGCCTTGCTGTGTTCGTTTCCGGAACCGCGACCTCTTCAATGATGTTTTCGCCCGGCGCTGGGGCCACATCGGTATAGGTGATCCGGCCGTTTTTGTCGGTGACTTTATAAACGGTCTGCGCCGCCGCGGTGAAGCTCAATGCGGCTGCAACCACTGCGATAAGCGCGGTCAGTGAGCGACGACACGAGCGGGGTTCCTGGCAGACCATCATAAGCGCGTTATTTCCTTGGTCGGCGCTGGCCTTGATTGGGAGGAGCAGCCATTCCAGCGCGCCAAAGCGGAATAGCGTGACCACCTTGCACCATATTGGTGCAAGGTGCCAGTCGCTGGCCTATAGGGACGAAAGCCCGCAACGGAGCGGGCTTTCGCAGGGCTTGCCATGGTGTGCAGTCCGATGGCGCTATACGGAGTAGTACATCCCAAACTCCACGGGGTGGGTCGTCATATTGAGTCGCTCCACATCCGCTCGCTTCAACTCGATATAGGCATCGATCATGTCATCGGAGAACACGCCACCTGTCGTCAGAAATGCGCGGTCTGCATCGAGTGCATCCAGCGCCATTTCCAGACTGGAACACACTGTTGGAATGTTTGCCGCTTCTTCTGCGGGCAGGTCGTATAGATCTTTATCCGCTGAATCACCGGGGTGGATTTTGTTCTGAATACCATCAATCCCGGCCATCAGCATGGCGGCAAATGCCAAATAGGGGTTGGCAGTGGGATCGGGGAATCGCACCTCAATACGCTTGCCCTTGGGAGATGGCTCGTAGGGAATACGAATCGATGCAGAACGGTTTCGCGCAGAATAAGCCAGCATCACCGGTGCTTCAAAGCCCGGTACCAGTCGCTTGTAGCTGTTGGTAGAGGCATTGGTGAAAGCGTTGAGCGCGCGCGCATGTTTGATGATGCCGCCGATGTAGTACAGCGCGGTATCGGACAAACCGGCGTAGCCGTCGCCAGCAAATGTATTGTCACCTGCCTTGGCAATCGACTGGTGGACGTGCATGCCTGACCCGTTGTCACCTACCAGTGGCTTGGGCATAAACGTAGCCGTTTTGCCGTAGGCATGTGCCACATTCAGCACGCAGTATTTGAGGATTTGCACTTCATCCGCCTTCGCTACCAGCGTGTTGAACTTGACGCCGATCTCGCACTGGCCCGCGGTGCCAACCTCATGGTGATGCACTTCAACATCGAGTCCCATTTGCTCCATGGCCGAGCACATGGCGGCCCGGATGTCGTGCAGGGAGTCCACGGGCGGTACCGGGAAATAGCCGCCCTTTACGCCGGGGCGGTGTCCGGTGTTGCCATCCTCAAAATCGGTATTGGAAGACCAAGCCGCTTCCTCGGCGTTAATTGTGTAGCTCGCACTGCCCATTTCGGCGTGCCATTTTACGTCGTCGAACACGAAGAACTCGGGTTCAGGACCGAAGAAGGCGGTGTCGCCGAGTCCGGTAGAGGCGAGATACGCCTCGGCTCTTTTCGCGATGCTGCGCGGGTCACGATCGTACCCTTGCATGGTTGTGGGCTCGACGATGTCACAGCGAACGATAACGGTGGGATCGTCGGTGAACGGATCCAGGATCGCCGTGCTGTCATCGGGCATCAAGATCATGTCCGATTCGTTGATGCCTTTCCAACCGGAAATGGACGACCCGTCAAACATCTTGCCGCCCTCAAAAAAGTCTTCATCCACCACCGTTGAGGGAATCGTGACGTGTTGCTCCTTTCCCTTGGTGTCGGTGAATCTCAGATCCACCCAGCGGACATCGTTCTTGCTAATCAAATCGAGCGTGCGCTCTGACATGTTGTCTTCCTCCGGTTTTAACGCGACCCAGTCCTGACTGGGGGATTATTTCAATCAATGCGATCTGCACTGGCTGAGCCGTCGGAACGGTGCAAAGGCCGTGCCAACTTTTGGGGCGCCGCCAATAACTTTAAGCAATTGATTTTTAATGATTTACTGCATCAACTTGTTCAGGCGACCCCAGAGAGCGCACTATTATAGTGCGTTTTATCATAAAATTGCACCATGATCGTGCAATTTCCGACGCTGGCGCCGGGCCCGGGTATCTCAGTCAGGCGGTCAATGGTGCCCGCTGCAGACCGTTTTATAGGCATTTATTGTGTGAACCGGTGAGCCTGCGCTGGTGTACACTCCGCGCCCATCTGACGCACCCGCTTACTGTTATCTGGATTATTCATGCGCGCCCTTCGCAATATCGCCATCATTGCCCACGTTGACCATGGCAAAACCACGCTGGTGGATTGTCTGTTGCAACAATCAGGCACCCTAGATAGGAAGCTCGCGGGCGCCCAGCGCGTGATGGATTCCAATGACCAGGAGCGGGAGCGAGGCATCACGATTCTCGCCAAAAACACCGCGATCACCTGGCGGGATTACCGCATCAATATTGTCGACACGCCCGGGCACGCGGATTTTGGTGGCGAGGTAGAGCGCGTACTGTCCATGGTGGACTCAGTGCTTCTGCTGGTTGATGCTGTAGACGGCCCAATGCCCCAGACCCGGTTCGTGACATCTAAAGCATTTGAGCGCGGACTGAATCCAATCGTGGTAATTAACAAGATCGACCGTGATGGCGCCCGACCCGACTGGGTTGTCGATCAGGTGTTTGATCTCTTTGATGCGCTCGGCGCCAACGAGTCACAGCTTGATTTTCCCGTGGTGTACACCTCTGCAGTGCTGGGTATTGCCGGGCAGGACCCTGAGCATATGGCCAGTGACATGACGCCGCTTTTTGAGGCGATCGAAGCCTGTGTGCCAGCTCCTGAAGTAGACGCCGAAGGCCCGCTTCAGATGCAAATTTCAGCATTGGATTACTCGAGCTATGTTGGCGTCATCGGCGTGGGCCGCATTACCCGGGGTAAAGTCTCCACCAACACCCCAGTCACCATTATTGGACGCGAGGGCAAGATCCGTTCGGGTCGGATATTACAGATCATGGGTTATGAGGGACTGGAGCGAGTTGAAGTGGCTTCAGCGAAGGCGGGCGACATTGTCTGTGTTACCGGGATCGATGGCCTTCTAATCTCAGACACCTTGTGCGATCCAGCCAAGCCCGATGCATTGCCTGCGCTCACCGTGGACGAGCCTACTGTCAGCATGACCTTTCAGGTGAATGATTCGCCCTTCGCCGGGCGCGAGGGCAAATTTGTCACCTCACGCAATATCAAGGAGCGGCTGGAGCGCGAGCTGATCCACAATGTGGCATTACGCGTCGAACCCGGTGAAACCGCCGACAAGTTCAAGGTATCGGGTCGAGGCGAACTGCATTTGTCGGTGCTTATTGAGAGTATGCGACGAGAGGGTTTCGAGCTCGGGGTATCACGGCCTGAGGTCATTCAGAAAACCATAGACGGCGTGTTAAGTGAGCCCTACGAGCAACTGGTAGTGGACATCGACGAACAGCACCAGGGCGCCGTAATGGAAGAGCTGGGTCTGCGACGCGCAGACTTAACGCGGTTGACGCTCGATGGTAAAGGCAGGGTACGTCTTGAATTTATCGTGCCCGCGCGCGGCCTGATCGGATTTAGATCACTGTTTCTGACATTGACGTCGGGCTCGGGGATTATGACCCATGTGTTTGACCACTATGGCCCGGTTACGGCAGCGACCCTGGCTGAACGCCAGAATGGCGTGCTGGTCTCGATGGTAAATGGCAAGACGCTGGCCTACGCCCTGCATGCGCTCCAGGATAGAGGGCGGCTGTTTATTGAACCCAACGTACAGGTATACGAGGGCCAAATTGTCGGTTTGCATAGTCGTGGCAACGATCTGGTCGTCAATCCTACCAAGGCGAAGCAGCTGACCAACGTGCGGGCATCGGGCAATGATGATGCGCTGACGCTGACGCCGCCGGTTCGACACTCGCTGGAACAGGCGCTGGAATTTATCGACGAGGATGAGCTGGTGGAGGTCACCCCTGACAGCATCCGCCTGCGTAAAAAGTGGCTGTTGGAGCACGAACGCAAGCGCGCCGCGCGCTCCGCCGCCTGATTATCAAAAGCGTCTTAGCATCTCGATATGGGGAATGTCATCCTCTAGGTAGGGCGCACCCGTTGCCCCGAATCCCAGTGATTCGTAGAAGGATTGTAAATAGGCCTGCGCGCTAAGTCGGATGCCTTCCGGCCATCGCGCCGCGCAGAAGTTCAGCGCACTCTCCATCAGGTCTCGCCCCAGTCCCATTCCTCGGTACGCGGGCGCTATAGCCACTCTACCGATAGCGCATTCCACATAGGTCACGCCGGGTGGCACGACGCGTAAAGTGCCGATGAGTCGCTGTTCATGCAATAGTTCGAGATGCCAACAGACAGGGTCTTTGTCGTCGACTTCCTGATAGGGGCATTGTTGCTCGACAACAAAAATGGCCGTGCGCAGGGCAAGCAGGCGATGCCATTCCGAGACAGTGAACACATCGAAATGTCGCCAGCGCTGCGTTAGTGCCTGCCGCTCCTGCTCTGTCAGCGTTTTCATACCATGTCCTCAACGGGGTTCTCCGTTTCGGTGATCATGGGATCACTTACTCCGTGGTATTTCCAGTTCCGGGTGCGTTAGGATAGCGCGCTTGCAGGAGTCCGCAGTGATGCCCGCGTCACTTACCTGAAGAGAGCCTCAAGACCATGACAGATTTGATGCAGCCGGCGATAGATGTCGAGCAGCTTTCCCTCAAGGATTACGCGGAGAAAGCCTATCTCGACTATTCGATGTACGTGATCCTTGACCGTGCCCTGCCACATATTGGCGACGGGCTAAAGCCGGTACAGCGACGCATCGTCTACGCCATGAGCGAGCTGGGGCTCAAAGCCAGTGCCAAATATAAAAAATCGGCACGTACCGTGGGGGATGTCATCGGTAAGTTCCACCCCCATGGTGACAGCGCAGCCTATGAGGCGATGGTGCTGATGGCGCAGAATTTCTCCTATCGCTACCCGTTGGTAGACGGTCAGGGCAACTGGGGTTCTGCGGATGATCCCAAGTCGTTTGCCGCCATGCGGTATACCGAGTCACGCCTTACCGCCTATGCCGACGTTCTCCTCTCCGAGCTCGGTCAGGGCACCGTTGATTGGCAGCCCAATTTTGATGGCACCCTCGACGAACCCATGGTGCTGCCCGCGCAGGTGCCCAATCTGTTACTTAACGGCACCACCGGGATCGCAGTTGGCATGGCCACCGATATTCCGCCGCACAATCTCGCGGAGGTTGTGGCTGCCACCATCCATTTGCTCGAGTCACCCAAAGCGAGCGTCGCTGACCTCTGCCAGTTCATCAAGGGCCCTGATTTTCCAACCTCAGCTGAGATAGTAACGCCCGCCGACGAAATGCTGGCCCTGTACGAGACGGGTCGCGGCGCACTCCGGGTGCGTGCAGCATATGCAGTGGAGGATGGTGTGGTTGTGATCCATTCCCTGCCTTATCAGGTGTCGGGGGCCAAGGTGCTGGAGCAGATTGCCGCGCAGATGCAGGCCCGAAAATTGCCGATGGTTTCCGATTTGCGCGATGAGTCAGACCACGAGCATCCCACGCGATTGGTACTGGTGCCTCGATCCAACCGAATCGACGTCGATGCCGTGATGAGCCACCTCTTTGCGACTACGGATCTCGAGCGCACCTATCGGGTCAACCTTAACGTCATCGGTATAGACGGCAGACCTGGCGTGAAGTCGCTGCTCACGATTCTCAAGGAGTGGCTGCACTTCCGAAAGTCAACGGTCAAGCGTCGTCTCGCTCACAGGCTCGACCGCGTGGAGCGGCGACTCCACATACTCGATGGCTACCTCATCGCTTTCCTTAACATTGATGAGGTCATTCGGATTATCCGTGAGGAGGAAGAGCCTAAACCTGCCCTGATCAAGGCGTTCAGGATCTCCGATACTCAGGCGGAGGCCATCCTCGACCTCAAGCTCAGAAATCTGGCCAAGCTTGAGGAGATGAAAATCCGCGGCGAGCAGGATGAGTTGGCCGCCGAGCGCGACGCGCTGAAGCAGACTCTCGGTAGCGAAGCGCGTTTAAAAACATTAATCAAGCGTGAGCTCAATGACGTGGTCGCAGCCCATGGCGATGCACGTAAGTCGCCGCTGATGATCCGCGAGGAGGCGAGAGCCTTCAACGAGCTTGAGTTAACGACAGCGGATCCTCTGACCATTGTTCTTTCCGAGAAGGGCTGGATTCGGGCGGCTAAGGGGCACGATATTGACCCGTCGGCGCTCAGCTATAAATCCGGGGACAGCTTCCGGTTCGCGGCCAAGGGTAAATCGAATTTACCCACGGTCGTTCTGGATTCTACGGGTCGCGCCTACACCATCCCCACGCATCAGCTGCCTTCCGCGCGGGGACAGGGGGAGCCTTTGACAGGCCGGATCAACCCGCCTTCAGGTGCGACCTTTGAGGGGCTGTTAACCGGGCAGGAGACGGATCGTTTCCTGCTCGCCAGTGATGCGGGTTACGGCTTTGTCGTCCAGTTTGCGCAGTTGCAAGCCAAGAACAAAGCGGGCAAGGCGATGCTGGCACTGCCCAAGAATGCCCGTGTGCTGCCGCCAGCGGTGATTCCCGGTGTCTCGGAGTCCTGGGTTGTTGTTGCCACCAATGAGGGGCGAATGCTTGTTTTCTCACTCAACGACGTGCCTGAGCTGGCGCGGGGTAAAGGTAACAAATTAATTGGCATTCCTTCCGCTCGGGCGGCGGCTCGCGAGGAGTTCGTTGTGGGTTTATGTGTCGTCTCAGAAGGCGACACGCTGCAAGTCACGTCTGGCGGTCATTATCGCAACTTCAAATGGTCGGAGCTGGAGCACTTCAAGGGAGAGAGAGGGCGACGGGGGAGCAAACTGCCCAAGGGGTACCAGCGCGTGAGTCATGTGGCAGTGGTCAGCAGTTAACACCTTCAAAACGGCAGAAAACCCTGAGGGCTATCCTCGTCTACGGGCGTAATAACCCTTCGTAACAGGGTGAGCTGGCGGCTGAGTAAGTCCATGTGACGACTGCTGATGTCGCCTATCGCCATCCATTTTTCATCAATAACATCGATTCCGATGCGCGACGTCAGGCCTTCATCTTCCGCTGCACGTGAAGAGAGCAAAATGGCGTCAACATCCTGGCGAGATAGTTCCAGTAAGTCATCGAGCGTCGCCTGGGTGTAGAGGCCCGGATAAATATTTTCAGCGTCTCCCCGGCCCAGCTCACTGATACCGATTGCCAATCCGGGCAGAAACGACAGCCGTTCGGTTTTTTCTGCCAACGTTGTCGCTTGGGCCAAGAGCCAGGCGCAACTCGCTGCCCGCAGCACTGGTGACCCGATGGAGTGGGCTCCCGAAAAGTAGATGGCGAGGCCAAACTGCCTGATCACCGACAGCTCACCCCCGTAGAAACCGGCGCTGCCAAAAGCAATGCGATGTAATAAACCAACGTACTCCTGCAATCGGCTGTCATCCAGCGTGTCGAGATAACCGGGTAAATGTTTCAGGGAGATACATAAAATGGCGGTGTCTCGATAGTGGTCGTCACCGGGCTGGGAGAGGTTCTGCGATTTGAGCAGGTCCAGCGGGAGCGCGTTTATACTGTCTCGGAGTTTGAGCACCTCATTAAGCGAGACCGATGATTCGTCGGAGATCGCATCCAGTTGCGCCACAGCTTCGCTGATATCACTTGCCAGCCGCTGCCCCATGGGCCGCGTGATCGCAAAAACAGCGGTACTGAGCAGGGCAGCCAGTGCGATCAACCCCCACATCAATGTCTCTCTGGCGGCTAATTGGGGGGTCAAATCGAGATACAGCTCCACCGATCCTGCCGTATTGCCGTCGATCAAGATGTCATGACTGTAGGGCGAAGCATTCGCTGCAATAGTGCCTGCGACCGCGAGCTCGTTGCCCTCGATATCGAGTGCTCGGGCACCCGAGAATAGGCTCTGGTCCGTGTAGAACTGTAGCGCTGTCGCCAGTCCCAGCCGGTCACCCGTAGCCAACTCGGTACCCGCCCGAGCGCCAAGGTTAGCAACCGCGGCTTCCGCGTGCTCGGTCAGGGTCGCGTTCAGGATCGAGTGGGTGGATTGTGAGGCGACCGCGACCAGAATTAGCGTGGCGAGCAGGCAACAGCCCGCGGCCACCAATGCCAGTTGGTAAGACAGGGGTTGGTGACGTAATCGTCGTAAAATTGGTTCCACAGCGTGTCTCCATGACCACGGCGTTCAGTATAAACTTCATGACCGCGGATGTTATGAGATGTGAGAACGCCGCGACCTATCTTTCAAGTAACGGGAATGAGTGATTCGTGAGCGGCGCGACGCATGTCATCGTGTTAATGGTGCCGGGCGGTACCCAATTTGAACTGCAGTCCGTTGAGCAGGCTGTTATAGCAGGGGGTGGCGCGGTGCTGGATTATCGCGCGATGCCGGTGCCCGTGACGCTATCGGCGTCGCGGGCCGTGCACAACTTCTGGATTGATTGCCCGGACGAAGCGGGTCTTTCCCGACGCCTGAGAGATCTGTCTGATCGCCACCGTGTCGATCTGGCTTTGCAGCCTCGAGCGATGCGCACCTGTCGCTATCGATTGGCGGCATTCGACATGGATTCAACGCTGATCGATTGTGAGGTGATTGATGAGTTGGCAGCCGTTGCAGGGGTGGGTGACGAGGTTGCTGCCATTACGGCAAGCGCCATGCGCGGGGAGGTGGACTTTGATGAGAGCTTCCGCACCCGCCTCGCTTTGCTTAAAGGCCTTAATGCAGAGGCGGTAGAGGTCCTCGCTGATCGGCTTCCAATCAAGGAAGGTCTGCAGGAGATGACAACGACCTTGCGGGCGAGGGGGATGACGCTCGCGATTTTTTCCGGGGGATTTCTGCCCATCGCGAAACGCTTACAACAGGATTTTGGTTTTGACGAGGTGGTCGCGAACGCGCTTGAAATAGAGGGCGGTATGGTAACGGGAGCGGTTATTCCGCCTATTGTGAATCGGGAGTACAAAGCCATGGCGCTGCAGGCGATGGCTGACAAACTGGGTATTGGCGTCGAGCAGACCATTGCCGTGGGCGACGGCGCGAACGACCTCTCGATGATGGCGCTTGCCGGCCTGGGCGTCGCATTCCATGCCAAGCCCACAGTGCGCGCTGCGAGTCCGATTGAAGTGACCTACGGTGGCTTGGACGGCATTTGTTACCTGCTCGGCAGCGAGGGTGAATTTGGCACGGATTGAGTATGTGAAAGTACTCCCAGCGATGGGCCTGCGGTATCATCGCGCTTTTCATAATCAGGTCGCCCGAGATGCCAAATTTCTCAACCAATGAATTTAAGCCTGGCTTGAAGGTTATGCTGGATGGCGAACCCTGCTCCATTTTAGAGAACGAGTTTGTCAAGCCGGGAAAGGGTCAGGCGTTCAATCGCGTCCGATTACGCAACCTCAAGTCGGGTCGCGTTTGGGAGCGCACCTTTAAATCCGGGGATACCCTCGAAGGGGCTGATGTGATGGATGTGGGACTCGAGTACTCCTACACCGACGGCGAATTCTGGTACTTCATGGATCCGTCTACCTACGAGCAATACAGCGCAGATCGCGATGCGGTGGGTGACACCGGAAAATGGCTAAAGGAACAAGAGCGTTACGAGATTACGTTATACAACGGCTCGCCTCTGGCGGTAACGCCCCCTAATTTTATCGAGCTGGAGATTACCCAGACGGACCC
>DFQW01000097.1:0-1740 GCA_002377985.1 Halieaceae bacterium UBA3479 | reverse complement strand
GCGGTCGTTCGCGTGCCACTGTTTATTACCGAGGGTGAATCCATCCGCGTTGATACGCGAACGGGCGAATACGTGAGTCGCGCCAGCAAAAATTAAACCCGTGAGCGATTGGCGACCCTCTGCGTCGCTTGACGCCCTCGCCGCACGCGCGGCGCTTCTAAAGCAGCTGAGGATTTTTTTTGCTGCTCGCGGCGTGTTGGAGGTCGAAACTCCCCAGCTCAGTTTTGCGACAGTAACTGACCCCGCTATCGACGCGCTGAGCGTTGCCAGCACTTCGCCGCAAGAGCCCCAGCGGTTTTTGCAAACCTCCCCTGAGTACGCCATGAAACGGCTGATTGCCGCGGGCGCCGGAGACATCTTTCAGGTGGCAAGAGCTTTTCGTCAGGGCGAGTGTGGGCGGCGACATAATCCGGAATTCAGCTTGCTCGAATGGTACCGACTGGGCTGGCACCATACGGCCCTGATGCGTGAAGTTGCCGAGCTGGTGGGCGAGGTGCTGGGGCGAAACGGTTGGCAGATATGGCCCTACGCTTCGCTGTTTCAGCACGTTCTCGAGATAGATCCCCTGAGTGATGACGTCGGCGAGGCGCAGCTACAGGCATTGGCGGAGTCTCGTCTCGGGGATGTTCCCGCGGGTCTGGATCGGGACGGTTTAATGGATCTTCTGATGAGCCATTGTATTGAGCCCACGTTGAGAGACGCCGGCATCGTGTTTGTCACCGACTTCCCGCCCTCCCAGTCTGCTCTGTCACGGCTGATCAAGGTTAAAGGGAGAACCGTTGCGGCCCGATTCGAATGCTATGTCGATGGTATTGAGCTAGCTAACGGCTATTGGGAGCAGAGCGATGCGGGGGCCTTGCGTGAACGATTCGCCTCAGACAACGCGGTGCGCCGACGCCGGGGCCTGGTCGAGCGCATGCCGGACGAGCGGCTCCTGGCCGCACAGGATTCAGGTCTTCCCGATTGTGCCGGTGTGGCACTGGGGGTAGATCGTCTGCTTGCGCTCAAGCTGGGGGTCGACACTATATCCGAGGTGATCAGTTTCGATTGGTCGCGGGCCTGAGGCCTGTCGACGCGAGCCGGCGCGCCGTGTTCACGGTTTATCGACTAATGCCGGGGTGTAGATTTCGACAAACTCACGGGGCGGCTTCTTGGGCTGGCCGGTCGAAATTTCGATACACACGAATTCCAGCCTACCGCGGAAGACCGTAACGTCCGTCTGCTGACAAATAATTTGAAATTGGCGCGTCATTTTGAGTCTGCTGCGCCAGTCGGTGATCCAGGTCCCGATTAACAGCGTGTCGCCGGCGCGGGTGGCTCTGAGGTAGTCGTATTCGGCACGTGTCAACGCCATGGCACGATCAAGTCGCTGGTAGTCGGCGGCACCGAGGCCCAGTGCTGTGGTGTGGGCCCAGGCAGTGTCCATGCACCATTCCACGTAATGGGTATTTCGGGTGTGGGCCAGTGCATCAATATGGGACGCGCCGACCTGAAACGTCATCAGGAAAGGGTCGGGGTAATCCCAACTCATGGCGCGGTGCGCGCCACCGGGGGTGGTTGAGCGATTAACGCGTAGCCGAACACAATCGCCAACACCGGGCAGAACAGGTTAAACAAGGCATAGGGCGCGTATTCGAGAGTGGCAACCCCCAATGTCGCGGTCATAAAGGCACCGCAGGTGTTCCAGGGCACCAATACCGAGGTGAGGGTGGCAGAATCTTCCAGGGTGCGTGACAGGCT
>DFQW01000029.1 GCA_002377985.1 Halieaceae bacterium UBA3479 | reverse complement strand
TGGGTGGTGATGGATGGCTGTCGCTCGACCAATCCCATGCCATCGGCGACCAGCGACGAAGGCGAGCTCTCTCATATGTTGGCGTATATGCGGCTCGAGGCGAACAACTACCGATGGCGTTTTAACTTGCGCACGGGCGAGGTGCGAGAGGGCGATATTGATGACCTCAACACCGAGTTCAATAAAACCAATCCGCTCTATGCGGGTGTGAAAAGTCGCTACGCCTATCACCAACGGATTCCGCTCCTTGAGGAGGGCGGCCATACCTTGCGCTTCACCGGGTTGGTGAAATATGACAACGACACGGGCTGTCGTCAGCAGTGGGACTACGGTGATGGCGTCTTCGGTAGTGAGGCCGTCTACGCGCCAAAGGCCGGGGCCACCCGGGACAACGATGAAGACGACGGTTACGTGATCACGTTGGTGACCGATACCCGAGACTGGGCTTCGCGTTGTCTGGTGTTCGACGCCAAAGACATCACGCGAGGGCCCATGGCGCGGGTCACACTGCCCCAACGAGTGCCCTTTGGTTTTCACGCCAGTTGGGCGCCGGGAATCTGAGCGCTATTTACCCTCAGTTATAGCTTGGTCAGTACCAGCAGCGCGACCAGTACCATGAGCGTCGCCGACAGTTTATTGAGTCGTGCCAACTGCTGATCGCTGCTGAGTAATCGACGCAAGCCGCTGCCGCCCGATGCGTACAGGCTCATAAATAGAAATTCGGAAGGCAAAAAGACTGATAGAAAAACCACCAGCTGCTCGCTTGTGGAATAGGCCGGCGAGATGAAGCCGGGTAGCAGGGCAACCATAAATCCCCAGCCTTTGGGATTCATAACGGCGGTGGTGTAGCCCAGGGTGAGTAACGCCAATGGCGCGAGCCGAGGCTGCCCTTCACCCCGCTCAAAGTGCGCGGGTTGGGTCCAAAGGCGGTAGGCGATCCACAGCAAGTAGCTGCCCCCAATTAATGCGAGGGCGGTGAAATAGATCGTCGAGAGCGATTGGATCCAGGCCAGAAGGAGCACGCAGGTAATGACCACCGTTGCGACTCCGGCGAGTTCACCCCACATCATCCACAGCGTCTGGCGGTAACCTTGAGATAACCCGAGGCTGAAGGCCAATGTCATACACATACCCGGCGTCAGCGAGATAGCCGCAATCGTCGGGATAAAAACCCAAAGCAGCTCGGGATCCATAACAGCTACACCTTGTGCGCGAGAGGGCTAGGCTTGTCGTCTCAGAGTACGGCTAACAAAGCCGCCAGAGCGACCAGCTGTATGAGATTAATCACCACTGAGATTCGATGCCATCGCGCGAAATGTACTCCTGCCAGTGCGTCGCCCGCCAGCTATTTGTCACGGAGTTGATTGATTTTAGGCACGAGGCTTTGTCGTACCCACAAAGTCGAGATCGCTACTGATAAGCACACCCCTGCGGCTGAAGGTTCCGTTGGCAGCAATGATGCTGCGCTGGCGGAGTGAGGAACTATTTTCTTGATTGACCGGTCGCCGCGACCCGCCTAGGGTGGCACAACGGTTACGGTAGAGATTGCCATGCGGGTATTGCTGGCGGGAGCGACAGGTTACATCGGTCAGGCGGTGCTGAAGGAATTGGCCGCCAAGGGCCATGAGGTAATTGCACTCGCGCGCCCTGGTCACACCCTGGTTGTTGAAGACAATCAGTCGGTCACCGTAGTCGAGGCCGACATTACGATGGATGTGGATTGGGACGCTCAGGTGCCTGCGGTACAGGCAGTTGTGTCTTGCCTGGCGAGCAGGACGGGCGCGCCAGATGACGCGCTTCGCGTTGACTTTGAGGCCAATCAAAGGCTGTTAGCGCGCGCTGAGCGTGACCGCGCTGCGCACTTTGTGCTGCTCTCGGCAATCTGTGTCCAGAAGCCGGTGCTGGCTTTTCAGCAGGCGAAGCTGCGGTTTGAGTCTGCACTTTATGATTCTCCCGTACCCGCTACCGTTATCCGTGCTACCGCCTTTTTCAGATCTTTGGTGGGGCAACTGGCGCGAGTACAGGCGGGTAAGCCATTCCTGGTGTTCGGTTCGGGGGAGCGGACGGCCTGCAAGCCAATTTCCGATCGTGATCTGGCGCGATTCATTGTCGGGCAGCTCGACGAGCCGAGAGAGGGGACGGTGCAACGCATTATCGGTGGCCCCGGGCCTGCCATCACGCCGCTGGCTCAGGCCAGGATGCTCTGCGATGCGGCGGGTCAGCCTTGTCGCCTTCGGTCTTTGCCTGTCAACATGTTCACTTGGTTGCGCTGGGCCATTACACCGCTAGCACTGTTCTCGCAGCGGATGGCGGATCGTGCAGAGTTTCTGCGCATCGCCCAGTTTTATGCCTCGGAGTCGATGCTGGTCTGGGATGAGGTGGCACAATGCTATGACGCCGACGCGACACCCGAATTCGGCGAGGACACGCTCGACGATTTTTATCACGCCGTTTGCGCCGGTGCGCGCCCGCCGCCTGATCGGCGGGAGCACAGTCTGTTCTAGCACGCTACCTGTAAAGCAGGATTAACGAGGCGACATGCTGTTCGTCGACCGCCGCGATATGTATCGGCGGCGCATGCCAAGGCCGTTTGTCACCATTTGTGGGGGATATGCGTAGCACCTTGTCATCGCTGCGTTCGAGTTCAACATCCTGAAAGCCAACCCAAGACTGGGTCAGTGGGTACTGACACTTGTAGAAGCTCTCCTTGGCGCTAAAAAAAACCGTTGCTTCGACGCTCGCTTTCTCGGGTTCAAGTTGCTCGAGATAGTCTCGCTCCCGTGCGGTAAAGAGCGTAGGCCAGAGTTTTGCCTCCACGCGACCGATAGTCTCCAGGTCAATACCGACAGACTGCATCTCCTTGGTGGTCGAGACGACAGCGGCACACACTGTGGCGCAGTGGGTCAGGCTGCCACAACGGTCGGCTGGCCAGCGAGGAGAGCGATCATCTGCCCGTCTCAGGGGTGCGTCAGGCAGTGCGAGGGAACGCGCCAACGCCCTTGCAAGATTGCGTCCAGCGATAAATTCTTTTTGGCGTGCGGCTGCGGCGTGTTCGATATCCAGCCACTCCTCCGGGTCAGGCGTGGTGTCTAGCTTGTCTATGTGTCCCCAGCCCAGTGCGAGCGTTGAGCTCTCCAGATAAGAAAAAAGCGGCTGAATGCTCATGTGGTGTAGCGGCTCTTGACTGAATAGCCGTGGCAGATCGGCGCTGCCGGTCGGCATCAAAGGAATCAGCTGATTGGCTGGTCCGTGGCTGGTTCACCGCTGCCGTTGATCGATGCCGATCGTTGCGAAGCCCAACTGAGAATGGCCAACGAGATAGCCAGTAGCAGCACTGCGCCCGCTTCATAAAGCAACTTGCTCGGTTCGGCTTCCTTACCCTGCAGAATAATCAGTCGCGTGATCCCCGTAATGGCAATCAATACCGGCAACGTGACTGGCACGCTGTGGGTTGCATAGTAGGCGTAGGCCATGCCGATAACTTCGAGATAAATGAAGAGTAGGAGCAAGTCTGCCAGTCGGATAAGACCGGAATCAGCAAAGTGCGCCAGTTCGAGCGCCACCGCCAGCATAGTGAGCAGGCTGATAATCACCAATAAAAGCCGCTCCGCTAGGCTTAAAAACCCCAGTACAGTCTTGTCCAGCTTTTGTGTGGACTCGGGATAATCGTCTCCCAGATTCTGTGTGGACATCGTTTGTCTCCAAAATCCCTGCTTTTTACTATACGGTGCGAAAGATCAATTCGTTCACGTGCTCAGAGAGCACAGTCACAATCTCATTTTCGGGAAAAACTATCTACCAAGCAGGAATGGTTTTTTCAGCGGTAATCCACGGAATATCAACGACCTCTGCGCTACGCCAGCCATCGCCGGCATCCAGTAAAATAGGCGTGCCGGGCGCCGCCAGAGCAACCGGCAAATTCACCAATGCAATGTTGTGTTCGAGCCGAGGAGAATAGGCGTAACGCGTGACGTGGCCCACCACGTCCTCTCCCGACTTGACCGGCATAAAATGCTCGTTGGGTATCACCGGGTCGCCGTAGAAATTGGCGCCTACCAGACGCCGGGTCGGCCCGGTTTTGGCAATGGCCTGTAGCGCCGCTTTTCCGATGTAGTCATGTGGTTTGTCGATATCAAGCAAGCGCTCCATGCCAATGGTAAAGGGATCGTCGTTCAGGGTGATGTCGCTGCAGTAGGACAGTAAACCGCCTTCCATGCTGCGGGCGAGTGAAGGGCAAGCGGGCTCAATACCCCACTCTGCGCCGGCCGCCATGCAATGCTCCCACAGCTCCGTGCCGCGGCTGCCGTCGAGCAGAATAATTTCGTACCCCAGCTCACCGCTCCACCCGGTGCGGCTCAGCACGACCGGAATATCGTCGAGGGTCGTGTGGGTAAAGTGGTAGTAACCCAGTTCAATGGCCAGATCACCAAAGAGTTTGTGGGCGACCCGGGGAGCGAGCGGACCTTGCAGTTGTAGCGGTGATGCATCGGGCTCCCTCACCGTGACATCGAGTCCGCTTTGTGCCGCCACACCCTTCGCCCAAAGGAGCACATCACCATCTCCCGGGGAGAGCCAAAAGTGATTCTCTGCGTGCCGGTACAAAACGGCGTCATTGATGATGCCGCCATTATCGTCCACGAAGACCACGTAGCGTGCCCGGTTAATGGGGCATCTATCGATATCTCTTGGGGTCAGTAGCTGAGTGAGCTTTAGGGCGTCCGGACCAATAATCTCTACTTGCCGCTCGGCAGCGACATCCCACAACGTGACGCCCTGCACCAAAGACCAATACTCGGCGCTGGGATCGCCATAGCTGGTGGGCATGAACATGTGGTTATAAATCGTAAACGCCTTGGCGCCAGCGCGCATTGTCGCGTCGTAAAAGGGCGATTTGCGAACTCTGGGGCCAATGGTGATTGCAGGTAACGCCATGGTAGGGATTCCTCAGCGGTCGAAAAAACCAAGCTCGAATGCCCGGCAAAGAGAGTATGGCGCGCTTTGCCAATACGGAATAGTCTCGTGTTCACCCACCGCGCAAGCGGTCACGGGACGCCCTTCCGGTGCGGGCCGGTGACGAAAATCGGCCCGTAGTAACGCATTTAGGTTAGGCTGCTGCCTCGTAGAGCGATGTGCCCCTGAAGTCGGCGCGGTTTCCCATTTCTCCGTCTTCTTGCGGCGTGGGCTCATATTCAACCTCTTCATCAGACCGGGGATCTTGATCAAAGACTGCGGGAGCCATGGCTGATGTGGCGGCGATAAAGGCGCTCTGTTCCTCGATGCTGACGGCGGTGCGGCCCGGTGGCTGTAGGGCGATAAAAACGCCGGTGATGAAGCTAGCTACACCAAGAAACGCAAATAGCGCGCCGTCGCCAAGGCTGCGCATTGCCCAGCCAATTACCAGCGAGCTACTGGATGAGCCTAAAGCGTTCAATAGCAATACCGATGAGCCGATTGTCACAAACTCTTCGCGCTTGGAGTTATCCGCTGCTTTGGCCAGAGAAACTGCGTAAAGAGAGTTGGCAAATGCCCCGAACGCAAAGGCCCCGAGCAACAGTGATTCTTTGGACGTCGCGAACATCAGGCCGAACGCCGCAAGTCCGCTGGCTGCGCACAGCGCTGCCAGCACATATCGGCGATCGATACGGTCAGATGCCATACCGATGGGATATTGCGCCAGTGCACCGCCAATGATGTTAGCGGCGATGAACGCGGGCACAAAACCGGCATCTTGGGTCTGGCCCAACGCATAAATGGCGCCCAATCCCCAAAAGCCTCCCATCACCACCCCTGAGCCCAGCGCTCCAGCGAAAGCTGTGTGAGAGCGACGATACAGTTTGAAGAAGTTAAACCGTGTCGCGGGAACCGGCGCCGGGGCGAGTGAGCGGGTCAGACTGACAGGTACGATTGCAAGCCCCACCAGGAAAGCCACAAAAATAAAAGGATAGAGCGGGTTCGCGTCCGTTAACCCCAGTAAATACTGACCAAAGGCCATGGATATGAGGACGATGGCGGTGTAAACCGACAATACCCGCCCGTGACGCTCGGCTTCGCTCTGATCTGCCAGCCAGCTCTCGATCACCGTGTAGGCGCCACACATCACCGCGCCCAGTATGAAGCGCACCAGGACCCAGAAAATGCCCTCGCTGACCAGGCTCAGGATCAGAAAGCTGCAGAGGAATATTGCCATCAATGCTGTAAAGCTTCGGATATGCCCGACTCTGGCAATGACCGGCGGAATCACGAGTGCGCCGGTGAGAAACCCCGCGAAATAGGCCGAACCACTCAGACCGATCAATGTTTGTGAGAGACCCAATTCGCTCGCGCGCAGCGGCAAAAATGTCATGTGCAGGCCATGCCCCGCCAACAAGAAAGCAGTGGTGATCAGTAATGACGATACTGGCCGGAGAGAGCTCATGGCACCCTGTCAAGCGTGGCGAGGAGCCGCGCATTCTGCCCTGAAACTCCCCCCTCGCAAGTGCCAAATGCGTGAATTTTTGGTGACCTGACGGGTATCTTCAGAATCCAATCACCTCGCGCTTCTTCGGGGGCCAAGGTCATTCGAGATCTGCCCAGCGCATACGCCCCGAACCGCGCTGCTCGAGCAGGCTGTTCAGTGCCAGAATATGATCTGGTCCAACTTCGCAGCACCCACCGATTACCGTCGCGCCCGCATCCAGCCACGCAGCAGCGTAGGTGGCATAGGCCGCAGGCCCGAGGTCTGTGCGGGCTTCCAAAACGTCAACAACGCCCCCGGGTTTGAGGGCGTCAATGGCGGTAAAACCATTGGCAAAACCACCAAACGGACATCCGGATTTCTGGAGTAGCGGCATGGCTTGCGAGACGGCTTCGGGTTTGGAGCAATTGATCACCACAGCCAGTGGATCAAATGCGCCGATGGCGGCAAGGGCGTCTTCCAGCGATTCTCCCGAGCGCAGTCGGCGGCCATCCTCGTCCCTTACGGTGAGGCCCAGCATAATGCGCACATCTGATTTTTTGGCGGCGGTCAGCACGGCGATGGCCTCATTGACAGAGGCGATGGTTTCGGCGAGGAAGCCATCAACGTGGGGCCGCTGTAGAGCGATCAGCTCCTCGTATTCACTCACCATTTGATTTGCAGGCAGCTCGGTATCAGGGCTGTAGCTCGCAACCAGGGGGGGCAGGCTGCTCACCACAGCCACATCGTTCTTCCCGCTTGCTTCGATTCCTTGACGGGCGAGCTCACAGGCACGCAGCAACAGCGTATCAAGGGGGGCAGTAACACCGCCCCGAGTCAGCCGTGCGCGGGTGATCGCATAGGTATTGAGGCACGCGATCGCCGCGCCCGCCCGGCAGAAATCTCGATGAATATCAGAGACGAGCTGGGGTTCATCCAACATAACCTGCAGTGACCATAGATGGTGGGGGGCGGCAGCGCTTCGATGAATAAGCTCTTGGCCGAGGCCGCCATCCAGCAATAAAACAGATCCAGTCATGATTTGTTTGCGCTTCCCGCCTCGCTTCTCCTGCGGTGAGAGAGTATAAGGCCAAACGGTTTTTGAGCGTGAGGATCGGGTACTCTGTGTCGCTGCGTGACCTGCGCTGTCTGCGACGCGAGTGCACGAACAGCTACCATCTGAATTAATGCAAGACCGTTTATAAATCGTTCAGGACGGGTCGTGATCAAAAGTCTCGGCGATGTTATCCGTGCAGAGAGAGTCGAGACATTGCTGGTCGACGGGGGAGTGCGTACCCTGCGTTGATGGTAACGGCCCTAAACCTCTGATGACTGCCGATCTGATGCTGACGATTGTGAGCTGCATCGGCTTTATGGGCCTGGTGGCGTTCGTGTCGTGGTGGCAGACTCGCGGACGAGTCGATACCGGGGCGGGTTACTTTCTCGCGGGACGCGGTTTGGGAGCAACATTTATCGCGGGGTCCTTGCTGCTCACTAACCTGTCGGCGGAACAGCTCATTGGTCTCAACGGTTCTGCCTACGGCTACAACCTCAGCAGCATGGGCTGGGAGGTGACTGCGGCGCTTGCCACGGTGTTGATGGCGTTCTTCTTTCTGCCGCGCTATCTGGCCGGTGCTTTCACGACCCTGCCAGAGTTTCTCAGCGCCCGCTTTGATGAGGGTGTCCGTCGGATGACGGTCGTTCTGTTCATGCTTGGCTATGGCCTGGTGACGATCCCCAGCGTGCTGTACTCCGGTTCTATTGCGGTGCTCAAGCTGTTTGATATACCTGAGCTGTTGCATCTGGATTATGGGACCTCGCTGATGCTCACCATCATGGTGATCGGCGCTTTGGGCGCGTCCTATGCCATCCTCGGTGGCCTTCGGGCGGTGGCGGTGTCCGACACGCTCAATGGCGTCGGCCTGTTGATCGTCGGTGTGGCCGTGCCCTGGCTGGGCCTGCAGGCTTTAGGTAAGGGTAGCGCGG
The DNA here is from genome assembly GCA_002377985.1 of Halieaceae bacterium UBA3479. Classification (GTDB taxonomy): domain Bacteria; phylum Pseudomonadota; class Gammaproteobacteria; order Pseudomonadales; family Halieaceae; genus Luminiphilus. The sequence continues at coordinate 3,183 of DFQW01000029.1, read as the reverse complement.
GGGCGGGACTCGATATTCTGTTGACCAACGAGACCCAAAAGCTCGATGCGATTGGGGGTCCGACAGACCCCACACCCTTTGCAACGCTCTTTACCGGGATGATTTTCGCCAACCTTTTTTACTGGTGTACTAACCAATACGTCATCCAGCGGACCCTTGCTGCACGCAGTCTCGCCGAGGGACAAAAGGGCGTGTTGCTATCCGGTTTTTTCAAGGTGCTGGTACCGTTAATGATGATGATCCCCGGGGTGGTCGCATACCATCTTTATGGGCCGGAGCTACAATCGATTGATTTGGCGTATCCTCAGCTGGTGCGCGACGTGCTGCCGGTTTACGCTGCGGGGTTCTTCCTTGCTGTATTGCTGGGCGCAGTGCTGAGTTCCTTCAACTCGCTGATCAACAGCGCAGCGACACTATTTTGTATCGATGTCTATCAGCCCTGGGTGGGAAGAGCGGTTCCTGATGCTGAAATTGTACGCGTGGCCAAGCGAGTAGGTCTGATCATGACCCTCTTTTCTTTGTTGGTAGCGCCGCTATTACAGTTTGCTGCCGACGGCCTATGGCAGGTCATTCGCATTTTTACAGGCTTTTACAACATCCCCATGGTTGCAATTGTGGTGATCGGCCTGTTTACCCAGCGCGTTCCCGCACTCGCGGCCAAGGTGGTGATTGTGTTCCACATTGTCGCCTATGGCGCTTTTCAGTTTTTGCTCAAGGACTTCTTGCCGGTGCATTTTTTGCATCTCTACGCGATCCTGTTTGTACTGGAGGTGATGATCATGCTCGCGATCGGCTATTGGCACCCGCGCAGCGAGGCATTGCCGGTCAGGCAGGCGGCAGAGGTGGATCTGACTCCTTGGGCCTACGCGCAACCCTGTGCGGTCACGCTGCTGTCCTGCGTGGTGGCCCTCTATCTCGTTTTCTCTCCCCTCGGTTTGGTTGGTAACGGCTCGAGCCTGTTTGCACCGCTTTTACTGAGTCTTCTCGCGCTGAATGCGCTGTTCTGGTTCAGTTGGCACCGTCGATTGGCGAGCGCCAGAGAAATCCGCGCATGACAAATTTCCGCTCCCCGCTTCGGGGCAGTGCAGCAGAACGTACCGCTGCGCTCACCCCCGGCAATCCCTACCTGTCGCGTCAGCGCAAGCCGCGTCTTTTGATTGTCGGTGCGGGCATGATGGGCCGAGAGCATCTGCGGGTTTGTCAGTTATTGGGCTGGGCAGATGCGCAGGGCATTTTTGATCCCTTCGAAGGTAGCCTGGAGTGGGCGCGCTCAGATTGGCAGTCGCTCACGGCTGCGCCGTTAACGGTCTATACCGATCTGAATGAGGCCTGCGTTGATGGCGCGGTGGATGCGATTGTGATCAGCACGCCCAACCACACCCATCTCGAGGTCCTGCGTACTGTCTCTCAGTCGGGAAAGCCCATTTTGCTGGAGAAGCCGATGGCCACGACGCTGGAGGACGCGATGGACATCGTGAATCTGGCGCGTGATTATCCGAGCGTTATCCAACTGGGCATGCAGTATCGGTTCAAGGCGCAGTATGTCGACGCACTTGAGGCTGTGGCGGCAAAGGACACACTCGGACCTGTGAAGACCATAGCCATGGCAGAGTATCGGCCACCCTTTTTGGACAAGGTGAACCAGTGGAACAAATTCAATTGCAACAGCGGCGGGACGTTGGTCGAAAAGTGCTGTCACTACTTTGATCTCATCAATCTTGTTGCCCAGTCACGGCCCAAGCGGGTGTATGCCAGCGGTGGCCGAGCGGTGAACTTTCTGGATTTTGAGTGGCAAGGAAAAAAGTCAGACATTGATGACCACGCCATGGTGATCATTGACTACGACAACGGTGTGCGGGCCAGCTTTACGCTCAACATGTTTTGTCAGGAGCTCTATGAAGAGTTGGTGGTGGTGGGTGCGCGCGGCCGTTTGGTGGCCAGCGAGCAAGCAAGCTTCCACCCCGATACGCCCTCAAAAGCTGAGCTTCTGGTAGAGGTGCCAGAGCATCCTGCGTACCGGGGTGTGCCGGTTGGCTATCCCGACTGGATCGAAGCCAGCGGCCACTATGGCGCCACCTTTTTTGAACACATCGCCTTTAATTTGCAGCTGGCGGGGCAGGCGGTGGACGCGGCCACACCCGAGCAGGCACTCTGGTCGCTGATTGTGGCGAGTGCTGCTCAGCACTCGATGCGCATAGGACGAGAGGTCGATGTCGGCGATTTTTGCGAAGAGAACGGGATCGGCGGTTTTTACGAAGGACGTTAACGTTTCACTGCCAAACCCATCGGCTAAAGCCATGGTAGGGGCGCGTAGGGAGCAGGTTGGCTGATTCTTGTCCTGCGGTGATGATGTGACCTGATGCTGAGGTCAAAAGGAGAGACGACAGTGAGTGCAATGATTTCGGTGGGTAGCGGCGAGATGCCTGCCATTGGGCTCGGTCTGTGGAAGATCGCCAGAGAGGACACCGCGGAAATGGTCCGCTCGGCCATTGCTGAGGGCTATCGCCATCTCGATAGCGCGGCTGACTATGGCAATGAAGCTGAGGTGGGCGAGGGGTTACAGGCGGCGCTAACCGAGGGGCACGTGCGTCGCGAAGAGCTCTGGGTCACCTCAAAGCTCTGGAATACCTTTCACCGGCCCGAGCATGTGCGCGCGGCCTGCGAGCGCACGTTGCAAGACCTCCGCTTGAGTGAGCTGGATCTGTATCTCATTCACTTCCCGATCGCGCTCCGGTACGTCGACTTTGACACTCGCTATCCTCCGGAGTGGATTGCCGATCCCGATGCCGAGAATCCGGTAATGGTGCCGGACCCGGTACCGCTCTCTGATACCTGGGGCGCAATGGAGGAGCTGGTGCGCGCGGGGCTGGTCAAGGAGATCGGTGTTTGTAACTACAACACCGGGCTACTCCATGACCTGATGGCGTATTCGCAGATCAAGCCCGCCATGCTACAGATTGAATCGCATCCTTATCTGACTCAGGAGCGATTGCTACGCGCCGCTGCGCAGTACGAACTGGCGGTGACTGCTTTCTCCCCCCTGGGCGCGCTGTCTTATTTGGAGCTCGATATGGCCGACGCTGGCGAATCAGTGCTCGAACAGGCGGCGGTGAGAGAGGCCGCCGCGCGCGTGGGCCGGACCCCAGCTCAGGTGGTATTGCGTTGGGGCATCCAGCGGGGCAC
>DFQW01000007.1:5771-17649 GCA_002377985.1 Halieaceae bacterium UBA3479 | reverse complement strand
TAACCTGTTGCCATCGCGCTGTGATGGCCTCTGCAGCCCGCTCAGGCGAGAGTGCGTAAATAGCGCGCGTGTCCCCCTGCTGGGGGTTTAGAGAAAACTGATCGGCAACCCCGAAACCCCTAGCCTGCCAGTGTGCTTCCGCCGCATTCAAGAGCCAATCGGGATAAGGACACGTTAATGCAATCGAGCCGGCGCCGATGAAGCGCAGTGCGTCCTCAATCGCTGCCGCGGCGGATACGACGGGGTGCCCTCGCGCCTGGCTCAATTCCGTCAAGCTTTGCTCCACACTCGCGTGGCCCAAAAGATAAGTGGACCCGGTGCAGGCCAATGCGACCGCTCTCAGCGGCAGGGTGTCGAAACGCTGCAGGGTCTCGGCAATGTTCTGAAAATAAGCGCGCAGGCGATTGGCAGGCTCGCGGTCGGCGCTCACCATGCGCACCGTCGCGCAGGCCACACGTGGCGGCAACAGCGCTCGAAATTCTATCTCCGCGGTGGGATTTGCCTGAGGCGTAGCGAGGCCCAAAGTGCCGTAATGACCGTAGTATCCCTCACTCATACGCCACACCCACTCACTGTTCTCAGGCTGCGCGGCAATATAGCATGTACGCTAAGCGGCAAGGGGTCGCCTACTCAGTGGGGGCAATCAGGCAGCATGCATCGTGAGTGAATCAAGGGTCACTATTGTGGGAGCCGGCCCCTCTGGTCTCACCTTGGCCTGGTGGCTTGTTGAGCATGGAATCCCCGTCACAGTATTGGAACGAGAGGCGTCCATACCCAGAGATATGCGGGCCTCTACCTTTCATCCCGCAACGTTGGACCTGCTCGCGGCAGACGGGCTCGCCGAGACATTAATCGAGCGCGGCACCGTAGTGTCGCGCTGGCAGTATCTGATCCACGAAACCAGAGACTGTGCCATCTTTGATATGTCGTGTCTCGCGGATGTCACGGCCTATCCCTTTAGATTGCAGTGCGAGCAGTTTCAACTCACAGAGCTACTGGCAGAAAAACTCATCTCCCACCCCCACTGCGAGTTAAGATTTAGCTGCGAACTGCACAACGTCTCCTCCGAGGCCGAAAAAGTCAGGGTTTCCTACCGAGACAACGGCGATCAGGCAGAAGCCGAATGCGAGTGGCTCATCGCCGCAGACGGTGCGAGCAGTCAGGTGAGAAAATCGCTGGGGCTCGAATTTTCCGGGCAGGTTTTCCCCAAAACCTCGATCACGCTGGTACTGGAACATCACTTTGAAGAAGACATCCCCAATCTACTTGGCGTCAATTATGTTTGGCTGCCCGACCGCCACTACAGCCTCATGCGCTTGCGGGATACCTGGCGCTTTACCTACTCACCCGAGCAAGATCAGAATGTCGACACTGCACTGAGCGACGAGGTGGCTCGGGCGCACGTTGCGAGAGTGTCTGCCCGCGCCAAGGAGACCACGATACGGAGCAGAAATTACTACACCTTGCATCAACGTTGCCTGGACAATTTTTGTCATGGCCGCATCGTTTTCGTCGGTGATGCGGCTCACCTCAACAGCCCCGCCGGGGGTATGGGCATGAATAGTGGGATACACGACGCTCGCTCTCTGGCCGATCACCTGATACCTGTGCTTGCCGGTGAGGACCCGGCACTCCTGAGCCGCTACGATCGACGCCGGCGAACCGTTGCGCGCGAGGAAGTACAACGCCTGTCCTCTCAAAACTACAGGCGCCATCGAGAAACCGATGCGGAGAAACGCCGCATCATTTGGGGGGAATTACAGGATACGGTTAGCGATCCGATTAAACATCGCGACTATTTGCTCGATGCGGCTATGATTCGATCACGCGAGCGTGAACAAACCATCGAATGAGAACTGAAAAATGACCAGTCTCGATCAATTGCTGACGGAGCGCGGACTGCACATACCAGAGGTGATCACCGGGTACATCGCCGGTGAATCATTGCCCGTGGACAGTGGGGCGACGCAACTACCGATTTACTTCCCCGGCACCGGAGAGCAAATCGCCCAGCTCCAAGAAGATAGTGCCACGGTGGTGGCAGATGCCATTGCCAGCGCCCGGAACAGCTTTGACGCGGGGGTGTGGTCTGCGCAGTCAACCGCAACGCGGCAACAGATTTTTCGGCGCGGCGCACAGCTGATCCGTGAGCACGCTGAAGAACTTGCGCTGCTTGAGTGCCTCTGTGCCGGGCTCCCCTCTTCCCATCTGGCGATACGACAGGTGCCTCGGGCGGCGGACAATCTGGACTTCTTTGCGGACTACATCGGCGTCATGGCAGGCGAGAGTTTCGAGCAGCTGTCTGGGTACCAAACGGTAGTAACTCGCCAACCGGCGGGCGTTGCAGCACTGTTTGCCCCCTGGAATGCACCACTGGCATTAGCCAGTATGCAGATTGCCTCGAGCCTAGCATTTGGTAACACCTGCGTCTTAAAGCCCTCCGAATTTACGCCGCTTTCCGTGCTGCGTATGGTCTCGCTCCTAGAGGAGGCGGGGCTTCCCGCTGGAACCATCAACGTCGTCAATGGCAGCGGCGCGGTGACGGGTGCCGCACTGGCAAGCGCCGCGGGCATTGATCGCATTGCCTTCACCGGCGGCGGCGCCACGGCGCGTCGGGTGATGTCAGCCGCCGCGCAACATTTAACACCCGTGCATTTTGAACTGGGCGGGAAGTCCGCCAACATCGTCTTTGACGACGCTGATTTTGATCGAGCCCTTGATGGCTCGCTGGTTAATATTTTCAGCAACAGCGGGCAGATCTGCATCGCGGGTTCCCGCATTTTGGTGCAGCGTGGGATCGCCAGCCGTTTTATTGAGGCATTTGTAGAACGCACCCGCTCCCTGACGGTGGGCAACCCCCTCGATCCAAACACCGAGGTGGGTCCAATGGCTTTTAAAGCGCACTGGGAGCGGGTTCTCGACCACATCGCACGGGCGAAAAGCGAGGGCGCGGTACTCCTGTGTGGCGGCGAGGCGAGAACAGATTTAGGTAGTGGATATTACGTCTCACCCACGGTTTTTCAGGTTGAAGACAATCAACTCGCCCTTTGCCAGGAAGAAGTATTTGGGCCGGTGGTCAGCATTCAGGTCTTCGACGAGGACAAGGAGGCCTTTTCAATCGCAAACGACAGCCGCTTTGGGCTGGTGGGCTATTGCTGGACCAATAGCCTCGCGAGAGCTCACGCGTTTCAGCAGAAAGTCGAGGCGGGGACGCTCTGGATCAATACACCCCTCGCCCGAGACCTGCGCGCCCCGTTCGGCGGCTTCAAGGAATCGGGTATCGGCAGGGATGGACCACGCCAAGCCGCAGAATTCTTCACCGAAGAAAAAGCCACTATCACTGCCCGAGGCCTCACGCCCATCAGAAAAATGGGTCGGTAGCAGCAGGAGCGCTGATCAAACCCTCGCTACTGACTCGCCACCGGCTTTAGCCATCGAGCCTGCTCTGATTCACGGCTGCGGGTGTCCCATTTGCGCCCGAACGGCGGTCACACTGCGGACAAAAAAAACCCGGGGAGCATCCCCGGGTTTTTCGACTTCCTGCTACTAAAAATTGTAGCGCAGCGTAGCTCCCACCTGTCGACCACGAGGCAGGGTAATTGCGAAACCCCTGGGCGTAATCGCGCCACCGCCAATGTTGGTTCGCGCGCGGGCGAAGAAGGGGCCACAGTTAGCTGCCGGATCGAATGCCGGGCTAATTATTGAACAAGGTGGACCTCCCACGCTGGTAAACATGGTCGTATCAATGTAACGCAGGATGTCCATGGCAGTATCGTCGTCGGTCAAGTTTTTGCCCCAAACGCTGATCTCCCAGTTTTCGTTTCGGTAGCCAAACTGAGCGCCGATGGTGGTGCGGCCGCCGGTCTCAGCCCAGTTATGTACCTGCGCGTACTTAGAGCCCTCGTAACGGATGTCACCACCAATAAACCACTCACCCTGTCCTACCGGAATACGATACTGGGTTCGGAGTGAGGCCTGATTCTTGGGAGAACGCGGTGTCTGATTTCCCTCAACAGAACCATTGGCCTGAATGCAGGCATAATAATCAGCGGAGGTCACATTGCAGCCGATCTGAATCGCCTGATCTGCTGTGATGTACTCCTCAATCTCCGAGTCGATGTAAGAGTAGTTGGCAGTCAGGTCCCAGTTCGGCGTAATCAACATACTGAGCTCGGTCTCAAATCCCAGCACAGAAGTCTCGCCCACGTTATCGATGAAGGAAGTCAGGGTTCCGTCGGGGCGCTGGGCGTTGAAGGTCAACTGCTGATCAGTCCAGTCGATCATGAACACCGCGGAGTTCCAGGTGCCACGCCCGCCAAGAATGCGCTTCTTGACGCCCACCTCAAAGTTCCAGGCTTCCTCTTCGTCGTAGGAGGTTTTATCAGTGCCCGGGTCGTTAAATCCACCCGGCTTGGTGCCTTTTGAGATATTACCGTAGACGGTGGTGTCATCGCTCGCCAGCCACGTCAATGTGAAGCGGGGCGTGAAACTGTCGAACTCTTCCTCAAAGGTCGTATCGGCGGAGAAAGGCAGGTATCCATAGTAAGTGTTTTCAATTTTATCCGTCGCGTGCCGCATCTCGATGGTGCCGGTCAATGAATCGGAGAAGTCAAATTCAATTGATCCAAACACTGCTGTATTCTCGGTCGTCCGGAGCTCCGGGTAGCTGTTGGGTCTTACCTCTGCCAAAGCCGGGTCTAGCAGGTAATCAAACGAGGTGTGCGGAGCAAATCGGTTATCGACCGTGTTCTTGAACTCGTTGTCGTAGTAGTAATAGCCAATCGACCAACGGAGTCTTTGGTCTGAAGAAGAACTCAGCCTGATTTCCTGCGAAAGGGTCTCCTCCTCGTCCTCAAGTTGACGCCAGAACGAGCCTGCCAGGTCGAAGAAAGGCGGCGCATAAACCGGTGCCAGATAGGACAGAGCATCGTTACCCGCATAGGATGCGTCATAGCCTGTCGTCCACTCGGTTTCCTGATAACCCGTAATACTCTGAATGGACCAGCCATTGGCGAGTTCCCAATTTAAGGTCAGCGACGATCGCATGACATCCCGTTCGATGCCCCCCTCACCAGGCAGAAAATCGGTGCGCAACGTCACCTCGTCGTTGGTCTTGACCGTCCCACAGTAGTAGCCGCGAGACGATGGGCGAGTCACGTCGGTTGCATAACAGTTGTTGTACTCAGCTCCCTGTAGCCACACAGCCCAATGTTCGTCATCATCCTCCTGCACTGTCACCCTGAGCGACGCCTCGAAAGAATCATTGGGCGTCCACAGGAGCTTTCCTGTGAATGTGGTGGTTTCCTCACCGCCCACGTTTTCTCCACCAATCGTATTTCTATACTCTCCACCGTACTCACTAAAGCCGGCCCCCAGATAAAAATACAGCTTATCTGCGACCATGGGTCCACTGATGTACGCATTGGTGTTGACCGTATCGTGCTCTGCTACCGAAACCGTAATGCCTCCCTCCAACTCGTCAGTAGGCCGCCGGGTCACGTAATTAATGGCACCCGAGAATGTGGCGCGCCCGTATAGCGCCGCCTGCGGTCCCTTTACGATCTCAACGCGCTCGAGCATCTGCAACTCGGTCGATGCGATCGTGCTGGGTACGAAGACACCGTCAATAAAAAAGGATGCATTGGGCTCTCCCAGGATATTGGACATGCCCCTGATAACCGGGCGATCCGTCTGGCGCCCAAAAGAGTTCACGAAAGAGAAGCCTGGGGTAAAACCGGCGATCTCCTCCGGCGAAAAGATTCGATAATCCTGTAGCGTAGATTCACTGAAATTGGTGACCGACAGCGGTATCTCTTGAAGGTTCTCTTCGCGCTTTCTGGCCGTGACGATGACCTCCTCGAGGCCCAATTCATCATCTTGTGACCACGCCGCGGGTATTTGTGCGGTAGCAGCGATCGACACTGCTATGGCAAGCGTGAGTGGGTTTCTAATCAGTTTCTGCATAGGTAAGGCTCCCCTGTTGTCATCAGGACGCTCAACACCATCGCCCTGAAAGGCTTTTAGTTATATCTTTAGGTGTTTTGATAGCCCCTGACCGGAAATTTGTCAAGTGCGGCGTGGATCGAGGCGAAGATTCGCCGCGTCTTTCTAGGCTTGACGCGAATCGACTTCTGGCAGCCGAAACTGCAGCGCCAGCACTACTTTAAGCGTATTGGTCACCGCCGGTATTACCGCCATCGCCAGTGTAATCGCCAGTAGGGCCGATTCTGGCTGGGACGCCGTTCTGGGCAATCCGGGAATAAATCCCATCGATGACAGCAGCACGCCAAGCGTAAGCGGCGCCGACGCAAACGCCAGCTTCTCGACAAAGCTATAGAGGCCCGCGTAGAGACCCTCTCTGCGAAGTCCGGTTTTGCGATAATCGTACTCCATGACATCAGGGAGCAGACTTTGCCCCATCAGCAGCATGCCACCATTGGTCATGGCGAGCACGAACCCTCGTAACATATAGAGAGCAACAGGCTCCTCGGGTCCTGACAGCAACCATGTCAGGTTTACCACAGCGGCCAAGCCCGCCGAGAGCGCGAGGGTTTTGGCTTTGCTCAGTCTTCGAGATACCAGAACCCACGGCGCAATCGCTGTAAGCGTACCCACCATGTAAGCCAATCCGTACCAGAGCATGATGGCTTCGGACTGCTGCATTACCTGACGCACAAAAAAGATATTGGTCGCGACCGTTGCCGAGAGTGCGTACAGGCCGAGGTACTTGATGCCCAGTAAGATCAGAAAAGGGCGATTGGCGAGTGCCGTGCGCGCCTGTTCTGTGAAGGGGATACTCACCCGGGTGCGCTCTGTTGTGGGCGCACCGCGGGTGGATAAAAAGCATCCGAGCGACGCCAAGAGAATGATGGCCGCGGTGATCAGCGACATCAACGAGAAGGCTTCCGTCTCGGGCACTCCCAGGGTGTCGCGCGCATAGGCCACCAAGCGGGGCGCCAGCGCGATGCCCACAAAAGTTCCCACAGCAATCCACGCCACCCGGTATGACATCAGTTTGGATCGCTCGTAGGGATCCTGCACCATCTCCGCCGGCATAGACATATAAGGCACGTTAAAGACGGTGTAGGCAGTTGCCGCCACAAGAAGCATGACCAACACCCAGATCTGCGTGGATACAAAACTGACGGTGTGCACCGAAAACAAACCGATAACACTGAGTGCGGCCAGCACCCCTCCTAAAAGAAGGTAAGGGCGACGGCGTCCCCAACGTGAAGTCGTGCGATCACTGACAACACCCATAATAGGGTCAGTAATGCCATCATAAATCTTCGAGACAAATACCAGACTGCCCGCCACGGCGGGAGCGATCCCCACAGCACTGATGAGATAGATCATGAGCATTGCAGTCTGGGTATTAAGCAAGCTGGACATGGCGAGCGTGCCCAGACTCCAGCCAAAATAAAGACGAAACGAGCTGCGGGAGGAAGTCACCGGCGCTTTTGCGCCTCTGCGATCTGTGTCAGCGGCTCCATCAGCCTGGCCACCCAGTCGGCGCGCTCCAGATCGAATGAATCATCCGGAACAAACGCATCGATGGTGTCAACCGAGGGAATTTCCCCAGACTCATACAACTTGATCAGCGCATGAAGCTGTTCCCTCGTGGCTGCCAACTCTTCGCCCAGTATAAGTACCATCTGATAAAGCGCCTGAACCGCCGGATCCTCGAAGTACGTTGGCTTGTCCGCCGGTTGCGCACCCTCTTTCATTGCTTGCGAGCTCCCACCATGTACCACACGAGTGGCCCATCAATCTGGGGCTGATAGCGCTCGAAAATATCCGTTTTGGAAAATCCGGCATCTGTCAGCGCCTGAGGTACTGATGTCTCAGAGAATGACTGCCAGAAAGGCTCGTCGTTGTGCGCCACCTGCCAGTTAGACAACCACCGCTGAAATTCGGGCGTGCCCGGGCGCTGGGTTGGCACGTCTTGATGCACCACCAGCCCCCCCGGCTTCAACAATCTGAAGCTCTCCCGCATCACTCCATCAAGCATAGTCTGCGGTATCTCATGTAACAAAATGTTGCTCACAACCAGATCGAAAGATGCATCGGGAAAACGGGTATCGCTGGCACACGCCTGTCTGAAATGAATCTTGAGGCCCAATGATTTAGCGCGGAGGTGTGCGTAACGAAGCAACGAGGCACCCAGATCGACTCCATGAATTTCAGCGTCTGGAAACCCCGCCGCATAGTTACTGGTCTGGCCACCGTAGCCGCATCCCAAGTCGATCACTTTGTCGGGCGCAAATTCCGGAAATGTCTCACCGAGAAATCGCACCACGGCCTGGCCCTTACTGTCTCTGGCACCTGTTCCCGCGCCGCGGCTGTACAGATTGCCCCCCGCCTCTTGCAGCGCGCCCGCATGCCAGTCATCACCACCTCGATCAAGGCAATACCCGCCCGGCTGGCCGTGGTAAGCCGTCTGCAAAAAATAGGCCGGCATTTCCAAATCCGGACTCAACTCCAAAGAACCGGGCGCCGCCCGCGCTGCGAGCGTTTCAGCTCGCTGAGCAAGCACCGGTGCCTGATGAACGAGCATATCGTTCAATGCTCGCCACATTTGTTGCTGAGAGCCAATATTGAGTGCACTCCATGCAGCAAAGGCTGAGCTTTGCTCTGGCTGGGCATGGCCAGTTCGCACATGGGTGCCGATAACACCAGTATCTGTATCCTGTGGGTCTTCGCTCGGCAGTGGGTTTGCGGGGTATTCAAACTGTCTGGATAGGGACAACCGGGCAAACTGCCCCAGATGACGCTTGGCGTGAAAAATAAAACTTTGCCGACCGCGATCGCGACAGCTGGCTACAGGTGTCAACTCATGGCTGGTCGAGCGATTCAGTTGTGACTGCTGCCGAGCCATGAAACTGATCCCAATCAACGCTTGTTGGGAATATCCTGCCTGCAAGCTAGCGGGTCAAGCCCCAGAGAAACTTATCAGGCAGCCTCAACAGCGTTATCTGAGGTGGTATCCCAGGCGCTGGGCCACTGGGCTTCCATTAGAGACAAGTGCTTGAACAGAGCTCTGATTCGGGCGGTTTTCCTGAGGTCCTTGTGATGGAGCAGCCACGTGTAGCCCCAGTGCGCAGATGGCACACCGGGCAACAACACGAGATCGGGGTACTGGCGCGCGAGAAAGCATGGCAACGCTGCCACACCCAACTTATTGGCCACCGCTACTGTACGCGGCGTAATACCGTCGATTAAATGCCGCGCCCTCAGACCCAAAGACTCGGCATTTGGCAGATCACCCAAAGACAATGCCCGCCCCGAAGCCTTGATAAGGGTCAGCTCAGAAAGCCCGCGGTGCGCCTTTTGTAGCAACTCGCGATGCACGTAGTAGCCCATTGAGATGCGACCCAATTTGATACCGACAATATCCTTGGGGGGTCGCTTGTGCTTGGGTATGCCGCGCACCGCAATGTCCGCCTCTCTCCTCGCCAAATCTACGGGATGATCGCTCACTGTGATATCCAGCTCGATCTTGGGAAAACGAACACCAAAATCCGCGACCGACTCCGACAGATGGGTCACGGGCACCGCGGGAAGCGACAGCTTAATCAACCCCTTCAGCTCAGAATCCTTACCCGTTACTTGGCGCTCCGCCTCCAAAAGCATCTCTTCGACCTGAGAGGCAACCGGCAATAGTTGGTCGGCCAATTGGGTCTGCCGAAATCCGTCGGGGGTTCTGTCAAATAATTGTCCGCCAATAGCTGCCTCGAGAGCCTCTAGGCGTCGCATCACCGTAGTATTGCTGACACTTAAAAGCGCTGCTGCCTTTCGTGTTGAGCCCGCGCGCGCAAGCGCCAACAACACCTTCAGATCGTCCCAGTTCATGTATCGAAATCTCCGGAAGTAAAAAAACCCTTGCCATCGAGAGTTCGCTTCTGATCCGCGGCGCTGCGGCACCCTAGTCATGAAGCCAGTACTTCACCCTCTTTGTCCTTGAGAACAACGCGCTCCTCTGTGTCCTCTTGTTCGCTGCACTGCAGTCTCACACTAGACCCTGCCTCGGGCGTGACCTTGAGCTTGAGTGTCAAAACGCCTTTGTAGGATCTGGTGCCGAACATCTCGACCCGAGCCCGCTCGCCATAAAGGCTTTTTACAGCCTCTTTGCACAACGCATATTGCTCACTCGTACTGGCAGCCAATGACGCTCTGCTCGACATTAGCAGCGCCGCCGTCAACAAAGCTGTCACCCCGATGTATTTTCCAAATAACTTCATGAGAAACCTCCGCATAGATTTAAAGCTGTTTAGACTGCTCTCATCTTACGGTCTCCAGAAGCGCAACGATCGTAACAAAAATAACGTCATGTTGATTCTTTTTTGCAACACACCGCGGTGCAGACAATGCCAGGTAAAACAACGGCGGCAAAAGCCGGGTTATTGTCATCGGGTTAATGAACGAGGATGATCCTGCAAATCGCCGCAGGAGCAGAATGGGCGGAAACCGGGGGTCATAAAAAAAATAAGGACCAGATGACATGAATGCACAAGCACCGCAAACGATAGGTAGCGACGCGGCTCAAACCCCGCTGGAGGCAATCGATGTCAGCGACGCAACGCTGTATCAGCAGGATAACTGGCGACCTTATTTTGCCCGCTTGCGCGCCGAGGATCCGGTTCATTGGACCGAAAATGACGTCTTCGGGGGATTCTGGTCGGTAACTCGCTTTCAAGACATCACCGCGGTCGACGGAAACCATGAAGCCTTCTCGTCAGTCCCGGCGATCACCATCGGCGGTTATGGCGACGACTTCCCCGTCACCCAATTCATAGCCATGGACCCTCCAGTACACGATGTACAAAGGGCGGCAGTGCAGGGAGTCGTTGCCCCTCGAAACCTTGCCCAACTCGAAGGCCTCATCCGGCAGAGGGTGGGCCATATTCTTGACGACCTCCCCGTTGGAGAAACCTTTAATTGGGTAGATAAGGTATCGATCAATCTGACCACGCAGATGCTGGCAACTATTTTCGATTTCCCGTTCGAAGAACGTCACAAGCTGCCCTATTGGTCCGACATGGCCACTTCGTTGCCCGAAATGGCGGGGGCCGATGGCGACGTCGACGAACGCACAGCCGCTTTGCAGGAGTGCCTCACCTACTTCACTGAGTTGTGGCATCAACGCAAAAATAATCCCCCGGATACGATGGACTTGATCAGCCTGCTGGCAACCAATCCGGACACTTTCAAAATGGTCGACGATCCCCTCGAGTATCTGGGCAATCTGCTGCTACTGATTGTCGGCGGCAATGACACAACCCGAAATTCGATTACCGGTGGCGTCCTCGCACTCAACCAAAATCCGGATGAATACGAAAAACTGAAGAACAATCCTAGCCTGATTCCCAGCATGGTCTCCGAAATCATCCGCTGGCAGACGCCGCTGATGCACATGCGCCGCATTGCGACTCGCGATATTGAGCTGGGCGGTAAAACCATTCGCAAGGGGGATAAGGTCGTGATGTGGTATCTCTCGGGCAATCACGATGAGACGGCCATTGACCGACCCAATGAATTTATTATCGACCGTGCCAACCCGCGCTATCACTTATCCTTCGGCTTCGGCATCCACCGCTGTATGGGGAACCGCCTGGGTGAAATGCAATTGCGCATTTTGTGGGAGGAAATCCTCAAGCGCTTCTCCCAAGTCGAGGTTGTTGGAGAGCCCGAGCGCGTACTCTCCAATTTTGTACGCGGCTATTCCGCTCTCCCGGTGCGGCTTCACGCGCTGACTTAAAAAATAGGGTGTCGATCGGCAAGCCGAGATAAGCGTGGCGAACCCGCTTATCTGCATTTTGGCCCCGTTACCCGCAAAGCGCTGGTGACTGCGGCCACCGGCCATCAAAGTCTGCTGTCC
>DFQW01000007.1:0-5367 GCA_002377985.1 Halieaceae bacterium UBA3479 | reverse complement strand
CCATCAGGGCCTGTGGATACCACACCCCCGGTCATTACCTTGCTTGGGGAGTCCCCCATGACCATCGAGCAGGGACAAGCCTATGAGGAGCCGGGAGCAACAGCGGAAGACGACGTCGACGGCGCCGTAGACGTGATTATTGAAGGCGAGGTAGAGGATCTCCCCGGCGACTATGTGATCTCTTACAGCGCATCCGACGCCGCCGGGAATCGTGCCACGGCAGAACGCCTCGTTACGGTGACGCCGCGATCCGACGAAGGGGTATTGGGACTCAGTCCACAAGCGATTCTCGAGCGTTTGAGCTTGGAGCAAAAACTGGCTCAGCTCATTCAGGCTGAAATCTCAAGCATCAGTCTCGACGATATCAGGGAACTCGGAATCGGTAGCGTTTTGAATGGCGGGGGATCTTATCCGAGGGGTAACAGAGCAGCCTCGGTAAGCGATTGGCGCGCCTTGGCAGAGGCGCTGCGAGAGGCGTCATTAGACACCTCAGGTGGAGCTGCCGGCATACCGATAGTCTGGGGTACCGATGCAGTCCACGGCCACAACAACGTCCGCGGTGCAACGCTCTATCCACACAACATAGGTCTCGGCGCAACGCGGGACACTGAGCTAATTAGGGCCATTGGTGAGGCAACTGCGACCAGCGTAGCCGCTACCGGTATCGACTGGATTTTCGGTCCGACCGTGGCTCAGGCGAAGGATTACAGGTGGGGCAGAAGCTACGAAAGCTACAGCGATGACTCAGACTTGGTTGAGCGTTTCGCGTACCAGCTCGTTGAAGGCATTCAAAGTACGGGTGTGGCAGCGACGGCAAAGCACTTCATTGGCGATGGAGGCACAGCTCGAGGTGTTGATCAAGGTAATACCAATGTGTCTGACAGTGTTCTGCTGGCCGAGCACGGCTCGGGTTACGAGGGCGCCATTGCCGCCGATGTCCTCAGCGTGATGGCCACGTTTAATAGCGTGCGGGGAGAGAAAGTGCATGGCAGCTATCCTTTATTAACCGACATGCTTCGGGGGCAATTGGGGTTTGAGGGAATGGTTGTCAGTGACTGGAACGGTATTGCGCAAGTGCCGGGCTGCAACAATGCGTCTTGCCCAGCGGCGATCAACGCGGGGATCGACATGAGCATGACGCCGTTCGATTGGAGATCGCTGCTCGCGAACCTCATTCAACAAGTAGAACAAGGTGATATCAGCCAATCGCGAATTGACGAGGCGGTGCTCAGAGTGCTCACGTTCAAGCAGCGGCTGGGTCTCCTCGATCCCGATTTCGCAGTGGGTAGAGGAGTAGCACCGGAAGTCCTGGGCAGTGAGCCATATCGTGAACTAGCGAGGCGCGCGGTTCGGCGTTCGCTTGTATTACTGAAGAACAACAAGTCTGCTCTTCCCATTGCACCCTCGTCGACGATCGTATTGGTAGGTGACGCCGCTAACAGCATCCCCCATCAAGCGGGGGGCTGGTCAGTGACGTGGCAAGGCACAGACACATCCAACGCAGACTTTCCCGGCGGCACAACCATACTCGAAGCGATGCAAAGCGCGGTCGCTAGTAGCGGAGGGAGCGTCCATTATTTTCCCGACGGCAATATCGACGACGCCATTGCACCTGATGCCATTGTGGCGGTGCTTGCTGAGAACCCATATGCCGAGGGGGCGGGTGATCTAGCTGACCTTAATTGGCCCAATGCGTATTCAGTCGCGCTGGAACGAGTTCAATCGTGGCGGACGAATAGCGTGCCCGTGACAACAGTCTTTCTCACAGGCAGACCTATGTGGATTAACCCCGAAATTAACGATTCTGATGCAGTCGCTGTGGCCTGGCTGCCCGGCACAGAAGCGCAGGGGATAACCGATGTTTTACTGAGCGACAGCGCTGGCGAGGTTGCCTTTGACTTTACAGGCGTTTTGCCCTTCCCCTGGCCCGGCGGCGCCGTGAATCCCAGAGACGCCGGCCTCGCCGTAGAAGCCACCCTTTTTCCCAGAGAATATGGTTTGACCTATCAAGACAGCGAGCTGATCGACGAATTAGACGAGAATCCGAGAAACAACAAAGATGGGTTGGTTGGACCAGAGGACAACAGCGGCGCTGAGCCCGGTAACGAACCGATCGACACCCTTTGGGTGTTTAGAAACGGACAGGTAGAAGATACATGGGATCGGGGTATCGGCGCTTTCGATGAAGCGATCGGCTGGGGCGTTTGCGAAAACGATGGCGGCGCCGGATGCCCCAGCATTGATTGGGGGATAACAAGTGATTCAGACCACGGTCAAGTGCTTGAAGTTACCTATCCACCCAACGCCGCCTTCGCCGGACTATTCATCGAAAGCCTGGACGGTATCGATATTTCTGACTTTAATCATGTGGCGTTCGACATCAAGCACCTCAGCGGCGACAACCAATACGCGATAAAGCTGGATTGTTTTTACCCCTGCTCATCTGGGGACTACCTGTTGAATCGACTGGATGACGGCTGGCAGTCGATCAGCGTTTCTCTTGATCAACTTGAGGCGCAAGGTTTGGTAAGGAGCAACGTCAATACCGGGCTGGTGATCTGGCCCACCGAGCACAATAACCACCGATTCAGACTCGATAATATTCGTTTCACCAAGCTGCCCTGATTCCAGGGGCTGGCGCCCTAAACCGACAACAGAAAGGTCACCGGGCCATCGTTAACCAGCGACACCTGCATATCGGCGCCAAATTGACCGGTCTCAACCTGGATATTTTCTACTGACAGGGCCTGCGCGAGATCAGCGCACAACCGCGAAGCCTGCTCGGGCGGTGCCGCGGTTGAAAAGCTGGGGCGGTTGCCGCTGTTGGTATCTGCAGCCAGCGTAAACTGAGAGACCAGTAGTATGGCACCGCCGGCCTGCTGCACATTGAGGTTCATCTTGCCTGCTTCATCTGAAAAGAGCCGGTAGCTCAACAGGCGTTTCGCCATGCGCAGCACTATTTCGTCGGTGTCTCCGGGCTCCACCCCCACAAAAACCAAAAGGCCGCGCTGAATTTCTCCAACCACGCGTTGATCTACCGCAACCGAAGCCTGCACCACCCGCTGCAAGAGACACTTCATGATCAAAAATCCGTCATCGCGATGTCTTCGCGGACACTACCCAACCGGCTACCCGGCCGATAGTCCATGTCGAGAAATGATGTGGGTCAAGAGGCAGCTGCAAGCGTCGGTCAACATATCAAAGACCTGCTCAAAGCCTTCGTCACCCCCGTAGTAGGGGTCTGGCACCTCCTCTCCCCATCCGTTTGCCCAATCGAGCATGAGTGACAGTCGCTGCGCCTGTTCTTTAGGACACGACGCCTGAAGCAGACGCAAGTTATCAGCATCCATCGCGAGAATATAATCGAACTGGCCAAAATCTCCGGCGCTAACCTGACGGGCACGAAGGTCGTCCATCACAATGCCACGCTGGTGAGCCATTGCCATCGCCCTAGCATCAGGGGGGTTGCCAATGTGATAGGCGTGGGTGCCGGCAGAGTCGATGTCAAAGTGATCGGCCAAGCCTGCCTCCAAAACCTGTTGGCGAAAAACCGCATGCGCCGTTGGAGAGCGACAGATATTGCCCATACAGACAAACAAGACACTGACTTTCATGGTGTCGTCGGTCACTCGAGGTCCAGCTCGTTAGACAGCACCTCGCGCAAGAGCGCGACACGCTCGCGAAGCGCCTCCGCTTCATAGGGCTCGGCAGCACCCACGCCCCACACGGGGCGCGGCCAGGCAGCATCTGTGCGAAACCGCGCAATATGGTGAATGTGGAGCTGGGACACCTGATTGCCAAGCGCGGCAATATTCAGTTTGTGTGCATTGAACAACGCTTTTAACGACTTACCTGTAATCATGGACTCTTGCATTAAGGTGCGCTGGTCCTCATCAGTGAGTTCGAAGGGTTCCGTAATATCTGGTCGCTCTGGAACCAGTATCAACCACGGAAACCGGCTGTCATTCATCAACAGAATACGATTGAGCGATGTGCTAGCTATCAGAGCGGTATCGGCTTCCAATTGCGCATCCAGTTCAAACATCCGGCAACGCCGCTCGCAGATTATTCATGGGTCGTCACCCCTTCACTCTCAGGAGACTGCTCTACGGCCTCCTCCGCGGATAGGTTACGGCGAGCAATCCAGCGGCTAGCCACACCCGAGAAGCGCATCAGCTGAGCAACCACAGCGGCATCCAATTCAGCGACAGCGGTCTCTCCGCGTTCGCGTTGCACGATGTCGATCAAGTCGCTTTCAAATCCCGACCCGGTCCATTCAAAACTGGGATCACTCACAAAACGCGCGGGCACATAGGTTGCGATCGCCGCATCAAATTCCCCTGCGGCTGACACCGAGGCCTGCGTCAAATTCATGACAAACGAGGCATATTCCAATGGTTCAGAATCACCATGATCCGCTACTGCCCGTAAGAGCGGCGCAGACCAATCCCCGGCAGAGAGGGCCGCGGTCAGGCGCTGATATTGATAAGACTCAATGACGCCGTGACGATTTGATACCAACTGCACCAGTTCGGAGGTTTTTCCCTGCACAACCGACCACAATGCCTCCAGCGTGCCGACACCCGGTAAGGGGACGGCATGATAGGGCTGGGTGAGATCACCCACATAGTGCAATCCCCAACCCAGAAAACGCCAACCCCAGTAAAGGTGGCCCGTGCGAAACGCCAAATCGGCCAACTCACCGAAAAGAGCTATCCGCCACAGCGGGTACGTTCTCAGCAAATCGGGTTGTGCCAAACGCGTCAGCCAGTCGAGATGATAAAAACCCATGTGGAAAGGCGCTTGAGATCCGTAGTCGAGGTTGGGATTACCGAAGGGCTGCACGCCAAAGCCATATTGCTGCCCGAAGGCCGTACCGTTGTCCTCAAAGAGCCCAATATCCATGCCTAAATCGGGCTCGTCACTTGCAGTGGCCAACACTTCGGCAATGGATACAAAGGCTCCCTCTTCGACCGCCCAGTAACGAGACGCCTGCTGCGCATCACCGCCCCCCAGAAAACTGAGCGAAGACCAGGGCAAGGCGTCCCCCATGGGGGCGGTTCGCTCAGGGGAAGGCCCCACGTAGAGCGAATAGGAGAGCCGGGGATTCACGCGAATAGCCGCGAGAAACCGCGCTTGAATGGAGGCCGTACTGTTTTGCCACAAAAGCGGCGCGGGGGTCGGCGGATAGTGCTCGATATTGCGCACGGACCAGGCCTCGACCTCATCCAGCGTCTGAGCAATGGCCGCCTGTTCTGCGAGCAAAAACTGCTCCAACGATTCCGCCGGCACGCTTCGGGAGGTGAGCTCAGGCTGCCCGCGTAATAGCGGCCACACAAGACTCGCATGATCGGACCATCCCCAGGC
>DFQW01000032.1:6440-7169 GCA_002377985.1 Halieaceae bacterium UBA3479 | reverse complement strand
GCTTCTAAAAAAGAAAACCCCAGTCACAAAGTGGCTGGGGTTTTGTTTTAAGTCCCCGTTGCTTCAAGACTGCATATCGTCAATTCCGTGTCGCTGGTATTCTTAAAGAATGAGCATTAACCACGATTCTTCCATGCCGGAGCTGGCGATCAGCGTGGTGTTGTTTCATAGCGATTTAGATCAATTTGACCGTTTACTGGCTTCGTTGAGCGCAGCTTTGCTGCCTACTCAATTGGCCGTGCCTGTGATCTGCGTGGATAACAGTTTGAACCCCAGCTATGCCCTTCGCGGTCGCGCTGTCTGCGATCGGTGGCAGGGGGTCGGGGGTCTCGCTATCGATTGGGTTAGTACAGCGGTGAATGGTGGATACGGGGCCGGTCATAATATCGCATTGTCGCGGGTCAACAGCCGTTATCACCTGCTCTTGAATCCCGACGTCGAACTCGACAAAAGTGCGATTAGCGAGGCGTTGTGGCTCATGGATAGCGATCCCCGAGTTACATTGCTGGCGCCCGTAGGGTTTAGCTCTAATGGGGAGCCGGAATATTTAGCAAAGGCCCATCCTTCTGTTTGGGTGTTGGCCTTGCGGGCTTTTGCTCCCGACTGGTTGCGGCGGCTTAATGCCCCAAGCCTTGATCGTTACGAGATGCGGCGGCGCAGCGATAACGAAGACACCCGGCCGATAGAGCTCGCATCAGGTTGCTGTATGTGGGTGCGCCGCGATGCGCT
>DFQW01000032.1:4791-6095 GCA_002377985.1 Halieaceae bacterium UBA3479 | reverse complement strand
TTGTCGATGAAATTAGCAGCGCTGGGCGAGGTAATCGAGAGTCGGAAAGTCAAGGTCATTCATCATGGTGGTGATGCAGCGCGCAAGGGTTGGCGACACATTGGCTGGTTTATGGCCGGTGCCATTCGCTTTTTTCGACGCTGGGGATGGCGTTGGTTTGGTTAAATATTCCGGCGTGAGATACTGAGCTAATGAGTACAGGTGACGGCAACGTGACGCGCACGCTCGAGACGGCCTCAGAGATGCTTTATCAGCAGGAGACGGCCCGCCGAGAGTTGCTGACCCATCTCGGTTTGACGCCGCTGATCAGTCGCTTTGACCCTGTCGGCGCGATGCCCGCCAGCCGCTATGCGCCACCCACGTTGCCTATGCGCAGCGAGGCTTCGGCAGTCGGTGAGGGGAGGGTCGCGGAGCGCAGTGGGCCGGTATCAAACGGCAATGAATCATCCGCGGGTGCCAAAGCGCTCGAACGAGATAACGATCACCGGGCGGCCCTGCAGAGCAACGCGCGTATTACCACCGAGGGTGAGATGCACGGTGACCAATTGCGTGCGCTGCTTCGCGATGGTAGTGGCGAGACTCCCTCCCGAGAGAGTGGCACGATTGATTCGGGGCGCAACCCGCCCCCAGATGTGCCTCACAAAAGCATCGTCGAGCGCCTGAGTTTGCTATTCGTTATCACTGAAGACGTGCTGTGGGTTGAGCAGCTTGATGATTATCTACTGCGAACAGAACAGCTTCAGTTGATTGCCGCTATGGCGCGGGCAATTCGTGGGCCCACGGTAAATTGCGAGCACCAGCAGTTCGATTGGTCACCGACGGGAGGCCTCAAGCTGTCTCAAGAGGATGACTTGGGGCAATTACTCTCGGGATTTCTTCAGCGTCTCGTTAAGGACCATCAGTCCCAGGTGCTGATTCAGCTGGGCTCGGTCGACGTATTGCCCTCTTTGCCCATGACAGTGCATCGCATTCCCTCGAGCCTGACCATGCTGCAGGAGCCATCAACCAAGCGCGACGCCTGGTCGGTGTTGAAGTCTTTGGCAGAGACGCCTTAACCGTTTATGACCCTCATCGAGCTGACGCCTGCTCTGGCAGCGCATACGTTGGGATCGCTTTATGAGGAAGATACCGGACCCACTCTGAACTTTCTTGTGGGGCTGCTCGCAAAGCCGTTTTGTCGGGCTTGGAGTATGGTAGATCAGGAGCGGGTCGTCGCCGCTATCTGGTATCAGTGCGTGGAGCAACACGCGGAGCTAGTTGATTTGCGCGTTGGTCGATCGGTAAGGCGATCCGGTTACGGTGGC
>DFQW01000032.1:0-4406 GCA_002377985.1 Halieaceae bacterium UBA3479 | reverse complement strand
GGGTTTCGCAATTACCGGTCGGCGTCGAGCGTATTATCGGCTGCCGACGGGTGAACCAGAGGATGCGCTACTGATGTCCCTCACACTGCAGGCGGCGGAGAAGCTGATATGAATATTGTCGAGACCGACTACTGGTGTCTGATGTTGCCCCCTGAGTGGTCGGCCGAGCAGGAAGACGGTGTGATCAGAATTACCGATCAGGATGGTATTGGTGAACTGGCGCTGACGACGTTGGTAAAAGAGCCTGGTGAAACGGGTGCCAATACCGACGCGGCCTTGAGGGAGTTGGCGGCGTCTGAATCTCCCGAGGTGAA
The DNA here is from genome assembly GCA_002377985.1 of Halieaceae bacterium UBA3479. Taxonomy (GTDB): domain Bacteria; phylum Pseudomonadota; class Gammaproteobacteria; order Pseudomonadales; family Halieaceae; genus Luminiphilus. Next base: position 4,092 of record DFQW01000032.1, on the reverse strand, counting down.
AACGTGGGCACCTGCCCGTTGTGGCGCGTTTGAGGGGCTTGAGGGTCGGTTTCAGGAGGATGGGACCGAGGTCAGGGAGTTCTACCTCGCTTATGGTGAAGCGCTCCTCTATATCAGCTACATCTGCGATCTTGAAGACGCGGGGATGGACGACGCGGCCATCGAAGAGATACTCGGAACGCTGGTGGTGGGAGATGCGCTCTCCCTGCATTGACGCGCCTCGCTCTGTCGGTAACTAACCTGCGATGGCTAAGACACCGACCCGGTAACACGAACACGCTTGCTACCCACGCTTTCTATGTGGGTACCCGCTTGGGCTCGGCGCTGAAGAGACAGATCGATCTGGTTTTTGAGGGCAATCAAACATCCGGTGACCAAGAAGGCGCCGGGGGGCAAAATCGCGACCAGAAAAGGATAGTCCACAGAAAATATCTCCCATCGCCACTGCGCGGCGTCGGGACCAAAGAGCAGTTGCATGTCAGCGAACAGGGCCCCCGTGCCTAAAAGCTCCCGGATGCCGCCCAGCAATACAAGCACCAGTCCAAAACCGAGCCCCATGATGAACCCGTCATAAACCGCAGCGGGGAGGGGGTTCTTTCTCGCAAACGCGTCGGCTCGACCCAGAATAATGCAGTTGGTGGTGATCAATGGCAGGAAGATTCCGAGGATCTGGTACAGCTCGTAGCTGTAAGCCTGCATGAGTAGTTCGGTGATGGTTACTGCCGCGGCAATAATCATGACAAAGACCGGGAGGCGAATGGTGTCCGAGACAACTTTGCGGATCAACGACACCGCAGTATTTGAGACCACCAGCACAAACAGCGTCGCAGCGGCAAGGCCCAAGGCGTTAACGGTAGAGGCGGTCACCGCCAGTAGCGGGCACAGACCAAGCAGTTGCACCAGAGCCGGGTTGTTCTTCCACAATCCGTTCAGGGTGAGCTGGCTATACGAGGGTTGATTCATGGTTTGTCAGCCGGCGTTTCAAACAGGGTTGTCTTATTCAATTCAGCGTACTCCAAAGCGCGGCGCGTCGCGAGAATGACGGCACGCGGGGTTACGGTAGCGCCCGTGAACTGGTCAAATGCGCCGCCATCTTTGGAGACAGTCCAATCACCAAAACTGGGGTTACTCAGACTCCTATCGTTGAAACCCAGAATCCACGATGACTTGCGCAGGTCTACCTTGTCTCCCAGCCCGGGTGTTTCCTTGTGCGCCACCACGCGCACCCCGGCAACCGAGCCGTCGCTGCGTATGCCCACCAGGGCCCGGATGTCACCGCTGTAACCATCCCGCGCGGTGGCGGGCAAAATAACGCCGACAATGCGCTGCGCTTTCCGAACCCGGTACCCCTGACGCGGCTGTCGTAACCCCAGCAGTGACGTTTCGGCATTGAGCATAAAGGTATCGTCTACCAGCTCGTTATCGTGTGTGCCGGCGGGAAAAATCTCCATCAGTTGCCGCGCTTCTGCGCGACGCACCGCCAGCTCGATTTCTGTTTCCGTGCCGAGGTAGGTCCAACCAATGGCCAGCGACGTGATCGTCGCGAACAGCGCCAGCACGGTGGCACCGAGGCCTATAGAGGTCAGCCACTTCATGACGTTGGTTTCCCGGTGCCATAGACTCTAGGCTGGGTGTAGTGGTCAATAAACGGCGCACAAAAATTTAAAATGAGCACCGCAAAGGCCACGGCATCCGGGTAATTCCCCAGGGTGCGAATGAGGTAAATGAGCAGTCCGATTAACGCGCCGAAAATCAGTCGTCCCCGATTAGAAACCGCCGAGCTCACGGGGTCGGTGATGATAAAGAAGGCGGCAAACATGGAAGCACCGCTGAAAAGATGAAACAGGGCACTGCCCCCACTCTGAGAGCTACCGCCGTCAAATCCCGCGAGTGCACAGAACGCCAGCGTCGCCAGCATCGCAACAGGCGCATGCCAGGTAAATACCCTGCGGTACAAGAGCCACAGCCCACCCGCAAGAAACGCCAGATTGACTTCAAACCAACCCACCCCGGCCCAACCGGAGAGCTCCGGCCGCGTCGTCATCAGGTCGTCAAACAGCAGACCCGTATTCTGGCGCAACAGATCCAGCGGCGTCGCCCCCGTCATGGCATCGATACTGCCGGGTGAGAAGACCCGTTGCAGGGCCTCAGTGATACCGGGCACCGCGCCAAGATCACGGGGTAATGCCCAGCTACTCATTTGCACCGGAAACGAAATCAGTAGCACCACGTACCCGACCATGGCAGGGTTAAAGGGGTTGTAACCCAGACCGCCAAACACCTGTTTGCCTAGCAGCACCGCCGTTAGCACGCCAATCACAATCAGCCACCAGGGGGCATAGGGAGGCAGGGCGATGCACAGGAGTGTGGCGGTCACCAGCACGCTCAGATCTGCTATCGCTACTCGAGGGTCACGGCCGCGCAGCGCCACAACACCGTATTCCACTGCCAATGCCACGCAGCCGCCCAGAATCAGATTGATCAGGGTGCCCGGCCCGAAGAACCAGGTCATGACGAGAATACCGGGCACCGTTGCAATCAATACGTCCCGCATTACCCCAGAAACCTTTTTCAACCCCGACGCGTGGGGTGAAGTGACCCGTAGTAAGTTCACTGGGGGCTGTCCTGCTGCGCTTTTTTGGCTTTCGCGCGCGCGATGGCCGCCTGTACCGGGTCTACGCCCTCGCTATCGGCCTGCTGTTGCGCGGCGGCTTTGCGAGCAGCGCGCTTTTCTTCGCGGGCAGCGGCTTCTTCTGCGACGCGCTTCTCTCGCGCTTCGAAGCGGGCTCTCGAATTGTCGGACCGCGCTCGCTCCTGTTCACTATCGCGTATTTGACCCTTCGCGGCGCGATAGTACTGCACCAGCGGAATCTGGCTCGGACACACGTATGCGCAGGCGCCGCATTCAATGCAGTCGAACAGACGATGCTCAGCCAATTGCTCCTGATCTTTGGCCCTGGCATACCAATAGAGCTGTTGTGGGAGGAGTGATGCGGGGCACGCCTCTGCACAGTGACCACATCGAATACAGGGCTGCGGCTCGTTTGGCATAGGCAGTTCTGCCTCTGTCGGCGCCAGCAGGCAGTTGGTGATTTTGGTCACGGGGGCTGCCAGATTGGAAACCGCAAAGCCCATCATCGGGCCACCATGGATGACGCGCTGTCGCGCCTCTGAGGTCCATCCTGCGGCCTGCAGCAAGTACCCGATGGGCGTCCCCAAGCAGGCGAGGGTGTTGCAGGGCTGGGATAACGCCTCCCCCGTGACCGTGACAATCCGATGCGTCAGCGGTTTTCCTTCGACAATGGCTTCTCGCACTGCCACGGCCGTGCCAGGGTTCAAGCAGACGATACCGATATCGGCCGGGATACCCCCCGAGGGTACCTGCTTCCCCGTCAGAATCTCGATCACCTGCTTTTCACCGCCGGAGGGATACTTGGTGGGAAAGCTGGCCACTTCGATCGAAGCGCGGGCGTTGGAAACTGCGGCGCTTACGCGGGCGATAGCCTCCGGCTTGTTGTCTTCGATACCGATTACAATTTCGGCTGCTCCCAGAATATGGGCAAGGATCGAGATCCCCTCAATCAACTCATCGGCAAAACATTGCATCAAGGTGTCGTCAGCGGTGATGTAGGGTTCGCACTCGGTACCATTGATAAGGAGCAGCTCAATCGGCCGCTGGGGCCCTGGCGCGAGTTTTACGGCAGTGGGAAAGCCGGCGCCGCCCATGCCAGCGATGCCAGCGTCGCGCACCCGTTCAGCCAGCGTGGCGGGTTCACATTCTTGCCATTGCGGCGTACCTGTCAGCGCCACCCATTGATCCAGCCCATCGGTCTCGAGCTCGATGCAGATGTCCTCGAGGCCAGAGGCATGAGCAATGGGCCTTGGCTCGATGGCGCGCACCGTACCCGAAGTGGGCGCATGCACGGGCACGCTCACCGCTCCGTTGGCCTCGGCCAGCAGTTGGCCGCCCAGCACGGTGTCGCCCACCGCCACAAGGGGCGTCGCCGGAGCGCCCAAATGTTGCCTCAGTGGAAGTACCAGCTTTGGCGGGAGCCCGAGTGCTATCAGCTCCCCCGGGTGCGCCAGCGCTCT
>DFQW01000153.1 GCA_002377985.1 Halieaceae bacterium UBA3479 | reverse complement strand
TGCTCGGATGATGAAGTGCATCGCGTGGTTGCAGACTGGAAGCGCCGAGGTGACCCGCAATATCTTGACGGGCTGTTGGACGAGGGTGGCCAAACCCCGGTAACGGCGAATGAGATCCAGAATGCGGCTGCGGGGGAGGAGGATCCCGAGGCGGATCCACTCTACGATGAGGCGGTAGATTACGTGTGTCGCAGTCGGCGCGCGTCGATATCATCTGTCCAGCGCAAGCTCCGGATCGGCTATAACCGTGCCGCTCGCTTGATAGAGACGATGGAAATGGCGGGAGTCGTGTCCGATATGGGTAGTAATGGACAGAGGGAGGTATTGGCGCCACCTCCACCGGAAGAATAAATGCGCGCACTGGTTTCCGCTGCGCTGTTCTGTATGCTCGCCGCGCCGATGGTCGTCGCTGACGTGCTCGATGAACTGGCGAAAAAGAACAGTTTCGCGGGCAGTTTTACACAGCGCGTTGTCGGCCCGGACGGGGTTGTGATCGAGACCGCTACAGGCCATTTTCGCCTGATGCGCCCGGATTTCTTTTGGTGGCAGATTGACTCGCCGGAACGCCAGTTACTGATAGCGGCGGGTGACACCATGACGCAAATTGACTGGGATCTCGAGGTCGTAGCAGAGCGGGAAATCACGGCCGAGACGCGTAGTGCTCTCCACTGGTTGCTGGCGCCTCGGCCAGAGCTGGAGACGGCATTTGATATCGAGGTGTCAGACGCCGGGGTGTCATTGACTCCCGTTAGAGGCGATCTCGACTTTTTGAGCATTGCCGTCAGCCGTACTGACGAATATGGCTGGATTCTCAGCATTACTGACCTGGGTTATCAGGTATTGGAGTTTTCGCTGCTTGAAAATCCTGCGATAGCGGTGGATGCCTCTGGGTTCAATGTGCCGGAAACGCCGTTTTAGGGGCGATCGGAGTGCCGTAAATGAAAGACGGTGACCTGTTTGCGCGCCCGACGTCGGGTAATGAACCCCTCGCCTCGAGAATGCGTCCGACATCATTAGCGCAACTGGTGGGGCAGCGGCATTTGTTGGGTCCGGGTAAACCTTTACGTCACGCTATCGAATCGGGAAAATTGCACTCCTTCCTGCTCTGGGGTCCCCCGGGTGTCGGCAAAACCACGCTGGCACGGTTAGCGGCCAGCCATAGTGACGCATTATTTCTGCAGATATCCGCCGTATTCTCCGGGATCAAAGATATTCGCGATGCCATAGAGCGGGCCAAGGAAGCGGCGGGGCGGCAGCGTGCTACGGTGCTATTCGTTGATGAAATACATCGCTTTAACAAGAGTCAGCAGGACGCATTTCTCCCGCATATCGAGGATGGAACGGTTTTCTTTATTGGTGCCACCACGGAAAACCCCTCCTTCGAGGTTAACAACGCATTACTGTCGCGACTGCGCGTCTACAAATTAGAGTCGGTCAGTGAATCTGAGCTGACTGAGCTATTGGAGCGCGCGGTGTGCGAGTGCTTTCCAGCGCTAGAAGTCGACCCCGGATTTTTAACCTCTCTGGCGCGGATGGCGGACGGCGATGTCAGGCAGAGTTTGAACCTGCTTGAGCTGTCGGTGAATCTCGCATCCGGCGGGGACTCGATGGGCCGGCTTCATGAAGCGTTGCTCAGTCAATTGGCGACGGCAGGCACGCCAAGGTTTGATAAGCACGGAGACGCGTTTTACGACCAGATTAGTGCTTTGCATAAATCAGTGAGAGGCTCTGATCCCGATGCCGCGCTGTACTGGCTGGCTCGAATGCTGACGGCGGGCTGTGATCCCATTTACATTGGAAGGCGTTGTATTCGCATGGCATCTGAGGATATCGGCTTGGCCGATCCGCGGGCACTGCAACTGACGCTCGATGCGGTATCGGTGTTGGAGCGCTTGGGCAGCCCCGAAGGAGAGCTGGCGCTGGCGCAGGCCGTAACGTTTCTGGCCTGCGCAGCAAAAAGTAATGCGGTTTACCGTGCGTTCAAGAGCGCGATGGCGTCAGCAAGAACAACGGGTTCGCTGGAGGTGCCATTGCATCTGCGAAATGCGCCCACCCAGCTGATGCGAGAGCAAGGTCATGGACAGGGATATCACTATGCGCATGACGCGGAGGAGGGTTTCTCCGCCGGACAGCAATATTTTCCCGATGGTCTGTCGCCGACCATATTCTATGAGCCAACGCAGCGTGGGTTGGAGCAGCAGATCAGCGATAAGTTGGCGCATTGGCGTTCGCTGAGCGCGCAAAAGGCGCCTCGATAGACTGTGCCGGCGGCAACCCCTGGCGCCTGTTCGACCCGCTATCGACATCAGGCGAGACTGATTTCGGTTACACTCCGGCTCCCCGGAGGGAGATGAAAGTTTCATGCTCGATATCAAAGCCATTCGACACGACCCCCAGCGTATAGCAAAGGCGCTGTCAAAAAGGTCAGTGCTATTTGACGTGGCGCAGTTCGAAGCGCTGGATGCGCGCCGAAAAGACGCTGACGTCAGGGCTCAAGGATTGCTCGCAGAGCGGAAGGCCGCTTCAAAAAAAATTGGTGAGCTGGTTGCTTCCGGACGCTCGGTTGACGATGCCAAGGCGGAAGTAGAGCAAGTTCTGGCCAAAATATCGGCTGAACTGGAGGCCGCGACTGAGGAGGCGAGTGGGGTGCAGTCTCAGCTGGACGAGCTTTTACTGGGCACTCCCAATCTACCCGACGACAAAGTGCCCCATGGCGCCTCAGAGGCAGATAATGCAGAGGTTTTGCGTTGGGGTACGCCAACGCAGTTTTCATTTGCCCCCAAGGATCATGTCGATTTGGGTGAAGCGCTCGGGCAAATGGACATGGAGGCCGCGGGTCAGATTGCCGGCTCTCGATTCTCCGTATTGAGAGGCGATCTCGCCCGTCTGCATCGAGCCCTCATCCAATTTATGTTGGATTGCCACACCATAGAACACGGTTACACCGAGCTCTATGTTCCCTATATTGTTAACGAGGCGTCTCTGACCGGCACCGGGCAGCTGCCGAAATTTGCCGAGGACCTCTTTAAGCTGGAGGGTGACCAGGGGTTCTACCTGGCACCAACCGCCGAAGTGCCCGTTACCAACATCGCACGGGGCAGGATTTATGAGCCAGCGGATTTAGCAGAAGAGGGCATTCGTTACGTTGCGCACACGCCGTGCTTTCGAAGCGAGGCCGGCAGCTATGGGAGAGATACACGAGGGTTGATCAGGCAGCATCAATTTGAAAAAGTCGAGCTTGTCCATATTGTTCGCCCGGAGCACTCTGAGGCCGCGTTGGAGACGCTGACAGGCCATGCCGAGGCGATTCTTCAAGCGCTTGAATTACCCTATCGCAAAGTGATGCTCTGTGGTGGCGATCTGGGGTTCAGCGCGGCAATGACCTACGATCTAGAGGTGTGGTTACCCGGGCAGGAAGCCTATCGAGAGATTTCCAGCTGCTCCAATTTCGGCGACTTTCAAGCGCGTCGCCTTCAAGCGCGATGGCGAAACCCCAGCACCGGTAAGCCCGAGTTGGTTCATACGCTGAACGGATCGGGCTTGGCCGTAGGCAGAACGCTGGTCGCGATCATGGAGAATGGCCAGAATGCGGATGGCGGCATCACACTCCCGGAAGTGCTCAGGCCGTATTTGAAGGGGCAGTCGACGATAGAGGGTAGTTGATCCCGACGAACCAAGACCGCAAGCCCTCGCCCCGGGTTCTAAACCTATAGTGTTTTGTTGCGGGTATTGATTCCCCGCCCGGCTATGCTGGTGTCAGGCCGCATGGCAATAGAGTCAACCAGAATGCGCCCGGTCTCCAGCAACAATACGTCGTTGGGTTCATCCTCTTCGTTTTCTGTTGCCGCCTGCGAGCTGCTCTCTGATGGTGTGGGCGCGCTTTGTTCGGCGAGCGCCACGCCATCCTCAATCGCTTCGTCGATGCTTGCCAGACTTTCCAGAGGCGCTTGTCCCTTGGCTGCACGGCGGCGATTCTCGATTAACAGCGCCTTGCTCTCTTGCTCGTCACGCATCGCCAGACGACCGGATTCCTGCAGGGGGAGTGCGCTGACGCTGCGCGCCTCCCGGGCCATTTCAACCTGATCCTCCAGGTAACGATAGTCAGGATCATTTGCTGCCCGTTGCTGATGCAGCGCCATCAAGCCCGGCAAGATGGCATCATAGTCGTGATACCGGTTGAAGCGTGCAGGTGATATTTGGTCCCACGACAACGCATTATCCAGCGCACTTTCCCCGATCTGGGTAGGATCAAATACCGAAGGGTAATCAATATCGGGGATGACGCCTCGGTGTTGCGTGCTGTCACCCGAGATACGGTAAAACTTGCTCTCAGTAATCTTTAGTTGGCCTTCCTGTAGCGGCACCAGAGACTGCACGGTGCCCTTGCCAAACGACTGCTCTCCCACAACGATGCCTCGACCGTAGTCCTGGATTGCCCCCGCAACTATCTCTGAGGCTGAGGCGCTTAGGCGATTAATCATGACCGCCAAAGGTCCCTCATAGTAGTTTGAGCGACGTCGCTTTCCATCGCGCCATACTCGACTTTCGGCCGAACGGATTTGGACGGTCGGACCATATTCGATAAATAATCCGGTTAGCTGATTGGCTTCCTGAAGCGAGCCGCCACCATTGTCGCGAAGGTCAATGACGAGGCCCTCGACGCCCTCTGCAACTAGTTCGTTGATCAGCCGATTCACGTCTCGGGTTGTCGAGCGGTAGTTTTTGTCCCCCCGACGGTAGCCCTCGAAATCAATATAGAACGCCGGAATGTCGATAACGCCGATGCGATGTTTTGTCTGTTTTTCATCTTCGAATTCGATGATCTTCTTTTGCGCCGCCTGTTCCTCAAGCTTGACTTCATTACGTTGTATCGGAACTACGCGACGCTGATCGGTCTTTCCTTTACCGGGGATAACTTCAAGGCGCACGGTTGTATTCCGCGGCCCGCGAATAAGGTCGACGATTTCATCCAGTCTCCAACCAACCACGTCTTCGATCGGCCCTTCTTTTCCCTGGCCGACGCCAATAATTAAATCAGAGGGCTTTAATTCTCCCTGCTTGTCTGCGGGGCCAGCAGGGACAAGGCGCGACACTTTGGCATATTCATCGTCAATTTGAAGGATGGCCCCGATGCCCTCGAATGAGAGACTCATGTTGATATCGAAGTTCTCGGCTCGCCGCGGTGAAAAATAGTTGGTGTGGGGGTCGTATTGCTCAGCCAGTGTGTTGGCATAGATTTGAAAAACGTCTTGCGCGTTGTATTGATCCAGGCGATTAAGTTGATTCTGATACCGGCGCTCAAGAGTAGCCGGTATTTCCGAGGCCGCTTTGTCTGCCATTTTAAGGCTCAGCGCCTGGTTCTTTAGTCGCTTGCGCCACCGATCATCCAGCTCCAATGTATCCTCGGCCCATGGCATCGTCGAGTGATCAATAACAAGGTACTCCTCGACGCTATAATCAAACTGCGCGAGGGTATCGGGTAGTGATGCAAGAATGCTTTCGAGTCGCTGCCTCAGCTTTTGGTGGTAGCGGTCAAACATGGTGAAGGCCGGCTCAAGATTGCCGCTTCTTCCGGCATTGTCCAGCTCAAGACGCCATTTGGAAAACTCTGCAATATCCGCAGCATCAAAAAACATTCTTTGCGGGTCGAGTGCGTCGAGATAGGCGACGAAGTGTTGAGCCGACAGCCCGTCATCGTAGCGACGACTGGCGTAGTGGCGCTCTTCAATCACCTCTACCAGCTCTTTTAGCGTGTCACTTTGCGCTTCGGTCGGTGCCAGAGAATGGGCCGGCGCGGCCATCAACGCCGCATAGCAGACACCGACACCAAACAACGTATTCTTGACTGACAAAATTCAGGTCTCCCTAAGCCCTTGCTGTGTCGCTACAGATCTTAAGCCTAACGGAGTCAGAAAGAATGACCAAACCGAAGGTATAGGGCTTCATTGTCATTTTTACCTTTAGCCACTTCCAATCGGATCAATATTGATGCGGCCTCGTCGAGCAAATACGAGACGCCCATACCAATGGAGGGGTAGGTGTTGTCGGCGCACGAGATATCTCTTCCAGCAATATCTTCGCCGAGCTGACAGCCGATGCCGGCAAAAGCGACCAACCCCCATTTTCTTGACAGCGGGAATCTGCCATCTAGGAGAAGGTGCGAGTAATGCTGTGATAAATAGTTGCCCACGGTATAGCCGGGCAGGGTGACGGACGAATACCCCGACAGTGGCGCATCGGCGGTGAATCGACCCTTTAACTGTATTGCGAGTACCGATGACCGATTGCTGCCGCCTAGAGAGATTCGCTCCATCGTGCGGTACCAGCGCAAGTCGGCAAAGCCGACGTCAAAAGAGGTCTCGCCGCCCAGACTTTCCCGATATGCAAAGTTGTGAAGGGTGAAAAGGTGCCCCGACTCGGGCGTTCTCTGCTGATCCATTGTATCGTGCTGCAGCACCAGGCCCAGCCCTGTCGCGTCAAAACCCGACAGGCCAACCAGATTCAGCATCCCGTCAATAAAACCGTCGGCACCAACAGCGTAGTTTGTTGTGACGCCCTGTATGCC
>DFQW01000193.1:6763-13039 GCA_002377985.1 Halieaceae bacterium UBA3479 | reverse complement strand
GACTCACGGTCTAAAGCTGTCCCTTGACTCACCGGAGGGCATCATACGCTGTTCGCGAGACGCTTACCGATCAGGAAACTCACTTGCGTAGTAGCAAAAGCGCGTGTTTGAGACTACGAATCCAGTGGCGCATGGCTACAGGCTTCCACGGCTTTTAGCACAGTTTGGTGAAAGTTTTTCAATCATCCTTAACGTCGCACATGACGCTGTGCTATCGTGCGCACACCTGCGGGGTGGTGTATACCTGAGATGCCCAAGTGGCGGACCCGTCGAACCTGATCCGGATGATACCGGCGGAGGGACCAGGTAACGGGAAGCGGTTCCGCCCCCCCGCGCCCGATCCCCCGCCATAATGGGGGAGCCTCCTCGCGATGAACGTCACTACCGCAACGCACGCAACAGGTTATGCCAGGCAGCCCCGAAAAAGCCGGGTTGGTGCAGTCTGGGTCAGGCTCGGGGCCTGTTACCTGGCAGCCCACTGCACGATGGCTCTGAGTCAATCCCTCGAAGAAATCACGGTAACCGCCACGCTCGCTGCGGAGACGATGCCCCCGATCAGCGTATCTGTGCTCACTGGACGGGATCGCGCCCAACGCGGCGCCATCCATCTAGAGGATCTCGCCACGTTGCTGGCGAACGTGACCAGCTCGTCGGGCGCATCCCGCAACCGTTTTATTCAAATCCGCGGGATTGGCGAACGCAGCCAATTCGTCGAGCCGCTGAACCCCTCTGTCGGAATTTTGCTCGACGGCATTGACCTCAGTGGCTTGGGCGGCGCATTGACGCTGTTTGATCTGGAACAGGTAGAAGTGCTCAGGGGCCCGCAAGGGACACTGATGGGGGCCAACGCATTGGCGGGTGTTATCGCGCTGCAGAGCGCTTCCCCGGAACAACGCGTTGCCGCCCTGAGTGCGGGAGCGGAGACATACGGCGGATACAGATTGGGTGTTCAGGTGGGAGGGCCCTTATCAGAGGTGACCAGCGCGCGCTTTGCGCTGCAGCGCTATGAGAGTGACGGTTTTATCGACAATCGCTGGCTCCACCGTAGCGATACCAACGCGCGAGATGAGTTGACCGCGCGCGCGGCCGTCCGTTGGCAATCAAACGAACACCTTCTGGAGACCGCTCTTTACTACACCCACATCGACAACGGTTACGACGCGTTCTCTCTCGACAATACCCGCGATACGCTCTCAGACGAGCCCGGAGAAGACGATCTGACGCTCAAAGCAGCCCGAATTCAGTGGCAGGGACCTTTGGGTCCCTTCACGAGCATGCTGCAGCTTAGCCACGCGGACTCCGAAACCTTGTACAGCTATGACGAAGATTGGAGCTTTGTCGGGATTGCACCCGGGTGGGAGTATCAGTCGTTTGATGAATATCGTCGCGATCGCGAGATGACAAGTCTCGAATGGCGCATTCAACCGGCGGGGACCGGCGAGACCGCATGGATACTGGGTACGTTTCTGAGGCGTCACAGTGAGGCGCTTCGCCGCGAGTACAGCTACCTGCCCGGCCCATTCTCAAGCACAATCGAAACAGATACCGGCGCGATTTTTGGTGAAGTGAATCACGCCTTCACCGACCGCGTTTCTGGCTTCATCGGTGCGCGTTTGGAGAGACGCGAGAGCACGTATCGCGACAGCGCCGCTGTGAACGCACCCTTTGAACACGATTATTGGACGGGACGCGCGGGCCTCAAATGGACCTATGCAAGCGGGCATCAAACCTACATCACCCTTTCTCGGGGTGCGCGGGCAGGAGGCGCTAATGCCAGTCTGCTCGCCTCGATCGATGCGCTGCCTGAGCTCGAGCAAAACAAAGTTTCAGGGTTGAGTATTTTTGATGAGGAAACCCTGATAAGCCTCGAGTGGGGCTGGCAGGGCTTTTGGCCAACACTCAATCTGCAGTCCCGGCTGGCCGCGTTTGCAATGGAGCGCGACGATCAGCAGGTCAGGGGATCGGTAGTCATCCCCCGGAGTGACGGCAGTACCGCATTTATCGATTACACCGATAACGCAGCATCGGGGCATCATCGCGGTCTGGAGTGGGAGGCACGCTGGCAGCCCAATGAACGGTGGCAATGGCAGCTGAATCTGGGAATTCTGGACGCCCATTTTGATGAGTACCTGAGCGCAACGGGCGAGGATTTATCGAATCGTGAGCAACCCCAGTCACCCTCCTGGCAATATGCTGTAGGGGCACGCTGGGACATCCTTCCCGCGGCCACAGCGCAACTGGAACTGGCCGGTAGCGACCGGTATTTTTTCTCGGACCGTCACGATGTGGGTAACGCCAAAGTTCACCAAGTCAACGCCAGCATTACCGGCGGCATGGGGCGCTGGCATTGGACACTGTGGGGTCGCAACCTGACTGACCGTGACACCTACACACGGGGCTTCGGCACCTTCGGCAATGATCCCCGTAAGCAGTACACTGTTGAACCGTACCGGCAATTCGGTGAGCCGCGTGTCGTCGGCGTCACAATCCGCTACGACTTTTTGGAGGGAACTTGATGAAACTCACGGCAGAACTCAGCCTTTACCCCCTGCGGGAAGAATTCAAAATCGCGGTGCGCGCCTTTATAGAAAAATTGCTGGAGAGCGAGAACGTAGTCGCGGTAACCAACTCGATGAGTACCCAGATAAGCGGCGAGGACGAAGCGGTTTTCGCCGCGATCAAACACGCACTCAGAGCGAGCTACGACGTATTTGGTCGTCAGGTGCTGGTGGCCAAGTTTATACCCGAGCATTTTGCCGATATAGGGCCCACCGACTGACATGAGTTGGACCGAGAGCTGCGCCGTCGCGCTGGCCCTGGCATATGTGTTACTCGCCATTTATCAGCATCGATGGTGTTGGATAGCGGCAATCCTCAGTGCGCTGCTTTACATCCTGATTTTCTGGCAAGTACGGCTGTATCTGGAGGCACTCCTGCAGTGCTTTTATATCGGGATGGCGGTCTACGGCTGGTTTGCCTGGCACAGCGGTCAGGCGCGCCCCGAGCGGCCTATCACGACCTGGCCATGGCGCTATCACGCGGGGGCATGCACTGGGGTGCTTGCACTCACGTTGCTACTGGGATCAATGATGATGCGCTGGACCGACGCGGCGGCTCCCTTTGTCGACGCGGCTACGACGGTTTCGGCACTACTCGCCACCTGGTTGGTGGCACAAAAAGTCCTGGAGAACTGGTTGTATTGGATTGTCATTGATATGGCATCGGTGTGGCTGTATCTGTCGCGAGACCTTTCTCTGACAGCGGCATTATTTGCCGGTTACGTTGTTTTGGCCGCCTTTGGGTACCGCACGTGGCGCACGCGATGGCTACAGCAACAGATCAACTGACCGCCACTCTCGCTGCCTGGCGCCAGTGGCAAGTGTCGCCGCCACTGGTTGCGGCGCCAACGCTGGGGGCGATGTTCGCGGAGGGCAGTGGGCACCGCCTCCACGCGCTGGAGAACGCCCCGAGCCTGTGTGTTCGCTTGCGCCACCGCACCACCAGTACCGTGACCGGCGGATTTACAAGAGAGACCGCCGTCTGGTCCCTTGCGGCAAGTCACGGACTTGCTCCCGCGGTAGCCTACGTTGCAGGCACAGAAAACGCCGTAGTGTGCGAGCGAATCAATGGCGCCGATAAAACACCCAGTGGCGAGGCGTTAGGGACCCTCGCCCGTGACATCCATCAGCTACCCGCAATATCCCATCGGCTCAACTTGCCTCGGGTGATAAATGATTACCTGAAACGCCTGCCTGATCAGAAGCGAGAACAGTGGCAGTCAGTGGTGACTCACCCACGCACGACGCGGGCCCTGCAGCGCCTTGAGCAGGATGAACCCCGGCTCTGCCACAACGATCTCACACCCGGCAATCTCCTTTATCGACCGGATCAATGGGTTGCGATTGACTGGGAATATGCTGCAATGGGGAGTCGGTACTTCGACGTTGCGATTGCCATGGAGCCTCTAACGAATGCGTCACGGCAGACATTGCTCAACGCAGTTTTTGACAAAAAGCCGGACACCGAGCTACTCGCTGCTGGCCAACTCATCGCCGGGTTGTGCACCGGGTTGTGGCAACAGTGCTTTGATACGAACGCGTTGATCGATCCGCTGCTCTGTCTTCAAGTCGGGGAAGTAACGTGATCGCGCCATGGCATGTATTGGGTGTGGGCGCCATTGGCGGACTCTTTGCCTGCCGCCTAAGTTGTGGCGGGGCTGGCGTGACCTTGCTCGATCACCGTAATCACGGTGGTAAAAATGGCTCGATTGAAGTTACGCTGGTGCTGACCGGCGATGAGAGGGGAAGTCATACCCTGACCCGACAACCGGTCTCTTCGCTCCAGCCGATACGGCAACTGTTGGTATGCACCAAAGCATGGGCAGTCGAATCGGCAGTCGCTTCGGTAACACATCGACTCTCATCCGATAGCGTCGTCGTCATACTGTGTAACGGAATGGGTCACGCCGAATCGATCGCGCCGTACCTCAATGGCGCGAAACTGGTGCTGGGATCGACCACGGCGGGATGTCGCCGCATCGACACGGGCGAAAGACAGGTATCGGGTATCGGGACATGTGTTTTGGGCGCTCTTCGCCCGCCCCATATTGCGCCTGATTGGCTATCGCCCTGGCAAAAAGGGGTACCAGCATTACACTGGAGCAACGACATTCACGCGGTGCTGCTGGCTAAAGTAGCGCTCAACGCGATCATCAACCCCCTTACCGGCCTGCACCGTATGGCCAATGGCGATTTGCTTGGCGCGGAGTTTCTCAATCTCACAGAGCAGGTGACGCAGGAAGTCCAAAGCCTGCTAATCGCCGCGGGCGCCTTCGACATAGCGAATGCGCTGCCCGAGCAGGTGCGCGCAGTCTGCCGCGCGACTGCCCAAAATCACTCATCGATGCGGGTCGACATGGAGCGTGGTCAGAAGACAGAAATCGAGGCCATCGTGGGGTGGTTGCTCCACACCCTACACCCGGATCCTCCGGAGACACCCTTACTCAGCGCACTCTATGAGGCCGTCTTAGAGGTGGATAGCAAGATTGCGGCACGGCCCTAGTACCGGGCATTACTATTTAGAGTAATGCAGCCAGGGAAATCAGGATGATCCATACCGCGCAGCTTCGATCAATGGCTTTGGTCGCGGTTTCTACGGCGCGCACCGTCTTATCAACGCCCTGCAATCCACTCTCGTCCAAATGCCACGCCCGCTCAATACCCTCAGCCAACAGGGCTTTTACCGGAGCGTCACCATCAGCCGGCTTCGCAGTCAACAATCTTCGGGTTCTGTCAAAGTCTCCCAGCACCGCAAAGGTCAATAGCAGCGCGCGCGATGGCAGCCATTCAAGCAGATGCTGTGCCTCGTCGTAGCGCCCGCCAGATCGATCATTTGCGAGCACAACCAATCGATAGACCGCCGCGGCAAAAGGCCCTAACAAACAGAAGTACAGCACCGGGGGAAACCATCGGGCGTACCCGCGGTAAGCAAAATGCTCCAGCACCTCTCGCTCCCATTCTTCACCGGCATCCGACCCCCTCTCACTCAGATCGAGCAAAGCCCGCGCAGCCACTGTGTCACCCGCTCGGGCGCGGGCGAGGAAACGCTGCAATTCAGTGGGATAGTCACCGCGTCCCCAGGAAAAATACAGTAGCGCAACACCCACCAAGGCATAGGCAAAATCGCCGAGGAACACCTGCAAGATGTTCAGCGCAATGGCCGCCATCAGGAGAGGTGCGACGAGCAACAACAGCAGCGAGGGCCATAGTCCCAGCTCTAAGGCATCAACACGGCGACCCAATGCCTCCAGCCACGTATCTCGATGCAGTGGTCCGCCAGCACCCAAAAGCGCCAGTAAACCCACCGAGAAGATGAAAACCAGATACGACACTACTCAGCTTTCCTCAGTCAATTCGCAGACGAACCCGTTACCCGAGACCAATCGAAGGCCGGACCGGGATCGGTCTTGCGCCCCGGCGCAATTTCGCTGTGGCCAACGATAGCATCGTGTTGAATCCGCGGGTATTGCTTTCGCAGGGTGTGGATCAATGCATTCAGGGTCACATATTGCTGGTCTGCGTAGGGTTCGTCATCACAACCCTCGAGCTCAATACCGATACTGAAGTCATTGCAGTTTTCTCGACCCTGCCACTCGGAGACTCCGGCGTGCCAGGCACGACTGTCCGTGTCTACAAACTGCACGAGCTCTCCTGAGCGACGGATTAAAAAATGGGCCGACACCCTGAGGTCGATGATCTCGGCAAAGTAGGGATGCTC
>DFQW01000193.1:0-6387 GCA_002377985.1 Halieaceae bacterium UBA3479 | reverse complement strand
CCGTGCACCACGATTAACTCAGGATGACTGCCCGCTGGTCGGGAATTGCAATTAGGTGACGCAACCCGTCTGGCAGCGTCGAGCCATCCCGCTACAAAAGTCCAGTTGTCGGTCGTTGTCGTCACTCCGGCATCCTACCCTACCCGGCGGATTTAACGTCGTCATACAAGGCGATGATGTGGGTGACCGGAACAGTCGAACTCAAAGCCTCGGGACAGTCTCTTGTCCGCAACACCAACCTGTATTGGCGTTTACTCGTCATTTATCAGCGCCACGGTGCTCACCAGAACACCGTTGCGATCGGCGTAGAGCCAATCCCCCGGGCTCACCGTGACTGAGGAGAAAGTAACGGGGATATCGCGCTCACCACGTCCCTGCTTTTTGGTCTTGATAGGGCAGACGCCGAGCGCCTGCACCCCCAGATCAATCTGTTCGATGACCTCGACGTCACGGATGGCCCCAATGACAATGACACCAGCCCAAGCGTTATCGGCAGCCAACTGCGCCAGACGATCGCCCAACAGCGATCGATGCAGGTGCCCCTGTCCGTCGACCAGCAACACGCGCCCCTCTCCTGCTTCCGACACCGCCTCAGCCACCCGCGAGTTATCGGCGTCACAGAAAACCGTAGACGCCCTGCCGAAAAAGCGTGATCGCTGACCAAACTGCCGAAGCTGAAAAGGCAGATGACGCGCGTCTGGAAAGTCGTCCGAAAGGTCGGGGGTCGTAAAAGCGATCACAATTTAAAACCAGTGTTGCGCAAAGCTCGAGAGCCCCTCGCTTGGAGCAGCAATAACACCGGCATGGGCACGCGCTCTGGGCAGCAGCCGTTCCATATAAAAACGCGCAGTTGTCACTTTACGCTGGCAAAAGTCGACCCTCTCTCCGCGCGCTGCGATAGACGCAGCGACCCGTGCACCGCGCGCCAACTGCCACCCGCCAAACAAATATCCGGTTTGCATCATGTAGTCAAAAGACCCGCCCAGTGCGGCGAATCGATCCTCGGGCAACAGCGACAGTAACTGCTGCGTGCTGCCAACATGCTCAGCCAGCGCCGTGCGAAGACAAGCGCCAATCACCGTGAGATCTGGATCCGCATCGGCGTCCAGCGCATCGATTAGGTCAGCGATTTCAGCCTGCATCGCCTCCATGGTGGCGCCACCATCTCGGCCTAATTTACGGTTGAGTAGATCTGCCGCCTGAATACCGTTAGTGCCCTCGTAAATGGGGGTAATGCGCACATCGCGCAAATACTGCGCAGCACCTGTTTCTTCGACATAGCCCATGCCGCCATGCACCTGCACACCCAGTGAAGTGACCTCGATGCCGAGTTCAGTGAGCCATCCCTTGATCACCGGGATCATGAGATCGATACGACGCTGGTTGGCATCGCGTGCCTCAGCCGGTCCGGCATGCGCCAGATCCATGGTCACCGCCTCCGCATAAGCGAGTGCGCGCATTGCCTCGTTCAGGGCCCGCATAGTCAGCAGCATGCGCTTCACATCGGCGTGCTCAATAATCGGCACACCGCCTTGTACACGCTCGCGGGCGTAGGCCACCGCCTTCTGGTACGCGCCCTCCGACGCCCCCAATCCCTGAAGACCCACCTTCAATCGCGCTTCGTTCATCATCGTAAACATGCAGGCGAGGCCCTGATTCTCCTCACCCACGAGATAACCAATAGCACCGCCATTATCGCCATAGGCCATGACACAGGTTGGGCTGCCGTGGATCCCCAGCTTGTGTTCTACCGAGACAGGGTAGGCGTCGTTGCGCTCCCCGAGAGAGCCGTCGGCATTGACCAAAAACTTGGGTACCAAAAACAGCGAAATTCCGCGGCTCCCCGCGGGTGCGTCGGGCAGGCGCGCCAAAACCAAATGAATAATATTTTCGGTCGCGTCGTGATCACCCCAGGTGATATAGATTTTCTGACCGAAGATGCGGTAATGCTCACCTTCTCGCTCGGCGCGGGTCTTCATCGGTCCCAGATCCGAGCCGGCGCCGGACTCGGTCAGGTTCATCGTGCCAGACCACTCACCGGAGTGGATCTTTTCCAGATAAGTTGCCTTTAAGGCATCACTGGCGTGGGCCGATATCGCCAGCGCCGCACCGGCACTCAAAAAGGGCTCCAATGCAAATGCCATATCCGCGCTGTTCCACATCTCGCAGGCAGCGGTGCCAAAGAGTTCGGGCAGACCCTGGCCACCCTGCTCGACGGGCGAAGAAATACCCACCCAACCACCGGCACCGAGTTGACGAATCGCATCACCATAGCCGGGCGGGATCGTCACGGCGCTATCGTGGCAGCGGGCCGGCTGGGCATCCCCCACCCGCCGCAGTGGCGAGACCACGTCGGCCGCGAACTTGGCTGCCTCATCCAGCAGCGCCGTGGTCAGGTCAGGCCCCAATCCCAGGTCGGCGTACTGTGGGAGTGCGCCCAGCACGCCGCCTACGTCCAGTACATCGTCGATCAGGAACTGCATATCTTCCGTGGGTGCCAAATACATCATGGGTTCCTCTTATCTCGCCCTCTATCAGGCCAACGTCGTCCGCGAGCGCTATTGTGTAGCCATACGGCAAAAATATGGCTAAGTAGTTATAATTCACCGTGTGAATAAAGGATGACTGGCCCAGCGCGCATTATATGAAAAACCTGAACCAAATTGATCTGAACCTGCTGGTCTATCTCGAGGTGTTGCTGCGCGAGCGCAACGTGACCCAGGCCGCCAATCAGTTGGGACTGTCTCAGCCCGCTATGAGTAACGGTCTGCGACGGCTCCGGGCACTTTTCGACGACCCTCTACTGGTGCGCACATCAGAGGGCATGACACCAACCGAGCGGGCGCTAGAACTGGAACCGCTGGTCAAGGAAATCCTGTTGGGGGTCGACCGCGCCATGCAGCCCGCAGCCGAGTTTGTCCCGGGTGATGCCCATATGGTAGTTCGGATCATGGCAAGTGATTATGCCGAGTCGACGCTGTTTCCTGCCGTGCTCAACCAGCTCCGCGAAGACGCGCCAGGCATTACGCTGGATATCATGAATCCTTCCGACGTCAGCTTTCTGGATGTCGAGCGAGGCAAAGTTGATTTGGTCATCAATCGATTCGATCAGATGCCACAGTCCTTTCACCAGATTACGCTGTGGCAAGACAGCTTTTCGTGCTTGCTAAGCCCGGACAATCCGATACTAAGTGACTTCTCTCTGCGCAATTATCTGCGCGCTGACCATATATGGGTGAGCAAAACAGGCATGGGTATCGGCGTTGGTGTGGACCCGAGCGATGTACAGCGGTTGGGTTGGGTCGATGCGGCACTGGCCGAACTGGGTGAGAAGCGGCGCATTCGCGTGTTTACCCGCCACTACCAGGCGGCGATGACGCTGGCGGAACAAAACGATCTGATCGTAACACTGCCGACTCGCGCCACCTGGCTCAAACGGGATAATCCGCGGGTTGTAGTGCGCCAGGTGCCCTTTGCCATTCCCCCGCTCGAATTGAAAATGGCGTGGAGTCCCCTGCTGCACAATAATGCGCCGCATCGTTGGGTACGGCAGTTCATCACGGCAATTGCACGATCCCTCGACGCGCCTCCGCACGACGCTGTATAAATTTTGAGAATACCCTTTATCGTTTGAATCACTATGATCAATAGTGGTGAGTCAGTAGAGTGTGCACTTCGTCACATCCGCCACCACTGAACTCAGGAGTCTGCTTCATGCCCCCACGAATTGAATGTGCCGGCCTTATGATCGACGCCGCGCTGCACGCGCTCCTCGTCGACGAGATCGCACCGGGCACCGGTATTGACCCCGACGCTTTCTGGGAGGGTGTGGCAGCCATCTGGAAAACGTTGGGTCCCGAGAATCAGCGTTTGCTGGCGGAGCGTGACAGGCTGCAAGCCCAGATCGATGAGTGGCATCGGGAACACAGGGGCGATGCGTGGAACGCCGAAGCTTACGAAACCTTCCTCCGCGACATCGGCTATCTCCACCCGGAACCCGCGCCTTTTCAGATTACGACTACCCAGGTGGACCCGGAAATCGCCCTCATCGCAGGGCCACAGCTGGTGGTACCGGTAATGAATGCACGCTATGCCCTCAACGCGGCCAACGCGCGCTGGGGCAGCTTGTACGACGCGCTCTATGGCACCGACGCCATCCCCGAGGATGACGGCGCCCAGCGCGGCGGTGGGTACAACCCGGTGCGGGGTGATCGCGTGATTGCCTGGGCGAGAGATTTTCTGGATGAGCACTTTCCCCTTACTGGCGGCCTTCACCGTGACGCCACCGGCTATACCATCGACAGCGGAAACCTGCAGGTCGGCCTGACCTCGGGCACAGCAGTGTCCTTGGCTGACCCCACTCAACTGGTGGGATACACCGGCAACAGTGACGCACCGAGCAGCGTGCTGTTAAAGCACCACGGCCTGCATGCCGAGATACAGATTGATCGCGCACACCCGGTAGGTGCCACTGACAAGGCGGGCGTCAAGGATATCTGTCTGGAGTCGGCCCTCACCACCATTCAGGACTGTGAAGACTCCGTTGCCGCGGTAGATGCCGAAGACAAGGTCGTGGTCTACCGCAATTGGCTGGGCCTCATGAAAGGCGACCTGACCGATACCTTCAAAAAGGGCAATGCCAGCCTGACTCGTCGCCTGAACCCTGACCGACAATTCACCACTCCCGAGGGCGGCACGCTGACGCTACCCGGCCGAAGTCTGCTATTTGTGCGCAATGTGGGCCATCTTATGACCAACCCGGCGATTCTCGACGCCGCGGGCAACGAGATCCCGGAAGGGTTCATGGACGGCCTGTTCACCACCTTCTGCGCGCTACACGACCTGAGAGGTACAGGGGATCTAAAGAACTCGCGAACCGGCTCCATGTATATCGTGAAGCCCAAGATGCATGGCCCGGACGAGGTGAGCCTCACCGTCGAGCTGTTCTCTAGAATCGAGGATCTGTTTGGCTTACCGCGCAATACCCTCAAAGTCGGCATCATGGATGAGGAGCGCCGCACCACCGTGAATCTGGCGGAGTGCATTCGTCGCGCCAGTGAGCGCGTGGTCTTTATCAATACGGGCTTTCTCGACAGGACAGGCGACGAGATTCACACCAGCATGGAGGCGGGCGCGGTCACCGCCAAAACTGCGATGAAAGCCGAGACCTGGATCAATGCCTACGAGGATTGGAATGTGGATACCGGGCTTGCCTGCGGGCTACAGGGCAAGGCACAGATCGGCAAGGGCATGTGGGCCATGCCCGATCTCATGGCAGAGATGCTCACCGCCAAGGCGGGCCATCCCAATGCCGGCGCCAGTTGCGCCTGGGTGCCCTCACCCACCGCGGCAACGCTGCATGTGACCCACTACCACCGCGTCGCGGTAGCCGAGGTGCAGTCAGCGCTTTGTGGTCAGCACCGCCGGTCTCTGGCTGAGCTGCTGACAATCCCCCTCGGCGACACCAATGCGCTCTCGGCAGAGACTATCCAACAAGAGCTCGACAATAATGCGCAGGGTATTTTGGGGTATGTGGTGCGCTGGGTAGAACACGGCGTGGGCTGCTCCAAGGTGCCCGACATCCACAACGTGGGCCTCATGGAAGACCGCGCAACGCTGCGCATCTCCAGCCAGCATATTGCCAACTGGCTACATCACGGTGTCGTGAGCGAGGCTCAGGTAAAAGAGTCGCTGGCGCGCATGGCGGCGGTGGTGGATGAACAGAACCGGGCAGACCCCGACTACTCCCCCATGGCCACCAAACTCGATGCCAGTGAGGCATTTCGGGCCGCCAGCGAACTGGTGTTTGCCGGTACCGCCCAACCCAACGGCTATACCGAACCCGTGCTGCACACGCGGCGCCTCGCCTTCAAAGCCAAGTACCGGGACTAGGCAGCCTCCCCCTGCTTTCGCATAACAGGGGGCTCTCAAACATAGTTTGGCCTTATATGACCAATCTTGTCATATAAGGCATTTATTTAAGGCATTTATTGGTTTTTTTCGTTTCCCCTGCGTTAAAAAGACTTGCAATGCTTGCCAAAACATGGAAAATTCGCTAAATGCAATAAATGTTTGCAAATTGCATTTTTTGGGGGAGGGCTTGCCGGCACGGGCTAGCACGCCGCTACCCCATGGCAACCACATGATTTCAAAGGAGAGAAACATGTCAAAGCAACAGCAAAAAGGATTTACCCTCATCGAACTGATGATCGTTATCGCCATCATCGCAATCCTGGCATCACTCGCACTGCCGGCTTACCAGACCTATGCTAAGAAAGCAAAGTTCTCTGAAGTAGTAATGGCAACGACTGCTGTAAAGTCAGCAATCGATATTTGCTATCAGACTAAGGGTGACCTGACTCTGTGCGATGCTACTGACTCTTCACC
>DFQW01000161.1:14707-33497 GCA_002377985.1 Halieaceae bacterium UBA3479 | reverse complement strand
GCATAGTTGTATGTCTCGGGGACAACGGATAAGAACAACACGCCATCTGGCCGCTCTCGCGCCAGCAAGTTTGCCAAGTCGTGATAATCAAACTGTCCGGTAACCGTAATATTGCTGGGCGCGTCTGCGCCCAAAGGCGCTTGGGTGCGACCCAGTACGACAAATTCAATCGGCGCGTCAGAATCGAGTGAATTTCTGGCGATTTGCTTTAAACGATGCAGTCCCTTAACGTCGGAAAGGCCTCCAATCAGCGCGAACTTGCGCCGTGACAAAGAGCGATCCAAATGCCGCTCGAACATTTTCAGCGACCGCTCGGGATGCGGCCACACCTCAATCGACAGAGACGGAAAGTATTCAGTGACAATATCCCGGACCGACTCAGCGGGACAAATACGTCGATCCGCCGTTTTCAACCAACCCTCGAAGAGGGCGCGCCATTTATCGATACCTAAACCCCATGAATTGGGGCGATCAGCGACACAACTGCCACATGCTTTTTGATCGGGGCGCCCGCAGAATCGACCATCGCGGGTGATAAAATGCGTTTGGGGGCACACACTGTGAAAATCGTGAAAAGTGACGTCGAAAGGTATTCCAAGGTGCTCGGGAAGCTTTAATACAGCCTGGGGTAGTCCAGCAAAGTGATGAAAATGGAGCCGTTGAATACCAAAGTGATCTACGAATAGTTTGGCGGCCTGCAACAGGTGATCGTGTGGGATGGGAATGTCCAGATCGGCACTCTCGTCTAACCATCGCAGTCGCACGCTGGCATCATCTCGAGGCTGCAGTAGCCATACACTGCCGTCGAGCTCATCACGGATGAGTGCCGCCAGATCATCAATATGTTGTTGCACTCCGCCACCGTAGTTGTGGGACACAAACAACCATCTGGGTCCAGACCGCGCGTTGTGCCGCGCAAAATCGACTCTCAAGCGATGGGGCATAGCAGGATCTTCTCGAATCCAAGATTGAACTGCTTCTGAAAACTCGGGATAGCGATTGTCAACAATCTCCTGTGCGAGTCGTTTTCGCTCAACCGCCGCCTCACCGAAAGACACACCGCCTTGGTGAAATACGAAAACGTCAGTGGCAAGCATGTGCTTCCAGCCATCGCGCGCGAGCTTGCAACAGAAATCAACCTCCTCCCCATAACCGCGACCAAAAGTTTCGTCAAAGCCTCCAGCCGCTGCCCATGCCGTTCTTCGCACCCACATGCAAAAACCGATACCGGTGGGCATACCCACTGACTCAGCCTCATTAACGCGAGAAAAGATGGCATCTAGTGTCGCGGTATCCATTCCACGGGGCAGCTCATTTTCCATCCCCATTCTTGGGTAGCTGGCGATGGTGGCGTTATTGGAGATCGGCGTTACCGTTGCCACCTGCGAGTCACCATCTGCATGTGCCTGCAATCGCTGCAGCCAATCGGATGAGACCTCGGTATCAGCATTCAGGATTACAAAGTCGCGATCAGGATGAATCCGGGCGGCCTCGTTAACGCTGTCGACGAACCCTTTGTTCTCTTCGTGGACCAACAACGTCACGCCCGGCCTGTCCGACCACTGTCGAAGGTAAGAGGAGATCACTGATTCCGGCGATGCGTCGTCTACGAGTATTACGTCGGCTAACTGCAGTGCGTCCGAAGCGAAAAGCGCGTCAAGACATTTGCGCACGGCCTCCTCTCCGCTAAAAACCGGGACAATAATATCTATTCGCGTTGGCAGGTGTTCGCTCATCGCCTTGCCTTAACTACCATAGTGACCGGGCACGGGAACACTCCCGTTACGGCCTCATCTCCACAGGGCGGTGACAGCACATGCGCAAAATTGGCTCGAGAATGCACATATCACCGCTCACGCCGGAAAAGCATAGTCCGCAAAGATCTCGCGCAGCGCGGTTTTCTGGATTTTACCCGTCGCGGTGTGCGGCATCTCATCGATGAACTGTACGTCATCGGGAATCCACCACTTGGCGATCTTGCCCTCGAGATAGGCCTTGAGTTCCTCCGGCGTGGGCTCCTCTCCCGGCGCGCGCACCACAATGAGGAGCGGTCGCTCTCCCCATTTCTCGTGCACTCGCCCAATAACGGCTGCCTCTGCAACCTTCGCATGACCGGTCGCCACATTCTCCACTTCAATCGACGAAATCCATTCGCCACCCGACTTGATCACATCTTTGGTGCGATCAGTGATGGAAACGAAGCCCTCAGGACTGACCGTGGCGACGTCGCCGGTTTCAAACCAGCCGGGCTCCGCGTGGGCCTCGGATCCCTCCAACTTGAAGTAGCTCGAGCAAATCCATGGGCCTCGCACCTTGAGCGCGCCAAAGGCTTTACCGTCCCAGGGCAGCTCCTGGTTGTCGTCGTCGGTGATCTTGATCTCGACGCCCCAGATTGGCGTTCCCACGTTGGTGCGCATCTGGGCAAACTGCTCCGGGGAGTACAAGGCGCGGTGTCCTCCCGCGTGGTTGGTGGTGCCCAACGGACTCATCTCGGTCATACCCCAGGCGTGGCGCGTATCCACGCCATAGCTGTCGAACTCTTCCATGACCGAGAGGGGGCAGGCCGACCCGCCCACCACGACGCGGGTCAACGTATCAACGCGCTGGCCAGAACTCCGTAAATGCGCAAGCAGATTCAACCAGACTGTGGGCACACCGGCTGACAGCGTGACCCCTTCCTCGTTAATCAGCGCAGCCAAGGTCGGACCATCACCCATTTTGTTGCCCGGCATCACCATTTTTGCACCGGCTACCGGACAGGCGTAAGGGTTACCCCAGGCGTTTACGTGGAACATCGGCACGATCGGTAACATGACGTCGCCACTGGAAATATTCATGGCATCAGGCATGAGCGTGGCGTACGTATGCAGCACCGTGGAGCGATGACTGTAGAGCACACCCTTCGGATTGCCCGTGGTGCCCGACGTGTAGCACAGAGAACAGGCAGCTTGCTCATCGAGATCGGGCCACGCAAACGCATCGCTCTGGGAGCTCAGCAGGTCTTCGTAGCACAGTACATTGCCCCGCTCAGTCGCTGGCATGTGTTCTTGGGTTGTCATGACGACCCATCCCTCCACCGCAGGGCACTGATCGGCGATACCCTCTATCAGCGGCCAAAAGTCGGGGTCAAGAAATACATAGCGGTCCTCGGCGTGGTTGATGATGTACACAATCTGTTCGGGAAACAGGCGCGGATTGATGGTGTGGCAGACATAACCCGAACACGCAGAGCCATAGTAGGTTTCCATGTGCCGGTAATCATTCCAGGCAAGGGTCGCAATCCGGTCACCCTGCTCGAGACCCCACGCCTGCATGGCGTTGGCCAACTGTCGAGCTCGGGCAAAACAGTCCCGGTAGGTGTACCGATGGCGCGGATTGTCCCGTGTGATCGAGACGATTTCCTTGTGTCCATGCACGCGTTCTGCGTGCCGGACTATCGAGGTGATCGTCAGCGGGATATCCATCATCAAACCATTCATGTGTGTCTTTCCTCTCTCATTTGACCGTTGCCCTCAATGGATCGGGCGCGCTTCTCCCGGCAGCCCCGCATCCGTCAGGCCGCTTCGCACCACCGTTCTTCGCCTTTGTCTGAGGACCGCACGCTACGTCCCTCGCTCTCTAATTTGATGAGGTGCGCCAGTAGCGACAGCTTTGCCCACTCATGCATCGCGGGATCGACGTCGTCGTAAACAGACACCACCAGCGTATCGAGCGACTGGGGTTCAGATGCCAGCGCCCGCGCCACTTTGGCCTCTCGCATCAGCCGATGACGCACCAGTTTTTCCACCTCGGCACGGCAATCAGGGATGAGATCGCCATGTCCGGGGGCAACCGTACGCACATCATATTCCAGCAGTCGTTTTAGCGACGCGATGTAGTGCGCCATGCTGCCACCCGGGGGCACGATCACCACCGTGGAGCCATTCATGATGTGGTCACCCGCGAAAACCACCCCCTCTTCCTCGAGCAGATAGCACACATGATTGTCCACGTGCCCGGGGGTACGGATCGCCCGCAGCGTCCACCCGTCGCCCGCAATGCGGGCATCATCCTCAATCTGCGCCTCGGGTTGAAACGTCAGATCCTGATGTCGGTCGTCCGCGGTGACGCGCCCCACCAATGTGGCACCTGTATTTTCTGCAAGCACCGCCGCGCCCGGGGAGTGATCGGGATGGGTATGGGTACACACTACATAGCGCAGGCGCTCGCCGACACTGCTCAGAATCGCATCAACATGGCTGGGTATCGCAGGACCGGGATCAATGACTGCCAACTCAGTATTACCAATAATGTAGGTATTGGTACCGGGACCCGTCATGGGGCCCGGGTTGGGGGCGACGATGCGACGCACCCGCGGGGATAACACCCTGACTTCGCCGTGGGGCTGCATCTCACTCTACCAGCGCGCTGATGGCGATATCGGGATCCACATCGGCTGCGTAATCCACGCCGTCAACGCCAAAGCCAAAAAGTTGCAGGAACTCCCGCCGGTAGCCCTCAAAATCCGCCAGCGACTTGAGGTTGTCGGTATTAATTTGCTCCCAAATCGCCGCCACTTCAGCCTGCACCGCGGGATCGAGTTCTAGCTCATCCACCCGCAAGCGCCCCTCCTCATCGAGATCGCTTTCGCCGTAAAGCCGGTCGCGGAACAAACGGTCGATTTGCTCAATACACCCCTCGTGAACACCGCGAGCCTTCATCACCTTGAACAGAATCGCGAGATAAATGGGCATCGCAGGAATCGCCGCGGACGCCTGAGTGACAACAGCCTTGAGCACCGACACCCGGGCATCGCCACCCAGTGCTGACAGTCGCTCGCGAATACCCTGAACCCGTCGGTCAAGATCCTGTTTGGCGGCGCCAATCGTGCCATGCCAATAAATATCCCAGGTAATCTTCTCGCCAATGTAGGTATAAGCGGTAGTCTTAACGCCCTCAGCGAGCACGCCCGCCTCGGCTAGCGCTGTCATCCACATCTCCCAGTCCTCGCCACCCATCACGGCCACGGTGTGGTCAATTTCTTCCTGGGTTGCAGGCTCCAGGTGAAAATCCTGAATAACTTCCTTGTCCGTATTCACGCCCTTTTGCGTGGTCGCCCGACCAATTGGTTTGAGCGTAGAGCTAAAGACTTCACCCGTTTTGGGATGGGTTCGACGCGGCGCCGCCAAACTGTAGATCACCAGATCGACCTGCCCGAGATCTGCCTTGATCAGGTCAATGACCTGCGCTTTCACCTCATCTGAAAAAGCATCGCCATTAAGGCTTTTCGCGTAAAGGCCTGCCTCGTCGGCCAGTTGATGGAACGCTGCCGAGTTATACCAGCCCGCGGTGCCGGGCTTACGCTCGTTACCCGGCTTTTCGAAAAATACGCCAATGGTGGCAGCACCTGAACCGAAAGCGGCTGTAATGCGCGAGGCAAGTCCGTAACCTGTGGAAGCGCCCAGCACCAGCACCCGCTTGGGGCCGCCGGCTATCTCGCCCTTATCCCGCACGTGCGCTATCTGCCGCCGCACGTTTTCGAGGCATCCCGTTGGATGGGTCGTGGTGCACAGAAACCCGCGCA
This sequence comes from Halieaceae bacterium UBA3479, assembly GCA_002377985.1. Classification (GTDB taxonomy): domain Bacteria; phylum Pseudomonadota; class Gammaproteobacteria; order Pseudomonadales; family Halieaceae; genus Luminiphilus. The sequence goes on along the minus strand of DFQW01000161.1, from coordinate 27,934 downwards.
CTTTGGGCTGAATCACCATGGACCAAGCTCCAGAAAAAAGAGCGCAAAGTCTAGCACGCAGGGGGACTTAGGGCGCACACTGGAGGTCCTGACTGCCGGGTGCCATACCGAGGTCACGGCGCATACGCAGGACACCCCGCCCAGGGCCGGGTTGGTAACCATAAAAGCAACGTGAAGCAATAACTCCGGGAGAAATCGATGCAAACTGAAACCGCCATTCTCGCCCCCGCCGCCGTTTTGGCCGGGTGGTCCATGATTGTTTTCCTTTGGCTCCTCGCACGCCGCCTACCGGCCTTCAAGGCAGCCGGTATCGCGTTGGGAGACATGCCACCTGGCGCTCGCGGCGGTGACGGAGAGGCACAAATGCCTGCCAAAGCCAACTGGATTTCACACAACTACACCCATCTGATGGAACAGCCAACGGTGTTTTATCCTGTGGTAATTATGCTGGCGCTAATGGGGGATAACTCGGCACTGAGCGTTAATCTGGCCTGGGGCTATACCGGGTTACGCATTCTGCACAGCTTCTGGCAGGCCAATGTCAACACAATCCCCATTCGCTTTGCGCTTTTTGGCCTGGCGAGTGTTTGTCTGATCGCGCTTGCCGTCAGGGCGGTGATGCTGGCCCTGTGATGTAATCCACTCGGCTCGCGTCGCGGGAGGCGCCTTTGCAGTGCACAGGCGCACCTGCGCCCGGCACGGCCAACGTGGCGCTCAACTGCCCTGAAGTTCGGCTGACTCATCGGCCCAGCGCTGCAGGTGCTGGGGGGTATCTATATCGATCAGGTAGCGCGGGTTGTCGGTGACCCAATCCAGCGCCCACGCTGCCTCGCGATGACGCCATTGCCCGCTGCCAAAGTCACCCTCACCCCTAAGCACCTGCTCGATAACCGCGCGACTAAGCAGCACCGGATTGCCGGGTCGGTCGTTGACCCTTGGGCCGACAAATTCAATATGGGGCTCGGCGTGCTTAAAGGCGCCGATCAAGGCAACCAAATCCGAAGCCTCGAGCGCTGGCATATCGACCGGAACGACAAGGGCAGCATCGACGCTTGCCGACAAGGCTGAAACGCCAAGCTGCAGTGAAGCCGCCTGTGAGTGCGCATCTCCCGGTTGCACTACGGCGGCCACGTCAAAGTCCGCCAACAAGGGCAGCAGTTGCTCACTGTGGTGCCCGAGCACCACAACCAGTTCATCCACGCCAGCCTCAGACAGCAAACGCAGTTGACGTCGCAACAGCGGCTCGCCGCGCACGGTAATCAAGCCTTTGGGTCTATAGCCCAGACGACGCCCGGCGCCCGCGGCGAGTACCACGCCCGCAAGATGCAAACGACGTGCCGCACATTCACCGGGGGTGCACTCGTCCATCAGCACTCCCTAATGCTCGACCAATGCGCAAATAGTAGACGCTGAAATCCGAAATGGGCCGACGTCACATGACCATCCGCCGCACATCTGCCAGCAGGGCGATGAGCGCCGTCAGAAAACGCCCGCCGTCTCCCCCGTTGACCACCCGGTGATCATAGGACAGGGCAAGGGGTAGCATATTACGAGGCTGGAACGCCGCCCCATCCCAAACAGGCTGGATAGCCGCCCGACCCACCCCCAGAATACCCACTTCCGGCGTATTGATGATGGGCGTGAATCCGCGTCCGCCGATGGCACCAAGGCTGCTGACGGTGAAAACACCGCCTTGCATTTCGTCGGGCTTGAGCTGCTTGTCACGCGCCTTGGCTGCCAAGATTGTGATTTCTGAGGCCAGCGTCCAGATCGATTTTTTGTCGACATCGCGAAGCACTGGCACCACCAAACCTCCCGGCGTATCCACCGCCATGCCGATGTGACAGTAGTCCTTCAGTACCAGCGTCTCGCCGCCATCTGCCAGCGAGGCTTTTAGTTTGGGGTGATCCGCCAGCGCCAAGGCACACGCCTTGATGATGAAAGGCAATGGCGAGAGGCGCAGGCCGCGCTGCTCCGCCTCGGCTTTTAACGCCTTGCGGAACTGCTCTAGATCACTGATGTCCGCATCATCAAATTGGGTGACATGGGGAACATTCAGCCAGGAGCGCACCATGTTGCTCGCCGTCAATTTGTCGATGCGCGCTCTGGCAACGCGCTCCACGGGGCCGAAGCGCGCAAAGTCGACCTCGGGCACCGCGGGCAGACCCGCCGACGTCCCCGATGCAACATCAGGACTCGCCAAGGCACGAGCAACATATTGCTGCAAATCCTCCTTGAGAATCCGGCCCCGGGCACCGGTGCCACTCACCCGATCGAGCGCCACGCCAAACTCCCGCGCCAGTTTGCGTACCGCCGGACCGGCATAAACGGCGCCCCCACCCTCTGTCGGTGGTACTGCGGCGGAGGGCCTGATTGCAGTAGTCGCATCATTCTGGCTCGAGCGCTCAGACGACATCGAGGCCGCCGCTGGGGTTACGGCGGGAGCGGGAGATTCCCTCACATGGGCTTCGGTCGCGTGGACATCGACCTGCGCGCCAGAGGCGCTACTCGTCGCGGGAGCACTCACTTGCAGGGTGGCAATGACAACGCCTTCCTGCACGGTCTCACCTGCACCGACCAGCCACTCGGTGATGACGCCTGCCGCGGGGGCAGGCACCTCCATCGATGCTTTGTCCGACTCCAATAAAACCAGTGAGTCTCCCTCGGCGACAGTGGTGCCCACTGGCACCAGTATCTCGACCAGATCGGCACCTTGATCGCTGCCCAAATCCGGTATGCGAACAGCTACGGAAGTTGTCTCACCCGCAGCAGAGCCAGAGGTATCGGTAGCCTTTGCACTCGCTGCCTCCGCTTGGTTGGAACTGGGCTCTGATGGGTCAATCGCCTTTTCGGGCTCTGGCTCTGGCGCCATCTGTGCGGGCGTGCTCGCCACCCCCTCGGTAGCCAGCACCAGGATCACATCACCCTCCGAGACGGCGTCGCCCAACGCCACCCGCAGTTCAGTGACGGTCCCGGCTGAAGATGCGGGAATTTCCATGGATGCCTTGTCCGACTCGACCACAATGAGGCTTTGCTCAAGTTCAATCACGTCACCAACGGCAACCAATACCTCGACGACCTCTGCGCCTTCAGCGCCACCGATGTCAGGCACTTTGATCAGCTGTTCAGCCATATTCAGGTTCCTTCTATCGCCGTTATGCGTGCATGGGGTTGGGTTTATCAGCGTCAATGCCCAATTGGGTGATCGCCTGCGCCACGGTCTCGCCTTTCAGTTCGCCACGGTCTGCCAACGCCTTCAGCGCCGCCAACGCGATATGCTCCCGGCTCACTTCAAAGTGCTGCCGTAGTTGCTGGCGGGTGTCACTTCTGCCGAATCCATCCGTTCCCAACACCGTGAAGTCGCCCGGAATAAATTCCCGCAACTGATCGGTGTGTGCCTTTTGATAGTCGGTCGCTGCAATAAACGGGCCCACCGCGCCCGCGAGCTGCTGTGTCAAGTAAGGGATGCGCGGTTGAGCAGTCGGGTGAAGTCGGTTCCAACGCACCACATCATTGCCCTCGCGGGCGAGTTCGTTGACGCTGGTAAGGCTCCAGACAGTGGCGGCAACGCCATAGTCCTTTTCCAGCAATTCCGCTGCCGCCTCCACCTCGCGCAAGATTGCGCCCGCACCCATGAGCTGAACCACCGGTCCGCCGGAGACCTTAGCGCTGCGCAATTGATACAGGCCCCGCACGATGCCCTCTTCTACGCCTTCGGGCATATCGGGGTGAACATAGTTCTCGTTCATCGTGGTGATGTAGTAAAAGCAGTTCTCTCCGGCTTCAAACATCCTTCTCATCCCGTCCTGGATAATGACGGCCAGCTCAAAGGCGTAGGCGGGGTCGTAACTGATGCAGTTGGGAATCGTCGACGCCAAGAGATGACTGTGTCCGTCCTGATGCTGCAGGCCCTCGCCGTTCAGCGTGGTCCGTCCGGCGGTCGCGCCAATCAAAAACCCTCTCGCCTGAGAGTCACCGGCGGCCCAGGCCAGATCACCGATTCGTTGAAAGCCAAACATCGAGTAAAAAATATAAAAAGGCACCATCGGATAGTCCGACACACTGTAGGACGTGGCCGCGGCGAGCCAGGCTGAAAATGCGCCCGCCTCGTTTATCCCCTCTTCGAGGATCTGGCCAGTTTCGGCCTCTTTGTAATACAGGATGCCCCCCGAATCATGCGGGGTATAACGCTGCCCGACAGAGGAATAGATCCCCATCTGCCGAAACATACCTTCCATACCAAAGGTGCGCGCCTCGTCCGGCACAATCGGCACCACGCGCTCACCCATCGTCTTGTCCTTGAGCAAGGTGGAGAGAATGCGAACAAACGCCATGGTGGTGCTGATTTGTCGCTTGCCGGAGCTTTTCAGCTGGCTTGAAAAAATATTCCGCGGCGGTGCTGGCAAGGAGTAAGAGGTCGCCCTCCGGGCGGGCACGCTACCGCCCAGTTCAGCCCGCCGCTCTCGCATGTAACGGAGTTCCGGGCTGTCTTCGGGTGGTCGATAAAAAGGCACGCTCTTGAGATCTTTGTCACTGATGGGCACACCGAAGCGATCCCTGAAGGCCTGCAGGCTTTTGAGATCCAGCTTCTTCAGGGAGTGGGTTTCGTTTGACGCCTCACCGGCCTCGCTGGTGCCATAACCCTTCACCGTCATCGCAAGAATCACGGTGGGCCGCTCCAGCTCCTCGCATGCCGCCGCGTATGCCGCATAGACCTTGTAGGGGTCATGTCCGCCACGATTGAGGTACATAATGTCCTCGTCGCTCAGATCTTTGACCAGAGCCAACGTCTCCGGATGTTTACCGAAGAAGTGCTCCCGGGTGTAGGCACCGCCGTTGAATTTGCAGTTCTGCAATTCGCCATCACAGACCTCGTCCATGATCTTCTGCAGCCGCCCATTGTGATCTCGCTCGAGGAGCGGATCCCATTTGCGTCCCCAGATCACCTTGATGACCTGCCATCCAGCACCCCGGAACACGCCCTCCAGCTCCTGAATGATCTTGCCATTGCCGCGCACGGGCCCGTCGAGCCGCTGTAGATTGCAGTTCACAACAAAATGTAAATTGCCCAGTCGCTCGCGCCCCGCCAGCGCGATGGCGCCGAGTGACTCGGGCTCGTCGCACTCGCCGTCTCCAAGAAAGCACCAAATCTTGCGATCGCGATGATCCACCAGACCCCGCTTACTTTGATACTTCATGACGTGGGCCTGATAGATCGCCTGAATTGGCCCGAGCCCCATGGATACCGTGGGAAATTGCCAATAGTTGGGCATCAACCACGGGTGGGGATAGGAGGAGAGACCCCCGCCACCAACCTCGCGTCTGAAATTCTCCAACTGCGACTCGCTGATCACACCTTCAAGGTAAGAGCGCGCATACATCCCCGGCGCACTGTGTCCCTGGTAATAAACCAAATCACCGGGATGCCCATTGGCCGTACCCCTGAAGAAATGGTTCATGCCGACATCGTAGAGCGTGGCGCTGGAAGAGAAACTCGAAATATGGCCGCCCAACCCATCTTCATTGTCATTGGCGCGCATCACCATGGCCATCGCATTCCAGCGAACCAGTGAGCGGATCCGCCGTTCCATGAACAAATCACCCGGCATGGGCCGCTCGTCAGCGGGAGAGATCGTGTTGCGAAAAGGTGTGGTTATGGCATCGGGCAGGGGCACTCGGGAGGACTGGGCGTGCTCGGACAAGTGGCGAAGCAACTGCCCCGTGGCCGCCGGGCCATTGAATCGCAAAACGGCATCGAGGGATTCGGTCCACTCGTCGATTTCTGTTTCATCTAACTGCGCCATCTTCACTCCCCGCTGTCTCAGGCGCACACATCAGGCACCAGACAGCCACTAAAACCCTTGAATTGAATATTAAGTTCTATTTAAGAACTAAAATTGACCTACTCCGTCGACGAAAGGTAACAACTCACACGCACAAATTGAATATAGTTCTATTAAAGAACTATTTAAAATGTGGATTTGTCCATCGAATCGGCCGAGCGGGCTATCCAGGACAGCGTGGCAAGCCGGTGACCAGCGCGACGTGAGAGGGAGGTCGGTGAGTCCGGGAACTGAGATCCGCAGTCGCAAAAAATCGACAATGGGGATGGAACGGGGACGCAGCCCGATCGGGTGCTATCGGAACCGCAAATTGTCGCGGCTGAGTTCACCCAAGGACCGCATACCCATCAATTTCATATCTCGAATCAGTTCGCTGTGCATGTTAGTGAGCGCTCGCTTCACGCCTTTTTCTCCTGCCCCGGCGAGTGCATAAAGATACCACCGGCCACCCGAACACGCTTTGGCGCCCACAGACAAAGCCTTGAGCACATGGGTCCCCCGCTGGATACCACCATCACAGATTACGTCAATGTCGTCACCCACGGCATCCACTATTTCTGCCAGCTGATCAAACGGCGCACGGCTGCCATCTAATTGCCGTCCGCCATGATTAGATACCATAATGGCATCCGCACCGATTTCAACTGCTTTTTTGGCATCCGCCACGGACATCACACCCTTCAGGCAAAAGGGCTTGCCCCACCGTTCCCGTATTTCCGCAGCATCGTCCCAATCCATTGATTGATCGAGCATGGTAGAAAAATAGTCCGACACCGAGATGCTGATGTTGGAACCCTCGGCAACATGGCTTTTCAGATTGGATAATTCGAAGGACTCCCGGAGGAGGTAATTCAGGGTCCAGCCGGGGTGCATCGCAAAGCTCGCCAGACTGGAAGGGGTCAGTTTGGGCGGTGAGGTGAAGCCCGTCCACAAGTCTCGCTCTCGATTTCCGCCCACAATGGTATCGACCGTCAATGCCAAGGCATCGAATCCCGCGGCCTTGCAGCGATCAATCATGCCCCAGGTCAGCGCTTTGTCCTTGTGGTAGTAAAGCTGGAAGATCTTTGGGCTGGAAATTGTTTCACCCACCTCCTCTATGCTAACCGTCGCCAGAGACGAGATACCAAACAGCGTGTTGAAAGACGCCGCCGCTCTGCCCACCGCACGCTCACCGTCATGATGAAACAGCCGCTGCAGTGCGGTTGGCGCCAGGAATAACGGCATATCGATGGGTAAACCCATCACGGTCGTAGAGAGATCTACCTCTTCAACCCCGGCGAGCACATTTGGAACCAGATCGCACTCCTCGTAGGCTTGGGTGTTGCGCCGATAGGTCACCTCGTCATCTGCGGCTCCGTCAATATAGTGAAATATGGGTCCGGGCAATCGCCGTTTTGCCAATCTTCGAAACTGTGCCGTGTTGTAGCAGCCTGCCAGCGTGACGCCCATCAGTCATCAGGTCCTTTGTTGAGCGCCTGACGCGGCATCATCTCGTGAAACGCCTCCACACCGTCGATCACATTCTCACCATCAATACTGGCGTAGGGCTGGTCTTGCCATCGCTGACCCCGTAGCTGAATCAGAATTCTGCTGGGGTCCTCGCGCAGTACCGTGCGCCGGTAATACTCTTTTAATGAGTCGAGGGTGGCCGACTGCACCGCTGCAACCAGCTTGTCGCGGCTGCTGAAGTCGTATTCCTCTCGACTCCAGTCCGCCAGATACGGCCCGGCCTCGTCCGCGAGATTGGTCGGTGGCTCGGTGAGCTGGGTGAGCGCGCCTGACTTCAGGTTGTCAAACTGATCCTCGGTGAGCGCGTCCAACATCGCGGCATATTCCCGGGCAAAATCTTCAAAGCGGGTCAGCATGTCACGCGGCGCCTTGACCGGTGTCTGTATATAAAACCCGATCCAGGAATGGTCCTGCATAGTGGTAGTGAGCCCGCCGGCCGCGTATCCCAACTGCTCCTCTGTCCGCAGGGTGTCGAACGCCCGGTTGCGCAGATGTCGGCCCAGCACAAGGCCATTCGCTTCATTCTCCACACCTGGCGCCGGCGCGGCATACAGGAGCATCATGCCGAGGTCATCGACCGGCAAATCGGCGTTATAGGTCAGGGTTTGCCCCGCGATCGGCGCGTAAACACCCGGGCGGGTATAGGCGCCGGCTATCGGCCGTCCGGCAGGGAGCGCCTCCCGAATTGTGGCCACAGTCTGCTGGGCGTAGGCCTTATCGTAGTTACCAAAGAGATACACCCGCACTAAAGCACTATCCAGAATCGCCTCGACAAAGCCATTAAAATTATCCAACGTGATGTCGTTTGCGGCACGGCGGACCGAGGTCTCATCGTAATAACCGGTTTGTGTCAGGCTGGCGAGGACCCTCCCCAACTGGCTCACAGGCAGATCTCTTTTACGATTATCCAATCCTCGCAATAGACGATCGATTGCCTGCTGCAGAGCCTGCTCATCGGGACTGACGGTGAGGCCCGCTAACGCCGCGGCGAGTAGATCCGGCTGCTTATCGGTGAAACCCGACAGCGTTAACCTGAGTCCCTGATCCAAGGCGAGATCAAGGCCCATACCCGCAATGCCGGCTTCATTTATCAGGGCCGTTTGGGCCAGGTTGTAGAGGTCAGCCCACAACACCAGCATCACGGCGGCATCAACGCTTTGTTGTCGATATGGCGTATTGAGATAGACCTGAGTGTAGCCCCGAGGCAATTCTGCAAAAGCTTCACTGCCTTGAAGCCATATGGTGATATCGGGCGCCGCCACTACCTGCTCGGGACGCTCGCTGGACTCGACGATCGCGAATTGCTCGGGCAATAAACGATTTTCTGCGGGCAAACTGAGTTGGTAAACCGCCACCGCCTCGCGCAGTGCCGCGACATCGGGCAGCGCCAGCGCTTCAACGGCATATTGCCCATCATAGAAATAGAGTGACTCAGTGGCGGGCTGCTGTTGATCTATCTCCCAGACGTGCAAGCGCTGGGGAATGAGTTGCTCCAACACCGCATCCACTGCCTCTTTGTTGAACCCCGTAAAGCGGTAGGGCGCCGCAATAGCGAACTGCGCGGGGTAAGTTTGCATTGCCCGAGTCAACTCGTGTGCGTAGCTGAAATCATCCATTTTTTCGAGAAAGCGAAAACGATTGGCGAGCGAGGTGCCGAATTCATCGGCATAACGTGCATCGACTCCCTGCTCCCGCACCATGGCAATGTAAGCCAACAGCATGTGGGTTATTTCTTCGCGATGCGCCAACCCCTCGGGAGTCAGGTTGACCGAAAAAGTGAACAGCCCATAGTTGCCATAGCGCGAGGGGTCAGCACTCACCACCAGTGCACTGGCCCAGCCTAATTCCCTCAACCTGACAGCCGGCGTTCCCGGCATCTCGGAGCCAAGTATGTAGGCGAGGTACTCACTGGGTTTGGCGTCATCGCGATCCCGGTTATTGTCGATAATGAAATCCAGGCGCAGCTCACGGGTATCATCTTTGGGCACGTACCGCACGCGTTTGGACCCCACCTCGGCAAAATCCAGGGGCGTCGTTATGTCGGGTTTTGGGATCTGTTTGTTTGGGATATCGGCAAAGTAGGTCTGAGCCAAGATCCGAAGTTCAGCGATGGGTCGATCGCTGACGAGGGACGCTTTCATCAAATTAGCGCTGTAGTTTGCCTCAAAAAAACCGACCGTCGCCGCGTGAAGACCCCCCTCTGTTTTATCCGCCAAAGACTCGAGATTGCCGATCTGGAAACGGTTGGCAGGGTGGTCGCCCAATAACTTCCGCGCCAGCCGGTAGGTAATCCGAAAGTCCTGCTCTCTGCGCATGGACCATTCGGCGTTGACGGCATTCTTTTCTTTGTCGATATACGTTGGGTCGAGTATCGGATCGGTGAAGAAACTGGAAAAGCGATCCAGCGCCTCGGCAAAGGCGTCGTTTTCTACCAACATCATGTAATTGGTAATGTCCAAACCGGTGTAGGCATTGGACATCCCCCCATGCTCGGCAGTGAACGCCATAAAGCCGTCGGGCTCCGGGTACTGGGCTGACCCCATGAAGAGCATATGCTCCAGATAGTGCGCCATACCGGGATACGCCTCCGGGTCAGAAGCGGCGCCGAGGCCCACGCTGAGCGCGGCGGCAGATTTTTCCACCGTTGGGTCGCTCACGAGCATGACCTCCAGCCCGTTTTCCAGCGCAATCAGGTCGTACTGTCGCTGATCGTTCGGGCTGATGACAACGCGCGCATCGACGATGGCGCCCTCGCCGGCCTCATCCGGCGCAGTGCAAGCGGCCATCCCCCCCAGAAGCAGCGACACCAGCAGGAGATAACTACAACGGCCTAACCCTGGGCTCACGGTATGTCTGTATTCGCAGCCGGGCGCAGTGTTAGCCATATTCAACATTGATCAGTTCACTCCGTGCAGCGGTTTGAGCGGTTTCATCACGCAGAAAGTTGTTACGGCTGGTTAACAGGCGAGCTCTCTCGAGCGGGCCAGGCAGTAAGCAGCGCGCTGACCATCGTCGCCAGCGGAATGGCGAAAAAGACGCCCCATAGTCCCCAGATACCGCCAAAAAACAGGACCGCTATGACGATCGCCACGGGGTGGAGGTTAACCGCCTCAGAAAATAACAGCGGTACCAGCACATTACCGTCGAGCACCTGAATCACCAAATAGGCACCGACTACCCAGTAGAAATCTGGCGTAACGCCAAATTGGAAGTAAGCCACCACCACGACAGGTATCGTGACAAGCGTCGCGCCGATATAGGGCACGATCACCGACAAACCCACCAGAAGACCCAGCAGGGCAGCGTAATTGAGCGAGAACAGCGCAAATACAAAGTAAGAGGCGAGACCAATGATAAGCACTTCTATGCCCTTGCCCCTCGCATAGTTGGCAAACTGCTGACTCAATTCACCCCAGATGCGATCAAGCAGCGGCCTTTTTTCAGGCAGAAACCCGGCAAACCAGTCGAGCAGTTGCTCCCGATCCTTGAGAAAGAAAAACACCATAAGCGGTATCAGAATCAGGTACACAATCGTGGCCAATACATTGGGAATCGAACTCAAGCCTTTGGTGACCAGTAGCTGCCCAATCACCGCCATCTCGGTTTGAATCACAGCAGTCAGCTCGTTGACCTGCTGTTGCGTAAAAAAAACCGGGTACTCCTCAGGCAATGTGATTAGCACCTTTCGTCCCGCCTCGATCATAGCGGGTGCTTCGCGCAGCAGCGCCACAGACTGCCGCCACACCAGCGGCGCGAGGCCTAACAGAAAAGCGAAAAATCCGCCGAGAAACAAAATTGTCGAAGCCGCCACGCCCACCTCGGCCGGCAGTCCCCGATGGGTCAGAATGTTTGCAACCCCCTGCATCAAGTAAGCGAGAATGACCGCGACAAGCACCGGCGCCAGGATGTCACCAAAAGCCAGCATGATGATAAATGCGAGGGCGATGATCACCAGCAGAATGACCGCCTCTTCCTCACTCAGATAACGGTGGTACCAGCGGACTAAGACTTCTTTCACGTTGCGTCAAATCCTCCCATCAGGCCTTGGTAATGATGAGTCGTGTCACCGCATTCGGCAAATGCTCGCAGGTCACCCGATGGCCTGCCAGTCTCGCAAAACTCTCAAAATCACGCTCTGATCCCGCATCTGTCGATAGCACCTCCAGAGACGCCCCCGAGGGTATGCCGCGCAATGCGCGCTTGGCCATTAGCAAAGGCATGGGGCAGCGTTCGCCGCGAGCATCAACAGACTCGATCGGCACGGATGAATCTGGCATAGCGCTCACATGAGTCCTCGGAGCGTTCAGTATATCGTTTCTGACAAGAGATAACGGCAATCCCGGCGTACTTTTACAGGACTGATAATCCACCAGTGACCTCACAAGTGAGCTAGAGTGCGCCCATGCACACGTGGACTTTTACCCGCTCTCTATCCGGCCTGCTGGCGCTGTTGTTGTGCTGCCTTTATTTTTTCGTGCCAGCCCGAGCCGCTAACGAAGACCTCAAGATTCCCAATCTGGGAGAGTCAAGCACCAGTCTTTTTTCCGCCGACTATGAATACGAGTTGGGTCGAATGTGGTTGCGAAGTTTCAGGGGCCAGGCACCGCTGGTCACTGATCCACTGTTGTACGGCTATCTGGAGAATCTGGTATTCGAACTGGTGCAGCACAGCGAGCTTCAGGATCGTCGCATTGAACTCGTTATCGTAGACAACCCTACGATCAACGCGTTTGCCGTACCCGGGGGGGTCATCGGCGTGCACAGTGGTCTTTTCAACTATGCGGTAACAGAGGATGAATTCGCCACCGTCATAGCACATGAAATTGCGCACCTCAGCCAACGCCATTTTTCGCGAAGGATGGAGCTGGCGCAGGAGCAAGGTCCGATGCAACTGGCCGGACTGCTGGCCGGAGTGCTGTTGGCGGCCACGGTAGGTTCAGACGCCGGTCTCGCGGCGATGACAACGGCACAAGGACTCGCTCAGGATGCCCAATTGCGCTACAGCAGGGCCAATGAGGCCGAGGCAGACAGGGTGGGCTTGCGCACGCTCTTTAATGCGGGCATGGATCCATACGCAGCACCACAAATGTTCGAGCGTATGTACGCCGCCACCCGCTACAGTCAGGGGGACCGCATTCCGGAGTTTCTGCGAACACACCCCTTGTCCGAAAAGCGCATCGCCGACACCCGCGCCCGCGCCATGCAGTATCCCAAGCAGATCCGCTCCGTCAGCCTCGATTACCAGTTAATGCGCGCGCGCGTGGCGGTGCAATCCGCGCCAACACCTGAAGCAGCCGTGGCTCAGTTCCGCGCGGCGTTAGAGGGCGACCCCATTTCTCCAGAAGCCACTGCCTATGGGTTGGTTCTAGCGCTCACCGCCGCGGGTCGAGCCGACGAAGCCGCGCTCGCACTTGATGGTATCTGGTCGGCCAAGCGTGATCGGGTTGAATACGTGATGGCTGCCGCGGATATCGCGCTGGCACAGGGCAATCCCGAACGGGCTGTTGATGGACTGGAACGCCGATTGGAGCTCTCGCCCGGCAACCATCCATTGACCATGGCCTATGCCAATGCCTTGCATCAGGCGGGCTCGCCCCATATCGCCGAGGCGGTGTTACTGGAACAGTCTCGCAGAGTGAGTAATGATCCGGGGCTCTGGTATCTGCTCGCAGAAGTGCAGGGTTTGGCTGGAAATATTGTAGGTCTGCATCAGTCGCGGGCGGAATACTTTATTTTGGTCAACGCGCTGGATGCGGCCGAGGCGCAGCTGGGCTATGCGCAGCAACTGGTGGGCAATGACTTTACAAGAGCGTCCCTGATTAATGAGCGCATGCGCGACATTCAGGAAATGCGGGCTGCGATGGACCGGGGTTAA
>DFQW01000161.1:0-14330 GCA_002377985.1 Halieaceae bacterium UBA3479 | reverse complement strand
GCAAAATCCAACATGCGTTCCAGCGGTCGCATCGCCGCCACCGCGAGCGCCTCGGGCACCTGAATTTCGTTATCCTCACGATCAAAGATCGCCGCCATGGCCTCGAGATCATTCATCGCCATCCACGGACAATTGGCGCAGCTGCGGCACGTTGCGCCCTGCCCTGCCGTGGGCGCAATGATGAACTGCTTGTCAGGCGCGGCTTGCGAGAGTTTGTAAAAAATGCCCTGATCGGTCGCGACAATAAAGGTTTGGTTGGGCATCTCGGTCGCTGCGCGGATAATTTGCGTCGTCGACCCCACTCGATCGGCCAGCGCGATAACACTGGCTGGGGATTCCGGGTGAACCAATACGGCGGCCTCGGGATGAACCTGCTTTAGATCACGAATACCACGGGCTTTGAATTCTTCGTGCACAATACATGCGCCATCCCATAACAGCACGTCGGCACCCGACTCGCGCCGCACGTACTCTCCCAGATGTCGATCCGGCGCCCAGATGATGGGTTTGTCCTGCGCAGCCAAGTGCTCAGCCACATCCAGCGCAATGCTGGAGGTCACTACCCAGTCTGCACGGGCTTTAACTGCCGCCGAGGTGTTGGCGTACACCACAACCTCCCGTTCCGGATGCGCGTCGCAAAATGCAGAGAATTCTTCGATTGGGCACCCCTCGTCCAAAGAACAGGTTGCCTCGAGCGTGGGCATCAAGACCCGCTTGTGGGGTGTCAGTATTTTTGCCGTCTCGCCCATGAAGCGCACCCCCGCCACAATGAGGGTTTCCGCCGGGTGGTCGCGCCCGAAGCGCGCCATTTCGAGAGAGTCTGATACACAGCCGCCGGTTGCCTCGGCCAAGGCCTGAATCTCCGGTGCGGTGTAGTAGTGCGCCACAATCACCGCATTATGGCGCTTTAAATGTCCGCGGATCGTCGCCTCCAGCGCCTTGCGACGCGTCTCAGACAAAGTCACCGTCTCTCGCCGATCAAGGTGCGTTTGCACCTGCTCGCGAATTTTTTCGAGTTTTTCCTGAGCTATGGACATGGTGGGCGTAACGCTGAAAATTGGCTCAACACTAGCATAATGGAGAGGGCTCTATTGAGATCACCGATTTTTAAAATTCGCTGTTCTTTTTTCGCGCTGCGCCAAGATACCCTCCTGTACGTCCTCTGACTCAGAACAGGCCATTGCCAGATCAGCCGCAGTCTGTTGATCCAACTCACCCAGCTCCAGCTGCCTGATGATGGTCAGCATACTGGTCACCGCCATAGGGGCCAGCGCCAGTAAAGCACGCGCATACGAATCTGCCTCTGACCGCAATTGGGCCGCCGGCACAATTCGGTCGACAAGCCTCAAGGCCAGCATGTCATCGGCGGAAAATGTTTCTGCGGCAACCAACAGCCGTCTTGCGAGCGACACGCCCAAGCGCCTGGTCAGGCGCTCGATCCCTTGCACGGGGTAGCACAGCCCGATTGCGGCGGCGGGAATGCGCATCGTAATACCCTCTCGGCCCAGCCGAAAATCACAGCTCAAGGCAAGCTCGGCACCGCCGCCGAAAACATTGCCGGTCAATACCGCGATCGTAGGAATCGATAGCTCAGCAATCTGATTGGTCACCGACTGGAAGCGATCACCATTGAGTGATCCATCAAGAATTTGCGTCAGATCTGCCCCTGCACAGAATATTCGGTCGTCGGAAGACGTAATCAGCAAAACACGGGTAGCGGCATCCAGCGTGCCGAGCGCCTTTTCTATCGCATCGAGTTCTTCCGAGCCCAGCGCATTTCGACGCGCGGGGTTATTAAAAGACAGAGTGGCAATGCCATCTTGCTGCTCAAAGGATACCGTGTCGGGCACGTTGGGGCTCTACTCAACAGTTACTCAGTGCGCAAGTGTGGCACAGGGCCCGCCCGACACCCAACAGCGGCGGCAGTAGCAATTGAGTTTGCTGCCGCCCGAGAAGGAAATCTGTGCCAGCCGAATTTCTCGAATATCGAATGGCGAATGCGAGGGGGTCCAGCAAACAGTCTCTCGTGGACAGGTTCAGTAAAAATACTTAAAGTTCAAATTCTTGAACCTTGAGGATGACCCCACCGGGTCAGATCGACCCGATAGCGCCAGTGGAACAACTCGACCCCAAACAACGATCTCCCTTCAGCCGTGGCTTGCAGCGCGAAACCAAGCGCGCTGCGGTGCTCTCGTGCGCCGCAAAGCTGTTCAATACCAAGGGCGCTCGCTCGACCACTCTGGCCGATGTTGCGAGTCGCCTCGGTCTGACCAAGACGAGCCTTTACTACTACGTAGCCACCAAGGAAGACCTGATTTACCAGTGCTACAACGCCAATGTCAGGCAGGCTCACGGACAACTTGATGCGGCCGAGCAATTCACCGAGGCACCCCTCGACTGCTTGATGTACTTTCTTGAGAGCCAGATTGCTACCACCCTGCGCGCGCTAGATAACGCCGGTGATTTTTATGCGGCGCCTCTGGAGGTGGCTTCACTGGCAACCGAACACCGTCAGGCACTGGAGGAGGAATACCGCCGGCTGCTCAGGCGACTGATCGATTTGATGCAACAAGGCATTAATCAAGGGCATATCAGGCCCTGCAATCCCGTGGTCACGCTTCGCGCGATTCTCGGGGCACTCGACTGGTCATTTTACTGGCTCTACGAAATGCCGAGAGAGGAAGCGGTAACCGTCAGCAGCGTAATTCGCGATTTGTTCAGTCATGGGCTGCTGGCCTCACCCGCACAGACCCAAACAAACAGCCTTCCCGACCTGGAGGCGCTGACCGCCGACGACGACATCTTTGATCGCGACACCCAGAATCGCCTCAAACAGGAGGCTTTTCTCAAAGCCGGTACACGCTGCTTCAACCAGAAGGGTTTTAGCGGCACCTCTCTCGACGAAATTGCCCAACAGCTACAAGTCTCCAAAGGCGCCTTTTACTACCACTTTGCCAATAAGGAGGCGCTGCTGACGCAGTGCTTTGACTACACCCTCGACCGACTCGAACAAGTGATGGCGCGGGTGGCGGCACTGGAAGGCTCACCGGTGACCAAACTGGAAGTCGCCTGCCGACACATATTTACGTTGCAGAACTCTGATCAGGGTCCACTGGTGCACTTCAACGCCATCACATCACTACCTCCAGCAGTCAGACAACGTCTGCTGGCACGTTTGGATGCGGTGCACGGGGTGCTCGAGCGCTTCATTACAGACGGCATCCAGCAGCAGCTGTTTCGCCCGGTGCCTGCGGCTATCGTCATTCAATTACTGACCGGCGCCCTCAATGCCGCGATGGATCTGGCAGCGTGGCAGTCGATTGACTCCGTGGAGCAGAGCGCCAGCGATTATTTCTCCGTCTTTTTGCACGGGTTAAAAACCAATACGCGGACACAGTAAGGACTTGTGTGAAAGATTTTGTCGAAGTAGTTGAACACATTGCGCCGCGTAAAACAGGGGCGTTGACCTTCGTTGGCAACAGTCTAATGCCCCAAAGCCGGATCTTTGGTGGCCAGGTGGTTGCACAGTGCCTTATGGCCGCCAACCAGACCGTCGGACCCTCGCTCGAAGCACACAGTCTTCACGCCTATTTTTTACGCGCCGGCGATCCCACCATCCCGATCGAGTTCGATGTCGACCCGATCCGCGACGGCCGCTCTTTTTCTACCCGCCGCGTGGTGGCGCGACAGCGAGGTGAAGCCATCTTCAACACGTCAATCAGTTATCACGTTGATGAAGACGGTGTCTCACACTGCTTTGATATGCCCAACATCGCGGCACCAAAAAACCAGGCGGACGATTTGTCCACTTTTGTGGGGTTAACCACTAAACCCGGCGACCCCAATCTGATCGATCTCTATCAGATAGAGCGGCAGCGGGTGACCCACTACCTTGCAGAAGCACAACCGCCCATTGGACGCTCCTGGTTCAGAACCGTGGGATCACTGCCCGACGATAAAGCGATTCATCAGGCCGCCCTGGTGATGATTTCTGACTACTCTCTGCTCAGCACCGTCTTTTATCCGCAAGCCTCCAGTAACCCCTTTAAAGATTTCATGGCCGCCAGCCTCGACCATGCCATATGGTTCCATCACCATGGCAAGATGGATGAATGGGTGCTCTATGACTGCGATACCCCGAGAGCGGGCGGTGGCAGAGGATTGAGTCGCGGATTTCTGTGGTCGCAAGACGGTGTTCTGCTGGCATCGACCGCTCAAGAAAGCCTTATGCGGCTCAAGCGTCGTTAGTTGACGATGCTCTCGAGCATCTGACCCCGGCTGACCCAATACCACTCGCTACCGTTTATTCGCAAATGATGCACCGAGCCGTTGTCGGGCAGGCATTGAACGACAGCGTCATCTCCCGAAATTTTCGATGCCACCGAATTGATAACCAGAAAATGGGTAAATATAACGGCAGGTGTAGTGCACGCCTGTAATGCCTTGAAGATATCCCCCTGCCAAGTAGCAACTTGCGGCGGAAGATCACGCCACGACGCTTTGAGAACGTGTTGTATCCAGGTTTGGCGCTGAGCGAGGTCTCCGGGAGAGGGGAGCTCGATAAAACAGGGATGAACCTCGAGGTCCTGCTCTCGAGACGCGGCAAAGGGGTCTCCCGTCTCGCGCGCCCGACGCTTGGGGCTGGTCAGCAAGGTCGCGTCCTCGGGCACGACCGGCGCCAGAAGCCTCGCTGCTGCTTGCGCCTGATCATGGCCCAGGGGCGACAAACCCGGATCCGTGTCCTCGCCGAAACCAGCGGACGCCTCTCCATGACGCACCAGCCAGATATCCGTCATTGATACCCCATTAGCGATAGGTGACCAACGACTCACCCAATTGCTGACTGAGTAACTGCAAGTGCGCGGTGTCGTTAAAATTGGAGAGCGAGATGCGTCCACGGGAAAAAATCAGTCGGGTGATGGAACAGTTGAACACCGGCTCATAAAACCCGTAGATCTGATCGTGTCGTACCCCCAGCACCCAACTCACGGCAGTCGCTATTGTTCCACCCGACGTGAAAATGGCCGTATCGCTGCCACCCGTCGCGCGCGCCATGGCGTCCTCGAGCGCGCCCTTCACGCCAGCCAGGTAATCCGGCCAGGATGATGTATCGGGCAAGGCGGGACAATCAGGGGATACCCAGGCGTTGAATACCGCCTGAATCACTTTTTGATATTGCTTGCTATCGGAGCGACCCGCCTTCACACGCTCGGCGAAGGCGGCGTCACGCTCACAGAGAATCGGCAACAACGCCGCAATTTGCCCCTCGTTATCGACCTCGTTCAGACGGGGATCAATGTGCAACGGGACAGCTTCAGGTTGACTGGCCAATACCCGCTCACCGGTCTCGCGTTGGCGGGACAAATCCCCGCTGGCGGCCTGCGCAAACTGCAGACCGATATCGGCAAAAAAACGCCCGGATACGTCGGCCTGACGCTGCCCCAGCGGAGAAAGCTGATCATAGTTATCACTGCCAAAGGAAGCCTGCCCATGCCGAATGAGATAAAGCGATGCCATGGCTATGCGGCCTCCTGTCGTTGGGAAAAGCGAACCCGTCGCGGATAGGGGTAAAAATCCTCGACAAATCCCTCGCGCAGCTTGTTCTGCAATCGGATCCAGAAATCCGCGTCGTAGAGATCGGCATGCTGGGCATCGAAAGCTTCACGCGCGCGGGCATTGCCCGAAAAGAACAAGCGGAATTCCTCGGGGAAAATGTCCTTCGGACCCACTGAGTACCAGGGCTGCCCGGACATTTCGTCCATCTCATCCCGCGGTGGCGGTATGCGCCGAAAGTTGCAGTCCAGCAGCGGCTCAATCTCGTCATAATCGTAGAACACCACGCGGCCATGGCGGGTCACACCGAAATTCTTAAGCAGCATATCGCCCGGAAAAATATTGGCGGCAGCGAGTTGTTTTATCGCATTGCCGTAATCATTCATCACCTCTTCCACTTCTTCATCCGTCGCCTCCTGCAGGTAAAGGTTCAGCGGATTCATGCGCCGCTCGACGTAACAGTGCTTGATGATCAGGGCGCGACCATTGATTCGGATTTGGGACGGACAGGTGTTGTTCAACTCCTCTATGAGTTCTTCAGAGAAGCGACTGGCATCGAACACCAGGTTATTGAATTCCTGCGTGTCGGCCATGCGCCCGGCCCGATCCCAGCGTTTCACCAGATGGTATTTGTCTTTCACGATCTGGTGCGTGACTTCTTTGGGCGGAGTAAAGCGATCCTTGATGATCTTGAACACATACTCATAGGACGGAAGGGTAAACACGGTCATCACCATACCCTTGATACCGGGCGCAACAATAAACTGGTCCTTGGTCGAGCGAATATGGCGGGTTGAAGTCCGGTAAAAGTAAGTTTTGCCATGTCTGAAATGGCCGATAGAGCTGTAGATCTCCGAGATTTCCTTTTTGGGCATTAATTGCTGCAGGAACAACACGTATTGGGAGGGGATGGAGGCATCCACCATGAAATAACTGCGGGTGAAAGAGAACAGCAGGCTCACCTGATCGGAGCCAAACAGGAAGGCATCCACGTAGACTGCGGGTTGCGCCGGGTCGTCGGTGTGCAGCACGGGCAACACAAAGGGCATCTGGTCGCCGGCACAATAGAATCGCCCGACAATGTAACTGGCTTTGTTGCGAAAAAAGTGATGCTCCAGCACCTGCAGCTCGACGTCGCCTCGCCCCAGATCAAAATGGGCGGCCATGTGGCGATCGATCGCCCCACAAATACTGGCGACATCCCGCGCCCGATCCTCGAAAGGGATATCAAACGCATAGTCATCGAGTAACCGGTCAAACGCGCTCGCCGGATCTCCCGCCACCGGGTAGCGGTTGACAACGCGCCCCATGTCAACCGGCGGCACATCCCCCTGAGGCGAGAAGACAAAGGCGTACTCGTCGCGAATGGCGCGGTGGCCAAAATGGGAGTTAAAAATGGAGTTGTAAAAGGTTTCAGCGATCTCGAAATTGGTCATGCCCTGAACCAGATTGGCATAGATGCTTCTCGTCTGGGACCAAAAACTCAAGTCGTCAATGTGCTCCCCGGCGATCTGCCGCGCTGCACTCAGGGTCTCCATCACCGTTTCTTTGTAGATATCGATCCGGCGACTGGATACCTCTGCCATGCGGGACCATTGCGCTTGCTCAAACCGGGTCCGCGCAGCCAGCGTGATGTTTTCGAATTCGGCAAAATAGGCGTAGAAGCCGTTCAGCACGACCCGGGCAAAACGCTGCTGTCTGTCCAAAGGATATCCCCCGGCGAGTGTCAGGGGAGTGTAGGGGGCCGCATGTTTCGGCGCAATTTACGCATACCGCCAATCCAGCGGTCGTAATTTTGTGCCTTGTTGAGATGATACTGACGCACCTGCTCGTGGGGCAGGATCAAGAATGTTTCCTCGGCCAGTCCCTGCACAACGGCCTCGGCCACCTGTTCGGGGCTCAAGATGCCGTCAAGGCCGGCCGATCCACCGTCGCTGCCACCCAGCATGGCGGTATCAACCGCCTGGGGACACAGGCAGCTGACCTTGATGCCATCGTCACCATGGGAAATCGCCAGCGATTCCGCAAAGCCAATAGCGGCATGCTTGGTTGTCGCGTAAGCCGCGGTGTAGGGTTGACTGAGTAAGCCCGCGGCGGAGACGGTATGTAAAAAATAGCCCGCACCGCGGCGAATCATATCGGGGAGGCAGGCGCGGGCCGCATAGATATGTGCCATCACGTGCACTTCCCAGTTGCGCTGCCAGACGTCGTTTGGGCTCGAAGTCGCCCAGTAGTCACCCCCGTCGAGATGGAGGATGCCGGCGTTAGAGCAGAACAAATCAACTTGCCCAAATTCAGCCTCGGTCTCGGCCACCAGCGCCGCGATAGCCGTCTCGTCACATACATTAACGGCGTGGCTCTTGCCGCCCAGCTCTGCAGCCAGTGCGGCGGCGGCATCACCATTAAGGTCGGCGATG
Source organism: Halieaceae bacterium UBA3479 (assembly GCA_002377985.1). Lineage (GTDB taxonomy): Bacteria > Pseudomonadota > Gammaproteobacteria > Pseudomonadales > Halieaceae > Luminiphilus. Next base: position 6,360 of record DFQW01000161.1, on the reverse strand, counting down.
ACAAGACCCCTCACCCCCTCGTCGCGAAAGCGCCGGCAGAGGCCGGCCCCGATTCCACTGGCTCCGCCTGTGACAACAACAACCTTATCGCGCAGTTCCATGATCAGGCGGCGTAAGCGGTTTCTATGTAACGACTGCGGTGATAGTTCGCGTCGCCAAAGGTGGTGTTGATCATCATCAGGCGCTTGGCGTAGTGACCGATATCGAGCTCATCGGTCATACCCATACCTCCATGAAGCTGGATCGCCTCACCAAAAATGTGCTTGCCGTTACGATCGATCAGTACTTTCAACGCGTGTATCGTCTCCGCTGCCATGGCTGGATCCTGCTTGTATTCACACAGTGCCTTGAACAGCAACGATTTGCTCTGCTCATAGGCCATCATGGTATCGACCATACGGTGCTGTAGCGCCTGATAAGAGCTGATCGAGACACCAAACTGCTCACGTGTTTTGGTGTATTCGAGGGTTTTTGCGTTGAGTACGCCCATGATACCTACGGCCTCTGCAGCCAGAGCGATGATGGCCTCATCAACCACGGCCTCCACTACCGGCAGCGCCGCGCCCTCCTCGCCGAGCAAGGCGTCCGCTGACAACGCCACGTCTTTGAATGTGATGTTCGCTGCACGTTGCCCATCCATCATGGGGTAACTCATCATATCGACACCGGCGGCAGCCGAATCGACCACAAACAACGACAAGCCCTCGCGATCAGATTGCGCACCGGAGGTACGTGCCAATACCACCAGGTTATTGGCTTGCTCGCCATTAAAGACCACCACTTTCTCGCCGTTCAGCACATAGCCGTCACCCGATCGGGTCGCGGTAGTCTGGCAATCGTGGAGTGCGAATCGGCTCTGGCGCTCGACATAGGCAAAAGCACCCAGCACTTCGCCACCAATGACGCGCGGCAACCATTCGGCCTGTTGCGCTTCATTGCCCGCCCGCTTAATGAGGCCCCCAAAGAGCACCACTGTGGGGAAATAGGGCTCAACAACCAGCCCTTTGCCCAGCTCTTCCATCACGACAGACATATCGACGATATTGCCGCCAAAACCACCGTGTTCCTCGGCAAAGGGAATCGACAACCATCCCAGCTCCGCAAACAGCTGCCAGTTGTCGGGGCTCATGCCCTGCTCGGAAGCGACAATCGCCTTGCGGGTATCCCAGTCGTAATCGTCTTGCACGAAGCGCGCGATCGAGTCGCGGACCATTTGTTGCTCTTCAGTAAAGTCAAAATTCATGGTCAGCGATCCTCACTCAAGGCCCAGCACATACTTGGCAATAATGTTCTTCTGCACTTCGTTGGAGCCTCCATAAATGGTAGCAGCACGACCGTACATGTAGGACCGGCGCGCGTCCGGCGCAAAAGCATGCCCCAGCGCATCGGGATCCAGATCAATCGGCAGAACACCCTGATAATACGCCGCGATCTCCATCAGCATTTCCTGGGTTGCCTGCTGGAGCTCGGTACCCTTGATCTTCAGCAGCGATGATTCGGGCCCCGGGAAGCCGCCCGCGGCCTGAGTGGCCAGCGTGCGCAGCTCGGTGAATTCCAGCGCCATCAACTCCACTTCGATATCGGCGAGACGCTGCTGGAAGCCGGGATCGTCGATCAAGCGCTGGCCGCCGTTCTCTTCCTTCGCCGCGACTTCCTTGATGACGCGCACAGCGCGCTTCACGTCGGCAACACCGGCAATGCCCGTGCGCTCGTGCGCAAGCAGCGCCTTGGCAACCGTCCAGCCCTTGCCGACTTCGCCGACGACATTCTTGGCAGGCACGCGGACGTTGTTGAACTCCACTTCATTCAGGCTATGGTGATTGTCGATGGAAATGATGGGATTCACCTTGATCCCCTCAGATTTCATATCGATCAATATGAAGGTGATGCCCTCCTGCTTTTTGCCGGAGTTATCGGTACGCACCAGGCAGAAAATCCAGTCGGCATATTGCGCATAGGTCGTCCAGATCTTGGCACCGTTGATGATGAAATCATCACCATCCCGCTCGGCTTTGGTCTTCAGGCTCGCGAGGTCCGAGCCCGAACCCGGCTCGGAGTAGCCCTGGCACCACCAGTCCTCACTCTTCAAAATGCGCGGCAGAAAATAGGATTTTTGCTCATCCGTGCCGTAAGCCATGATCACATTGGCCACCATCACCAAACCAAAAGGCACGACGTTGGGGATGCCAGCGAGAGAACGCTCGGTCTCGTAGATGTACTTCTGGGTTGCGGTCCAGCCCGTGCCGCCATATTCAGCAGGCCAGTTGGGGGCTACCCAGCCCTGGTCATACAGCTTGCGCTGCCACTCCTCGATCGCGTTCTTGTAATCGGGTGAGCGCAATCGTTTTTGCAGTTCTGGGGTATAGGCCTCGGCAAAAAAGCCGCGCACTTCATCACGAAAGGCCAAATCTTCAGCGGAATATGCGGTATCCATGGTTCACCTCACACGAAGGATCCCTCTGGCGAATGTGCCGGAAGGTATTTTTTGAATTTTGAGTATGTTTTCTGACTAGGCAGAATGTAGAGAAGTTGGGGACCCATTGCAACCCTGCAACAGCGCATCGCGCGCCAATGAGGGGTGGTGTTCACCACAGCACACAAACGCTCCGCGGGGGCGTCAGTTAACACAAGGCCGCTTCAATGCAGACGTTGCGCATGGCACTTCAGTACATGAGGGAAAACAACTTGCGCTGGTATTCCGCCGCGAGAGGATCTCCCTTGCCAATCGTCGCAATCATATCGAGATAGACGCGCTTAGCCTCCCCGTTGCCCCAGTCCCGATCTGCGCGCAGCACCACTAGCAGATGCTCCAGCGCCTCGCGATACTGGCCATGCGTGCCCAGCTGCACCGCTAATTTGATCCTGACCTCATGATTCTGCTCGTCACTGGCAAGATCGGCTTCCAAGGCCTCTACTTCGGGTGATCGCGCCGCCTGCCGCTGCAGTTCTATCTGGGCCATCAGCTGCTCATAGCGCGCATCCTGATCCACCATTCTGACGTCACCCAACAGGGCTTCGGCCTCGTCCAGTCGGTTAGCGGTAATTAGTGCGCCCGCATACGCCATGGTAAATGTGGGCTTGTGACCCGAATCCTCCCAGGCCCCCCGATACAGCGCCAGCGCGCCGGGAATATCGCCCTCAGCAATCAGTTGCTCTGCCTGCGCCAGCGCATCGGCCTGCGGTGACGGCACGTGCTTGTCGAGCATCTCGCGCACCGCCGACTCTGGCTGTGCACCGGAAAATCCATCCACCGGCTGACCTTCCTTGATGACCATGACGGTGGGCAGCGATCGCACACCCAGCTGCTGCGCCAGCATCTGTTGTTCATCGGCGTTGACCTTGGCCAACAGGAACGCCCCTTGATACTCGGCCGCCAACTTTTCAAGAATCGGCATCAACTGCTTACAAGGGCCACACCAGTCCGCCCAAAAATCCACTACGACCGGACGTTTGAGAGACTCCTCAATCAACAGTGCCTGGGCGTTACTCTCGTCGATATCAACGATGTAATTGGCTGCATTCATGCGCCTCTCTCCTCACTGGCTAACACATCCTGCATGCTGAACTGGCCGGCAGATCGCCCTACCAACCAACACGCCGCCGTCACCGCACCCGAAGCAAAAGCCGATCGGGAGCTCGCTTTGTGCGTAATTTCGAGGCGCTCGCCGTCGCCGGCAAAAATAACCGTGTGGTCGCCCACAATATCCCCTGCACGAATGACGCTAAAACCGATCGTTCCCGGCTCTCGGGCACCCGTTCGGCCTTCTCTTGAGTAGACCGCGACCTCCGAGAGCCTCTTGCCCTGTGTTGCCGCCACCGTGTCGCCGAGGGCGAGCGCCGTACCTGAGGGGGCGTCTATCTTATGGCGATGATGCGCTTCCACAATCTCTATATCGACGGTTTCACCCAGGGCGCGCGCTGCGGCTTCTACGAGTCTGAAAGTCAGATTCACACCCGGGCTGAAATTGGCAGACTGGCACATCGGAATCTCCCGGGTCATCGCGGCCAATTGCGCTGCCTGGGCATCAGTAAAGCCCGTGGTTCCCACCACCATCGGTACGCCGTGGGTCGCGCAAATCTCAGCGTGGGTTAACGTAGCCTCGGGGACCGTGAAGTCGATCAAGACATCGATTCCATCGATTACGGCCGCCAGATCCGCGCCCACTTTAGTGCCACTGGCACCCACACCGAGCAGTTCTCCAACGTCGGCGCCAATCAGTGAAGACCCCGGCCGTTCGATTGCAGCAGTGAGCTGACAGTGCGCTTCGCGCCGGAAAATGGTCTCGGCGAGCGTTCGCCCCATGCGTCCCGCGGCCCCGGTAATGCCGATCCTGACGGTCATCCGGTCATTCCATCAAAAAAGTTCTTCACTCCCTCGAACCAACTGGTCTGGCGCGGCGATTGTTGCTCTCCCCCCGCGTTGAGTGCACTGCGGAACTCTTCTAAAAGCGCCCTCTGCTCGCGAGTCAGATTAACGGGGGTTTCCACCACAGCTCGGCACAGCAAATCGCCAACGGGACCACCCCGCACCGGCTTCACGCCCTTACCTCGCAGGCGAAACATCTTGCCTGTCTGGGTCTCCGCTGGAATTTTCAGCTTCACCCTGCCGTCCAGCGTGGGGACCTCAAGCTCGCCTCCCAGCGCAGCATCGGCAAAATTGATGGGCACTTCGCAGTAAAGATGTCGCCCATCGCGCTCAAACAGCGAATGCTGCCGCACAGCAATCTGCACGAATAAGTCGCCGGGGGGCCCACCGGCCGGACCGGCCTCACCCTCACCGCTCAAACGGATCCTGTCACCCGTATCGACACCGGGCGGCACCTTGACCGATAGAGTTTTGGTTTTTTCCACCAATCCCTGTCCACGGCATTCGCCACAGGGATCCGAAATCGTTTGGCCGCGTCCCCGGCACTTGGGGCAGGTCTGCTGAACCTGAAAAAATCCCTGCTGGGACCTGACTTGACCGCTGCCGCCGCAGCCGCCGCAGGTCTTCGGACTACTACCGGGCTTCGCGCCACTGCCATCGCAGGGTTCACAGTGCTGAAGTGAAGGCACACGAATTTCGGCAGTTGAACCCCTGACAGCCTCTTCCAGCGAAACCTCCAGGGTGTAGCGCAAATCGGAACCCCGCTGAGGGCCCTGTCGGCGCCCGCCTCCACCGCCACCAAATATGTCGCCGAAAACGTCACCGAAGATGTCCGAAAAACTGCCGCCCTGAAAACCGCCACCGCCCATCGAGGGGTCGACACCGGCATGACCGAACTGGTCGTAGCTGCCACGCTTACTGCTGTCTGACAGGACCTCGTAGGCCTCTGTGGCCTCTTTGAATTTTGCGTCCGCGTCGGCATCATCCGGGTTGCGGTCCGGGTGATACTTCATCGCAATGCGACGATAGGCCTTCTTAACATCCTGCTCACTTGCCGATCTATCGACACCGAGCACTTCGTAATAATCGCGTTTAGACATAATTCCTGTGTGCGCTTAATGGGTGCGCATCACCTCCTCCCTAAAAACGGACGCGGGCGCAATGATCGGATCATGGCCCGCGTCGGATCAACCTCTTCCCGGAGGCGCTTCAGGATATCCCTCTCCCAAAGGGAGAGCAGCCATCAGGCGCGCTTGTCTTCCTTGACTTCCTCAAACTCGGCATCAACCACATCACCTTGGTCAGGCTCTGCGTCCGCGCCCGCGGCATCCGCCCCAGCCGACGCGTCCTGCGCTTGCTGTGCGGCGTACATCTTTTGTGCGACACCGCCCGTTGCCTCGGTCAGTTTGGTTGTGGCGGCTTGCATAGAACCCGCGTCATCCCCTTTGATAGCCTCCTCAACTTCGGCAATGGCGGCTTCGATCGCACTGCGCTCATCATCTGTCGCATGCTCTCCTGCCTCCTCCAGCGTCTTGCGCGCGGCATGAACCATGCCATCAGCCGTATTACGCGCGGCCACAAGCTCCTCGAACTTCTTGTCGGCTTCAGCGTTCGCCTCGGCATCCTGTACCATTTTTTCGATTTCATCCTCCGATAATCCACCCGAGGCAGTAATCCGGATGGACTGCTGTTTACCGGTCGCCTTGTCCTTGGCGGAGACATTGAGGATGCCGTTGGCATCGAGATCAAAAGTTACCTCGATCTGGGGCATGCCGCGCGGGGAAGGCGGGATGTCTGCCAAATCAAAACGTCCGAGGGATTTGTTTTGGGCCGCCTGCTTTCGCTCACCTTGCACCACGTGAATCGTTACCGCGGTCTGGTTGTCTTCAGCGGTTGAAAACACCTGCGACTTTTTGGTGGGTATGGTGGTGTTTTTCTCGATCAACGGCGTGGCGACACCACCCATGGTCTCAATACCCAGCGTCAGCGGCGTA
>DFQW01000024.1 GCA_002377985.1 Halieaceae bacterium UBA3479 | reverse complement strand
CCACGGGCAAATCGCCGACCCCGCCAAACCGCCCATGATTGATTCGGGCAACCTCGACCTGCGTGCCATGCATCCGCAGTCTCAGCAGGGTGTGTGTGCCGATGCGATTGCCACGCTTGAGGGCATTGATCGCGATGCGGTAGATGACCTCGCTTTGGTCAGTCAGGCGCGCGCTGCGCGCGCGATCGCCGAGGGCCGCTTTGATAAGTCTCTGATTGTGGTCAGGAACCCAGACGGTACGTTGGCCCTCGATCATGAGGAGTTCCCACGGCCGGAGACCACCAAAGCGGGTCTCTCCGAACTGAAGACCGTCTTCAGCATGGTGCGCGATGTGCCGGTCGATGAGGCGGGCACGACCTACGGCGCGCTGATACAGCAGAAATACCCCGAGATCACGGAGTTCAATCACATTCACCATGCCGGGAACTCCTCCGGGGTGGTCGATGGTGCGGCAGCTTTGCTGCTGGCCTCCGAGTCCTACATGAATAGAAGCGGGATGACGCCTCGCGCACGTATTGTGGCCACTGCCAACATGGGAGATTGCCCCACGCTCATGCTCAATGCGCCCGTGCCCGCCGCCGAAAAGGTTTTGATGAAAGCGGGTCTGAGCAAAGACGATATCGATGTCTGGGAGATTAACGAAGCGTTCGCTGTGGTGGCGGAGCGGTTTATTCGCAAACTCGACCTCGACCGTGAGAAGGTCAATATCAATGGCGGCGCGATGGCCCTGGGTCATCCCATCGGTGCGACGGGTTCCATCCTGATTGGTACTGCTCTGGATGAGTTGGAGCGTCAGCAGAAGCGCTATGCGCTGATCACCATGTGTGCTGCAGGCGGCATGGCGCCGGCGATTATTATCGAGCGTGTGTGAGGCTCGCCCGGGCACTGGGTGGCCTAGCGATGACGGGGCATAAACCGGTTATCGCGTTTGGGTTTGGGCTATTCCGGCAAGTGGTAAAGCCGGTTTTGATACGCGTATGAACTCCAGCTGGCGAGCGCGGTTGCCCGGTTAATCAACTCGGGGTCTTGCTCAGTGGCGGGCACCAGGCCGTCGGAGTTCCGGTCATAGAGCTGTGGTTCCTCATCTAATTTCATGATCACCACTTTATCGCCTTGCATGTAGGCCTGTGTCTTGTCGTACTGCATGACCGCTCGGCCCGGGAAGTTGTCGATATCCGCCCTAAACAAGTCGACCCCGATTGCCGGGTTGGGGGTTTGAATGTGCAGTAGCCCGAGCAGAGTTGGAAGTAAGTCGATCTGACTCGCTTGTCGATCGTAGTGACGCGCAGTGATTCCACTTCCCAGTAGCAGCGCCGGAATGTGGAATCGTTCAACGGGAACCAGATCATTGCCCCAGACCCGAGAATTGTGATCTGCGACTACCAGGAAAATGGTGTTCTCCCAATAGCCTGAAGACTCTGCCAACCTTAAGAACTCACCCAGCGCATGGTCAGCATATTTTACGGCGTTACTCACCTGTTGCTTCGGCTGTGAATACAAGCTGATTTTGTCGTCGGGGAATTCGAACGGAGAGTGGTTCGAAGAGGTGAAAACCAGCGAGAAGAAGGGATCATCCTTCATGTGCTCGAATTCTCTATGGGCGCGTCGAAACAAGTCCTCGTCACTCACTCCCCATGAACCCCTGAATTCAGGGTCAGGAAAGTCCTTTTCCTCAATGACGGTCTCGATGCCGTTGCCCACCAGAAACTGCCGCATGTTGTCGAAATGAGCCTCACCGCCGTAGATGAAGCTTGTTTTGTAGCCATTACCCTTGAGTATCTGGGCGATCGTGAAAAACGAGGTTTGTGATTTGGGGAGCTTAACAACGCTGCGCGCTGGTGTTGGTGTAAATCCGGTCATCACCGCCTCTATCCCTCTTACAGAGCGTGTGCCTGTTGCGTAGAGGTTGGTGAACCATATGCCTTTTTCGGAATAAGCATCCAGGTTGGGTGTGAGGTCGATTCCTCCCAGTGATCCAACAAACTCGGCACCCAGACTTTCCTCAAGCACTATCACTAGGTTCGGTTGCTTCGAACCTGCTGCTGTCACGAGAGGTTGATGCAGCGTGGGTATTGCCGGATCGATAAAATGACTCTCTGGAAGATGCATATCGGCTTTAACGTAACGAACAACTTCCTCCAGAGGCATGGCCTTGTACGCACGGACGCTCCCTTCATGTCGCGCTGAGCTGTATGCGGCGTATGCGGCGCTGTAAATCGAACTTAGAACGAGATCGTTTACGAGGAGGTCGTTTGAGAAGGCAATGACCGACGGATTCGCTGGTCGGTGGCCAAAGCTCGATCGGATGCCGACGACACAAAGCACCAATGTTAGCGTGATAAAAAGCAATCCCGGTCTGATAGGGAGTCTGCGCGGTAACTGGGGTTGTCGCAGAAGCCGACCGATCATCAGAATGAGCGCAGAGCTTGCTATCAGGCCGAGAAATACGGGGAGTTTGTAGCCAATCCAGAGCATGGAAAGGATCTCTCGGGGATATCGCAAGTACTCGAGAAACAGGATGTTGGGTCGTAAATCAAACTCACCAACGAAAGTCGGTGTTGCCGCCTCGACCAGCACCACCAATGCATAAGCGCCGAGCAGATAAAAGTGCAGACATTGTTGCCATAAACGGTTCGAGCACAGGAGCGGCTGCGCAACCAACGCGGGTAGCAACAGCATGCAGAGCACGAGTAGATCAAAACGCAGGCCATGTAGCGTCACAAACCAAAACCCGCCCGTCGCGCCGACGCGGTCTGAATACATCGTGATCAAGCCTAGCCGCGAGCAAGACAGGGTGATCAGCACAGCAGCCGAAAACACCAGTAGTGGTCGATAGCACCGGTATATATCTGGCCAAAATCCGCGCATCCTTTGCATAGTGAGTTTGGCCCCCGATTAAATGGGCCTAGGTTGTCAGTCAAATATTAAGTAGAACTTAAGAAAAAGGGGGCGGTGCGGCACCGGTCAATTTTCTGATGCTTTTAGGCCGACAGATCCCGTTGGAGGCCTGCGCCATGCTGTCGGGCGCCCTTCAGCGGATCAAGAAAAACGAGTGAGGCACCTTCGATGTCGATGATTTGCCTAGCGCGGCGGCGCGGGACGGGCCTCGGGCCTCGGATGATCACGATGCTCTCCACCGCGCTTTGGGTGAGCGGCGTGCCGTGCTTGGCCATCCATCAGCATACGCCGCAGGACCGCTTCGCGCTGTGGCGGCGTAAGCGCCGGCAATATCGATTCCATAGAAGCCTGCAGAAGTGCCTGGTATTGGGCCTGTTTTGCCTGACGGTCTGACAGGATCGCGGTGAGTTCAGCAGTATCAATATCCTCAGCGCGAACCACCGCCATCAGTCTTTGATCGATGACTTTTATGTCGCGGCGCAGAGCCCGAGCCGCAGGTGCTTGTTGCATCAGCATTGTCCTCATGCTTGAGCGAGTGCTTTCGTCGAGTTCTCCCGTAGCCCAATGCATAGGGGGCGGTGCGCGCCGCGTCTGATTGACCCACTCGCCCAGAAGCGCGCCGACAAATAGCAGATTAATCGCGACCGAAGCGAATAACCATTTGTTGGTTGTTACGCGATTATTCATCTGCGAGCACCTCCATGGGCGGATTCAAAATCAAGAATTCGGCTTCGGACCAATCTTGGTTAGAGGGATCTCCCGACAGGCCCCAGATAAATCCCAATATGAGGGGCGCCCCTGCCAGCACACCTTGTTGCCAACCTATGGGGCGACTGAAAAACAAGGACGTTATTTGGTCAGACCAGCTTTGCGCTCTGGGCGCCTGTGCGGGCAGAGATCTGAACAAGATGTCATGGCTGAAGGCTGTGGCCGGTTGCCAATTGTCCAGTAGGCTATCCAGATCGCCCGCGGTCTTTTGCACTGTCTGTAGCTCGTCAGAACTTTTCAGCAGCTCAATGAGGGCATCCCGCTCCTGTGCGGGCCATCGTTCGGGTGCGGCCCCATAGGTATTTAGAATATCCATGGCACGGGCGTGGGAAAGCGGCGGTGTAAATGGGGACCGTTTCATGACGACTCCTCCAGAATCTTTTTTATTTGTTGGCGGGCACGCACCAACAGTGACTCGAGTGCACGTACCGACAGGTCCATGATCTGAGCAACTTCACGGTTGGATAAGCCCTGGTAATAGGTGAGCACCAAGGCGGTGCGATGATGTTCGTTGAGTTTCGCGATCGCATTGGCGACCCGGTCTTGGGTTTCACTTTTGGTTGTTGGGTATTCGGTAGCATCTGGCAAAGTCAGCGCCGTCTCAGCACCGTTGGCGAGTGGTAACTCGCGTTTTTGCCGGCGAAGGATGTCGACGCAGAGATTATGGGCAATCTGATGCAGCCAAGTAGAAAGTCGAGCTCTTTTAGCGTCGTAATCCCCCGCCCTCTGCCAAGCGCGCATCAATGTTTCTTGAACCACTTCCTCGGCTTGCTGATGCTGCAATAGGAGTCTCACTGCAAATCGGTCGAGCGCGGGCGCGTGCTGCTTGACCAAGGTAGAAAAAGCCCCATGGTCGCCTTGCGAGATTCTCTCCATTAGCGCCCGATCATCCATGCGCTTTGCGGTCGTGTTAATCCCGCGGACGTCTATCGCGCTTTTGCGCAGCGGTCAGTTCCTCGGGTGCAAGATAACCATCGCCGTTGATATCCAGCATCTCAAAAGCGACCTGTTTGCGTTCCTCAGCCGTAATGAAATCGTCGCTATTCAGGTCAGCTTGCGTAAATCGCGCTTCCGCCCTCGCTCGCATGGCTTCAAGGTGACTTTCCATTTGAGCTTCCATTTCGGCTCGACTGATATTGCCATCCCCGTCAGCGTCGGCCTCGGCAAGTCTGTCGCCTCTACGGCGCTTATCGGGCATTTGGAATTCTTCAAAACTGATGAGGCCGTCGCCGTCACTGTCTAGTTTGCCCACCATTTTTTCTGGTGAGGGCTTTTTTCCGTCATGGCCCTGGGGATGTGGACCGCCTGGCTGCCCAAGAACAGGTTGAGTGAATGCAATCACGGCACTCAGTATCGGCAACACTATTCGGATCGTCGTCATGGTGTATCTCCGCAAAAAAGGCGCGTAGGCAATGCGCGTTGAGTATGATACGACGACGTTACTAAAATCCGTCGCAGATCCTGCCTATCCGCTCCCGCCGACATTAGTATTGGAAATGCTTAGCGGGTCCGCCGGTGACGCACTGTGGGGACTGTTGTCAGTACTGCTCACTAAGGCGGCTTTCGGGGTTAAGGTTGGCAGCGGCGGGGTATTGCCTCGCGGCATATGGCCCACTGGGGGCGTGTTTTTATGGCATCAACTATGACATCTACCCGCCGGCACACCTTTTTGGGTGCAGGGTTGCCCATCGGCGCTGTTTCAGAGAAGACAGAATTGGTTTTTCCAGACGCGGCGGACCTCGATCGCGCCTGGGAGCTAGGCCTTTTTTATCTCAAAGCACCCGGGCATCTTGATCTCGACAGCGCCCGCCAATTTGGCCGCGGGCTGATCGACGATTCCAGCGTCTACCGCCGGATTCCGAAGTATGGCGAGCTGGAGGGGTTTATTGCGCTGGAAAACAACCAGCAAACCAAGCTAGCGCTGCGTCGCGAGCGCTGGGATCAGCATTACCCGGCACACATTGCTGCCTTTGGGCGCCGGCTCGACGAGATAGGGATCGCCATCATGCGCGAGGTTTTGCGCCAGTCGCGTATACCCGAGCCGCTGTGGGATCGCGCTTCGGGTGGTTATGCCTCGGGCGGGGGTGACGCGTTTCTTAATTTTGTCCACTACGACACCCGCCATCCCGATTGGGGGCTGCGCCCTCATACCGACTACGGTTTTGTCACCATCCTCGATGCCAGTGCGCCGGGTTTGCAAATTGAGATAGACGGCCAGTTTGAGGACGTGCCGGTGCTTCAAGGGCACCTCATCATCAACTTTGGCGAGGCACTGAACTTCATCACGGCGTACTCAGATCGAGCAGTAACCGCCGTTCGGCACCGCGTCTTGAGTCAGCGGGCTACCAACCCTGTGCGTCACGGCATCGTCTACTTTGCCAATCCCGACCTTGACGGCATGCTCTTGCAATTCGATACCAGTGGTTCCGCGAGAGGTAGCTCGTCGGTGGAGCACTTCTTCGCGCGCTTGGAGAGGGATCTGACTACTTACCAATAGCGTTCAGGCTGCTTGTCGCCAAACATAAGCAAGCAATCACGCTTGATGCCCGTCTGCATCGTGCGCAATTTATTTTTTTCATAGAGCCTTTAATGCTCAAAGTGGTACTCGAGTCGAAGCTGTTTTTATTGCCAGATTTTGCGATTTAATCTTGAGGGTTTCCGAAGCTGACAAACGGCCGAATCAAATAACATATTTTTCCCGGCGGGGACTTCGGTTCAATTGATACGAGGAGAGATCAATACTCGGAGGTGTCTCTGTTACCAACTCGCTAACCACTAATCCCACGGCGGGTGAGTGCATCAAGCCACGCCCCGTGAAACCTGTTGCAAAGAATATCCCGTCTTGCGAATCAATAATCGCGTTATGGTCGGTTTCGCTGGTGTCGTAATAACCTGCCCAGGCCCCTGCCAGTTTGGCCTTGTCAAAAATGCTGGGAAACCGATGGTACAAGCGTTCCCAAACATCATCCCAACTGTCCCAGGCAGGCTCCAGATTTTCTGCTTCACCCTCGTTGTTACCTTCGTAACCGGCGATATAACCCTCGCCTTCGGGCCTGAAATATATGCCAGCCGCAAGATCGGCGACCAGCGGTAGCTCGGCGCATACAGGCCGCTCGGTATGGACCTGAAAGACTGTGTGTTTTTCGCCTCGCACGGGCACCTCGATACCAAAATATTTTCCGACGTCTCGCGTCCAGAAACCCGCGCATATCACAGTGATATCTGAGGTCTGGCAGGGGTGCTCACGGTAATCTCCGTATTCAAATTTAACGCCAGCCTTTAGGCACTGGTTTTTGTACCAAGCGTGCAAGCTTATCGGGTCAATCCATCCTTCAGATCCGTCTAGGGTTAAACAGCCGCGGTACACGTCGTCGGTGCTGAGATCAGGAAAAAGGGCTTTTAGAGCCCCCGGCTCTAGAGATTGTGTGCTGGCGCCCATCGCTTGCTGCAGTGCCAGGCTTTGATCATGGTCGTCGGCGCGAGCGGCATCAAACAATAATAGGTAGCCGTTGGCGCTAAAAGCGACGTCAGTCTGTGTTTTGATAAAGTCGATACTGTAGCGACTCATTGCTATGTTGGCCGCCGTACTGAACTGGCTTCTCAGGCCGCCGCAACTTCTGGCAAAACTGGCCCGTGCATAGCTTTTGTCTATTTCGAATACGGTGATGTTGTTAGCTTTAAGGCTGAGATGGTAAGCCACGCTGAGGCCTATGATGCCTCCTCCGATCACCCGAATCGCCATGCGCAGCCTCCGCGGAGCCAGAAATCGTCAATTCATCGCAATAGTATGAGTGTATCGCGACCCTCACAAACAGCTGTTTTTTTTTGACGGCGACCGATGATTCCCATCACTATTGCGGCCAGTCTTCAGGTCACTCCAACAGCACAAACATCATCATTAACCCTAATGACGAGCAAGTCCATGGAAACCCTCTACGCCCCTATTGAACCTTTTCGCTCAGGCTGGCTGGACGTCGGTGACGGCCACGAAATCTATTTTGAAGAGTCAGGTAACCCTGACGGTAAGCCCTGTGTGTTTGTACACGGCGGTCCGGGCGGTGGGTCATCCCCCGAAGCACGGCAGTTCTTCGACCCCGAGCGGTACCGCATTGTAGTGTTCGATCAGAGGGGTTGTGGTCGATCGAGACCACACGCTTCATTGGAAGCCAACACCACCTGGCATCTGGTGGCCGACATGGAAACATTGCGCAGGGAGTTGGGTATCAATAGTTGGCTGGTATTTGGTGGCTCCTGGGGCAGCACCCTGGCGCTCGCCTACGCTCAGGCTCATCCCGAGGCGGTGACTGAACTGGTCTTGCGGGGTATTTTCCTGTTGCGGCCGGAAGAAATCCATTGGTTTTACCAGGAGGGGGCTAGCGCGCTGTACCCCGACAGCTGGGAGGCCTACTTGGCCCCTATTCCCAAGGAAGAGCAGGGCGATTTACTTAACGCCTTTCACCGCCGCCTGATCAGCAACGACGAAGCCATCCGGCTGGCCGCGGCGCGGGCATGGTCGGTCTGGGAAGCCTCGGCGAGTTTCCTGATCCAGAATCAGGATTTTATGGATAAGCTAGATGCGCCCGATGCTGCACTGGCCATGGCGCGCATCGAGTGCCATTACTTCGTCAATGGCGGGTTTTTCGAATCACCCAATCAGCTTCTGGAGAACATCGATCGCATTCGCCACATTCCGGCCATCATCGTGCAGGGGCGTTATGACGTGGTGTGTCCGGCGGTCACCGCCTGGGACCTGCACCGGGCCTGGCCCGAAGCCGACTTCCAGCTGATACCGGATGCCGGTCACTCGGCCTTTGATTCCGGCAACACGAGGGCGCTGGTCGCCGCCACAGATCGCTTTGCTGTCCCCGCAACCCCACGGTGAAGGCCAAAATGCGAATGCTGAGCCGTCACGGCGGGCAAAAGCACCGCGCCGAATCAACCCAGAGGAATTTGGCGCCGGCCGGTTATCACCTGAACTGGTACTGCTATAGCACTGGATAAACCCGCCTCAGGCTGTCGGCCATAAAGTCGGACATCAGCTGGTTATCCGAGGATTGTTTTAAAACACCCCGACCAGTGAAGTTATAGGCGCTTGCGTTAGACAGAGCCGATGCGTGTTCAATCGACGTCGCCGACCTCTACTATCTGGAGTAGAGTAGGGTGCACTCGAATAACTCTGCAAACACAGGCCCGAGCTGGTTATTTCAGGGGTATTGGTAGCTCGGTGGTTTGTTTGAGCTCCTCCATTACAAAGCTCGCGCTTACATCAAAGAGATCGGCCTTAATCAGCTCCTGATAAAGTCTGTCGTAGCCGGGCATGTCCTCTACAGCGGCCTTGATCAAGTAGTCGATCTCGCCACCCATGCGGTATACCTCGAGAACCCCAGCAATCTTCTCGACCACTGCTTTGAAATTTTCGGCCCAGCTCTGGTTGTGCTGGTTAGTCCGCACAGAAATGAAAACGGTGAGCGGCACACCGAGCGCTGCGGGATCTATCAGGGTGACTTGCTTGCGGATAGTACCGTCGGCTTCGAGTTTCTGGATTCGGCGCCAGCAAGCGGATTTAGAGATGCCAATCCGATTCGCGAGCTCTCCTACCGATAGGGAGGCGTCTCCCTGCATGTGAAACAGCAACTTGCGGTCAGTCTTGTCCATAACCAAGCGATATAAAGCACAAAATTTCTTAAATGCTAATTATTAAGAAATTATATGCCGATTTAAATAAGAAACTAACAACAAAAAGGAACAATGTTTGACATGTTCGGCACTATGATTGCGATTTGCTCCCTCGCAGGCGCCTGGACTGACCCGTGTCGCACCTCATTCAGAAAATCCGTGACTCGATTATTGGTGATTGCGCCGCCATAGAGACACCCTTCGGTCTTCGGCCGCTGATTTATGCGGATTACACGGCGTCGGGGCGTTCGCTGAGCTTTATTGAGGATTTCATTCGCAACGCGGTGTTGCCTTATTACGCCAACACTCATTCCGAGACCTCCTTCACGGGTGCCCAGACTACGGTGCTACGAGAACAGGCCCGGGAGATTATCCGACGGGCAGTCAATGGTACTCACCGAGACAAAGTGATCTTCTGCGGTTCCGGCGCTACGGCGGCGATTAACAAGCTGATTGACCTGCTCAACCTGCGACTGCGCCAGAACGTCCCAAATGAGCTTGGGTTGGACGGTGTTATTCCGGCGGACGATCGCCCAGTGGTTTTTATTGGACCCTACGAGCATCACTCTAATGAGTTGCCTTGGCGCGAGAGCATTGCCGACACCGTGGTAATTCCCTTGAACACTAAAGGCCAGCTCGACCTCTTTGCGCTAGAGGACGCTCTCAAACAGTACATCGATCGGCCGCTGCGAATCGGAAGCTTCTCCGCTGCGTCAAACGTCACCGGAATAAAAACCGATGTGCCGAGAGTGACCTCGATTTTGCAACGTTATGGCGCGCTGTCGTTCTGGGACTATGCTGCCGCAGCACCCTATGTTCGCATTGACATGAATGGCCGCTGTCCGCTTGACGCCGTGTTTGTGTCTCCGCACAAATTCATCGGTGGTCCTGGTACTCCGGGGGTATTGATCGTTAAGGAGCAATTACTCAACAACGCTGTGCCTGCCGTCGTGGGCGGTGGCACCGTAACGTACGTCAGTCCGGAAGATCACCACTATGTTGCCAACACTGAGCGCCGCGAAGAGGGAGGAACGCCCGGCATTGTGGAATCAATCCGCGCAGGTTTGGTGTTTAAGCTACAGCAGGATGTGGGTATAGACGAGATCGCGCGCCGCGAGCACGGGTTTGTTTCCCGCGCAATTGAAAGGCTCTCGCGGTGTGAGAATCTCGAAATTCTTGGTCCTCTCGACGCACCGCGATTGTCAATCTTGTCGTTGCGGTTTAAGCGAGGCGATCAAGACTTGCATTATGGTTATGTAGTGTCGCTGTTAAATGATTTGTTCGGCATACAGGCGCGGGGTGGCTGTTCCTGCGCCGGTCCATATGGGCACTCGTTGCTGGGCATTAATATGAGCGATAGTCGCGCTATACAAGCCCAAATTGCCGCTGGCAATATGATCCTGCGCCCGGGTTGGGTGCGCCTCAACTTCAATTACTTTATCAGCGAGGCAGACTTTGATTATCTGTTGGGCGCGATTGAATTAGTGGCAAAACACGGTTGGCGAATGTTGCCTCATTACGCATTCGATGCGGAGAGTGGCGTATGGCGGTTTCGTAATAAAGCCAGGTCGTTGCCGGTTAGTCTGGATGACTTATCTTTTGACCGGTTGGAGTCGAAGGAGGGCATGCTACCGTCACGCTGGGCGTTGGACGACCTGCTGGCTCAGGCCGAGCGGGATATGACGAACTTAAGCCCTAAACAACACGATACAACTCCCAATCTGTCGGGCGAAGCAGAGAGATTGCGGTGGTTTGCGTTGCCTTAGCCGCAGTGGGTACTGACAAGTTAACTTATTCTTGTTCGAAAAGTGGGTATCACAAGCAGAAAACCCTTACGAATAACACTCAAAGTGGGGCCTGATGACGCCTTTCCGGTCGGCCTGGCCCAACTTGTGTATCGCCAGCCCATCACATTGAGTTAACTTGTCAGTACCGAATTGGATGCTGGAGACTGGTTCGCATTAGTCTGACACCACCCCTACATGTGCCGTGGCGGAGACAAGTTTACAAGTGGACTGATTGATAATGCGGGCGGCGGTGCCCTGAAATTAGGCCCAGTCATGCTTGCTAAATTCAGTACTCAGGTGATCGATGAAAAGGCGGGTTTTTACCGGCAGGTTCCGCCGGCTGAGATAGACCGCATAGATTCCGGAATCTAGATCGGAAACAGTCGTTTGGTAATCCGACAAGACGCGTTCCAAGGTTCCCTCCATGAGATGTTCCTTCACTGACCAGGCTGGTAGCAGGGCGACTCCCTGGCTGGACAAGGTCGCCAAGCGCAAGGCTTGGCCATTGTTTGTCTGAAAGTTACTCGCAACCTGAACATCAATGGCGTGGCCTTCATCGGTGCGAAACTGCCACAAAGCTGCGGTGGCTCCGAATTCGAAGCGATAAGTCAGACAATTATGATCTTGGAGATCTTCTGGTGTCGTCGGTCTGCCATGCTGTTTCCAATATTGGGGGGTGGCGCAGACCACGCGCGGACTGGACGCGAGACGCCGACCAATGAGCGTGGAATCGGCTAGGTTTCCTGTCCGAATTGCCAGATCAACTCCGTATTCTGATAAATCGTGATCGATGTCGGTCAACCACAGATCGATTTTGAGATCGGGGTATTGAGCCTGGAATGTCGGAATGAGCGGCACCACGTGCTGCGTGCCGAGGGAAACGCGCGATAGAATGCGGAGAGTCCCGCGAGGCTGTACCGACAGTTGGCTGACCGCATCGCGTAACTCGTCGAAATCTTGGAGCAAGCGTTCTGCGTGTTCCAGATAGGCCTCTCCGGCTTCGGTGAGAGAGAGCCGTCGCGTGGTTCTATTCAGGAGCCGAACCCCAAGATCGTTTTCCAATGCTGTGATTTGCCGGGACACGCTTGCTGGCGCGAGCCCAAATTGTCGACCGGCACCAGAGAGACTCTTGGCTTGCACAACGGTTAGAAAGAGCCGCATGGTCTTGAGGTTGTCCATTCTTTACTTTTCCGAAAAACGTAAAGGTGTTGATCATAATTCGAGAATTATCATCATAAAATAAAAATAGTAAATTCCTTTCCAAACCAAGTGACGATCACGCCGCTACTTTTGTATTCGAAATGTAGGCGTTTTTGCGCCTATCAATAAGCTAAAAAATATAGCGCTACACAACGCGCACAACATGAGAGCTATCCAAGATGAAGTCATCACGCAAAACACTTTGCCGACTGGTTGCCGCTGCGTTACTGCCAGTTGGGTTGACGGCACAGGCGCAGCTGGAAGAAGTTATTGTAACGGCGCAGAAGCGCGCAGAGAGCCTCCAGGATGTGCCGATTTCCATCAGCACCCTGAGCGGCGACAAGATTCAGGACAATACGATCATGAATTTCGCGGCCTTGGCGGACTTTGTCCCGAGCCTGCACATCGCTGAGGCGCCGGTGACTACTCAAATTTACATGCGCGGCATCGGTTCAGGCAATAACCGTGGCTTTGAACAGTCGGTCGGCATGTACTTGGATGGGGTCTACATGGGACGTGCTCGCCAGTACCGATCTGCTGTGATGGATGTAGAGCGGGTGGAGGTACTGCGAGGCCCTCAGGGTACGCTGTTTGGCAAGAACACAGTTGCTGGTGCTATCAACATCACCAGCGCGTCGCCGGTTCTTGGCGAAGGGGCCTCCGGTGAGATCAATGTGTCGGTTGAGGAAAACGGCGGCAGTATCGTAGATGGGTTTATCCAAGGCGGTGGAGAGACATTTGGTGCTCGTTTGGCGCTACGTGGCCGAGAGACGGACGGTTATGTCTACAACGCCTATCTTGAAGAAGATGAGGGTGCTATTGACGAGTTTGGTGGTCGACTGACCCTGTTATGGGAGCCCAGTGATTCGTTCTCGGCAAATTTGAAGTATACCTTCATGGAGCGAGAGCGGGACGGTGCTGCCAGTGCAACATGGCGCTACCTCAGCCCAGCTGAGAGAAATGCTCAGGTGCCTAACCGCAGCGACTTCGCAGATACCGCCTATAACATCATGGACATTTTCTTTCCCGACTTCCCGGCTATTGCAGGGCAGGACTTCACCACCTACAAGGACAACAACTACGGTCAGAGCCAGGAAGACGGCTTCGGTATCGGCAAGAAACCCGATAGTAGCGACGACGAAATCGAAAATCTCTCGCTGAACCTGACTTGGGAGATCGGTGGCGGCACGCTGACCTCGGTGACCGGTTTCTCGACGTATGAGTACTTCGATGATGTGGACGTGGACTGGTTACCTCTGCAGTTTATTGACAGGTCAGATATCCACGACTTTGAGCAGTTCAGTCAAGAGATTCGATGGTCCGCGGACGTTGGAGATCGTTTTTCATACACCTTGGGCGGTTATATCGACCAGAATGAGTTCGATATGCAAGGTCAGGTGATGCTTGATACTAACTTCGACGGCCTTTTCCCAACCTTCCTCGCATTGGCCGTAACCGGTGATCCCGCCAACGCCCCTTTTATGCCGCAGAATTTGCTGACATTGCTGACAGCAGACAGTCCTCTGAATGGTATTCCGGGATATGGGGTCTATACAGCTAATCAAACATCCCGGAACCATGCGTTCAAGCAGGACACGGATTCCTGGGCGTTGTTCGCCCAAGGCACCTACGACCTGACCGACGCGTTGCGTTTGACTGTGGGTGTGCGTTACACCGAGGAAGAGAAGGACGCCATTAGTGATCAGAAGCTGGGTGACAGCCTCTGTGGTCTTACGGGTAACCTCGAGGGCGGGGTCATGGGCCAGTGTGGCGCTTATAACAATTGGCTCGCAGTGGTCTATGCATCCAGTTTTAACACTTACAACAAGTACTGGACCGGTAGCCGGAAAACCGACGATTTTTCACCCTCGATGAATCTACAGTGGGACGTCAGCGACAATACCATGCTCTACGTCACATATTCCGAAGGCTTTAAGTCCGGTGGTTTCAGTGCTGCGGACGATGGCAACCCCGGTAACTTGCCAGCCGGCGTGCCACCCATCCCGCCCGCTGTCGACAATGGCTTTCAGGCCAACGGCTTTGTCTCGACCGTACCCAACGAGGACTTTGAGTTTGACGATGAGTCCGTAGAGTCTATCGAGATTGGTGGTAAGCACGAGTTCATGGATGGCCGTATGCGTTTGAACTGGGCCGCGTTTTACTCGGAGTACAATGATCTCCAGACGTCAATCTTTCAGGGTATTAGCTTCTCAGTGAAGAATGCGGCCTCGTCTGAGGTTGAGGGTATCGAGGTCGATTGGTTGTTCCAGATGACCGACGCCATCCGTGTGGGTGTTAATGCCGCATACCTTGATGCCTCTTACGGTGACTTCAAGGACGGACCCTGTACGGCGATTCAGTTGGATGCCGACGGCGCCTGTGGTAGTCCTGCGGGTGCGACCGGTAATGACTTGACCGGCACTCGAACGGTACTTGCCTCGGATTGGAGCGGTAACGCTTTTATCGATGTTCGCATTCCCATGGGCAACCTCGAGTGGTTTGGCGGCGTTGACGTGAATTACCGCAGTGAGTTCGACTCAGCCGGCGATGCAGACCCCTATGACGTGATTGATTCTTACACCAAGGTCAATGCCCGCATCGGTTTGATTGGTCAAAATTGGGAGGTGATGGCTTACGGTCGAAATATCTTTGATGAAGCGGCGCTTCAGGGAAGCTTCGATACGCCGGTTTTGGCTGGCAGCCATACCTTTTTTATGGACGAAGGAGCCGTCTTTGGCGTTCGGGGAACCTTGAAGTTTTGAGATTCCTATAAACGGATAAAGTTGAGAAGCCCGGCATCGACCGGGCTTTACTTGTGTATTTGAATGGAAGGAAGAAGATGCCTGAGACAGCAGAATTCCGGGCTGATACTCGCGCCTGGCTGCAGGAGAATTGTCCTCCCGGCGCCCGCGGGCCTGGCCTTATACCTTGGGGTAGTCGCAAGGTCGATCTGCCGAAGGACAGCCGCGTGTGGCTGGAAAATATGGCAGCCAAAGGGTGGACCGTACCCACGTGGCCCAAAGCTTATGGCGGTGCCGAACTCGATTCAGCGCAATATCTGATCCTTCTTGAAGAACTACAGCGCATCAACGCCCGCTCGCCTCTGATTGGCCGAGGCGTTAACTATATCGGCCCCACCATTCTGGAATTCGGCACAGATGAGCAGAAGGCGCGATGGTTACCAGGCATGGCGCGTGGCGACGGAGGCTGGTGCATGGGCTACTCCGAACCAGGTGCCGGTTCTGACTTGGCCAGTCTCAGCACGAAAGCCGAGCGTGATGGTGATCGCTACATCATCAACGGACGGAAAACCTGGACATCTGATGCCATGCATGGCGACTACATCTTCGCCCTGGTTCGGACAGACCCTACCGCCCCAAAACATGATGGCATTAGTCTCATCCTCGTCGATATGGACCAGCCCGGTGTACAGGTGCGGCCAATTCGACTGATCAGTGGGGACAGCCCGTTCAATGAAACGCTGTTCGAAAACGCGACCGCTAACGCCAACGATATTATCGGTCCGGTTAATCAAGGATGGAGTGTAGGCAAGCGGCTCTTGCAGTACGAACGCTCCACACATGCTGGCATTAATATTTCGGGTACTCAGGGGCGCGTTGCTGACGCCCCGCTGCCGGAGGTCTTTAGCGACTTGTTACCTACAGAAGATGACTCAAGTCGTGTCCTAGATCCTGATCAGCGGGCGGACCTGCTGAAATGGCAAATGCGGTGGCGGGCCTTTGAGTTGACTCAACGCCGTGCGATCGAAGAAGCACAGGCGCGCTCGCCGGGTTTCACATCGTCCGTTGTGAAGCTGATCGGGACACGTCTAAAGCAAGAGCGCGATGAACTGCATCTGGGAGCCCTGGGCTTTAACGGCTTGGGTTGGGAAAGCGAAGAGATCCCGAAAGAAGCATTAAAGCACACGCGCAGTTGGCTTCAAAACAAGTCGTTAACGATTGCGGGCGGAACCGCTGAGATTCAGCTCAACATTATCGCGAAACGTGTTCTGGGTTTACCTGATTAGGACGCCAAATCACACCCTGTGCTACGAGCTTTTGAAATTTTTCAACCAATTTGAGATCACCATGGCAGAGCAGACGCTTGAGACAAAAGACATTGCGACTATCGACGATCACCTCGATTATCAGGTGGTTATCATCGGAGCGGGCGTATCAGGCATCTACCAGATTAAGCGCTTAGCCGATCTCGGGGTGCGCGCGACGGTGCTTGACGCCAACGCGGATCTCGGCGGCACCTGGTATAACAATAGATATCCCGGCGCGAGGTTTGATTCAGAGAGCTATTCCTATGGCTACTCTTTTTCCCAGGAGGTGCTTGATGAGTGGCACTGGACTGAAAAATTCTCACCACAGCCCGAGACCCTGAAATATCTCAACTTTGTAGCGGATAAGTTTGATCTGCGAAAATACATGCAGTTCGGCTGTCGGGTCCAAGCAATGCTGTTCGATGAGGGGGCAAACATCTGGACTATTCGGCTCGATGACGGACGCGAAATAGCGACCCGTTTCGTCATCACGGCGGTGGGGACTTTATCGACGCCAACGTTGCCCAAATTCGAAGGCATGGACAGTTTTAAGGGGCCATCATTTCATCCCGCCCATTGGCCTCACGAGCCCCTCGACTTAACGGGCAAACGCATTGCCGTCATTGGTAGCGGCGCAACAGCGATTCAAATCATCCCTGAGGTTGCCAAAGCGGCTGAGCACCTGACCGTCTTCCAACGCCGTCCAAATTGGGCAGCACCGTTAAACAATGCACCCATCTCTGAGTCAGAGATGGCGGCGATACGTGAGCGTTATGACGAGATCTTTGCCACATGCGCGCGCAGTCCCGGCGGATTTGTGCATGAGCCAGACCCCCGCAGTTTCTACGATGTGAGTCCAGAGAAACGGCGCGAACTGTGGGACAGGCTTTATGATGAGCCGGGTTTTGGTATCTGGATACAAAACTTTTTCGAGATATTTTTCGATGAAAGAGCGAACGCGGAGATGTCTGACTATATCGCCGAACGCATTCGTAGGCGGGTGAACGATCCTGCAATTGCCGAACAGCTTATTCCCAAGGACCATGGCTTTGGTGTCCAGCGATTGCCCCTAGAGACGGGTTATTTTGAAACTTACAACCGCGACAATGTCGAGCTTGTAAATGCTGCTGAGACCCCAATTGTTCGTATTACGCCCACAGGACTTGAAACCAGCGAGAGGTCGTTCGAGTTCGATGTCATCGTCTATGCTACGGGGTTTGATGCGTTCACCGGCGCCTTCGATCAGATAGACATTCAAGGGGTTGGCGGTGAACGACTGCGTGATAAATGGGCGACCGGCCCTGTGACCTATCTGGGCACGACGATCGGCGGGTTTCCGAATTTCCTGATGCTGATGGGACCGCAGACCTCGGCGGCGAATTTCCCCCGCAGCGCGGAGCAAAGTGTCGATTGGGTGACGCCTCTTCTTGAGTACATGTGGGCGCACGGTCACCAACGGTTTGATATTGACGACGCAGCTGAGGCGGAGTGGGTCGCGCACGTCAAAGAGATGTATGAAGGTGCACTGCTCCGCAATGCGAAGAGTTTTTTCACCGGGTACAACTCAAACGTCGAGGGTCACGAATATGGCAAGACCCGGTACAACATCTACAACGGTGGTGTGCCGCGATATGCCGAGATTTTATATGAGGTGACGGCCAACGACTATAAGGGCATTCATTTTAGGTAAGAGCGCGTCTCACAACACGCGTGCATCTGAAGTGTGGGGCGCTGAAACAAGAATGCTGCCGGGCTGCATCAGTTTAGCGACAAGTGTTTGACGAAGGGCACTGAACATAGTTAGGGAACGAAGATGAGTTTAGCTGACAAAGTAATTTTGGTTACGGGTGGAGCGAGCGGTATTGGCCGTGCAACTGTCAATCGCCTCGCGGGCGATGGTGCGCATATTATCGTGGCGGATACACAAGTTGAGCTTTCCGGAGAGGTTGTCGCTGAGGTTCAGAAAGCAGGCGGCAGCGCTGAAGTGCTTGAACTCGATGTTGCAGAAGAAGGCGCTGCGGCAGCCGCCGTCACCGCAATCGTCGCCGAGCATGGGCGGCTGGACGGCGCCTTCAACAATGCGGGCATTGTAGGGCCGACGACTCTGCTGGCTGACATTGACATGGCGGAGTGGGCACGCGTTCTTGCGGTTAATCTCACGGGAGTATTTAGTTGCGTCCAAGCTGAGATCGCGCAGATGATTCAGCAAGAATCTGGAGGGAGCATTGTTAATGCCTCCTCTATCTGTGGTTTGATTGCCTTACCTCAAGCGGCCGCATACAACTCGGCCAAGCATGGCGTGATTGGTCTGACGAAATCAGCTGCGCTTGAGTATGCCCCACAAAACATACGCGTCAATGCGGTCTGTCCAGGATTTATTGATACGCCAATGTTCGATCAAGCCGCTGGGGCGACCGTCGAAACACGTAACTTCGTCACAGGGGCCATTCCGATGGGCCGTATTGCCGGTCCGGGAGAGGTTGCGGATGTTGTCGCCTGGTTGTTGTCGGAGCAGTCGAGCTACGTGACGGGTGTTGCGACGCCCATTGATGGTGGATGGACAGTCCAATAAGCGTTCCAGCAAGCTGCTGCCGGAAAACCCGTACCTTGGTTGGCCCCTTCTATTGCGGGTGTTTGGCTAGGTTCGAGAATGATTACGACCAATGAAGGTGAGCGACTTGGCTACAAACGAAGGTATGACAGCGCCTGACGACCAATGGCTCTCGCTGGTGCAAGAGGACATTATCGAGCCCGAACTACCGATTATTGACCCGCATCACCATTTATGGATGCACGGTGGGCATCCCTACTTTATGCCGGAGCTCGCAGCTGACCTGGCCAGCGGCCACAACATCGTGGCCACAGTTTATGCCGAGTGCCATTCGATGTACCGCAAGGACGGTGCTGATGAATACCGCTCGCTGGGCGAAACGGAGTTTGTTCGAGGGCAGGCGGCGATGAGCGCCAGCGGCGGGTTCGGTACCACTCGCGCTTGCGATGTGATGTTCGGCAATGTTGATCTCACCTTGGGTGATGCTGTTGAGCCAATATTGGAGCAACATATAGAGGCGTCCGGTGGCCGCTTCCGGGGGGTCAGGCTGTCCTCCGGCTGGCACGGGGACGATAGAATTCAGAACTTCGCAGCCCAGCCACACTTATTGCTAGACCCCCGTGTCAGACAAGCGGTTGCCATTGTGAGCAAGATGGGGTTATCGCTGGACTGTTGGCTTTATCACCCTCAACTCGACGAAGTTGCACAGCTTGCAGATTCATTCCCAGAGTTGACGATTATTCTCGACCATGTCGGAAGCCCGATCCTTGGCGGTCCCTATCGGGGCAAAACGGATGAGGTTTTTGATGCATGGAAGAGCGATATTGTGCGTGTTAGCGAGCGTGGCAACGTGTTCGTAAAACTTGGCGCTTTGCCGATCCGTATGCCGAGCTACGATGGTGACCGAAGTCTGCCACCAGGGTCAAAGGAAGTGGCGGCGGCTTGGCGCCCTTGGATGGAGACGTGCATCAATGCCTTCGGTCCTCGGCGTTCTATGTATGAGTCCAACTTTCCCGTGCAAAAACGCTGGTGCAGCTATCAGGTCTTATGGAATGCCTTCAAGCGCATCTCGGCGGGAACATCCGCAACTGAGAAGACAGATTTGTTTTCTGGTGCAGCAGCGCGGGCATATCGCATCGAAAATGTTCTGCAACCTTAGAGAGTTTCATTTGAGCGAGACCATTTCTATCAGTTGCCCGGCATATGAGTTCGTAAAAAAGGAAAGCCTGTTATGACAACAATTATTGGTGATGTGAGCATCAGCTTAAACAGCCATGTCGCCGTGGTAGAGATGCAACGCCCGCCACACAATTTTTTTGATGTGGCTCTCATAAAAAATCTGGTGGAAGCTTTCCAGAGCCTAGATGACAATCCGGAATGTCGAGCCATTGTGTTGGCTGCTGCGGGCAAGTCATTTTGTGCCGGTGCTGATTTCTCGTCCAAGCCGTCAGAGCAGGATGTGGGTGACCCGGATGCTCCCAGCCCTTTATATGTTGAGGCGGCGCGCTTGTTCGATTGTAAAACGCCTGTCGTCGGCGCCATTCATGGGGCAGCCATTGGTGGTGGGCTAGGGCTGGCATTGGTCCCTGACTTTCGGGTGAGCTGCGCCCAAGCAAGCTTCTCAGCTAATTTTGTTAAATTGGGCTTTCATCCTGGCTTTGCCTTAACCGTGACACTGCCAGAACTGATTGGTCAGCAAAAAGCGAAGCAAATGTTTTACACCGGCTGCCGGATTAAAGGTGAGCAAGCGTTCCAGTGTGGGTTGGTTGATGATTTGGTGCCGCAAGAGCAGGTGCGCGAAAAAGCCATAGCATTCGCTGAAGAAATAGCCGTCAACGCTCCCCTGGCAGTGGTGTCTGTGCGCGCCACCATGCGCCAAGGTTTGGTCGAAAAAATAATTCAACGCACCGATCACGAAAATAGAGAGCAGCAGTGGCAGCGCAATACGGAAGATTTTAAGGAAGGCATAAAGGCCGTGGCTGAACGACGCCCGGGCAATTTCGTCGGTCGTTAAATGGTCGGGCGGTCAGTACCCGTTTTGTGGATTTGAATGAAAGATAAGGAGCAACTCAGCTATGCCACTGGTGTTAAACGAAGAACAAAATATGTTGAGGGAGGCGGCAAAAAGCTTCTGCACCGACAATGCACCGATTTCGCAGCTTCGGAGTTTGCGTGACAATAAAAGTGAGCTGGGATTTGACCCTGCGATCTGGCAACAAATGGTGGAGTTGGGCTGGGCAGGTATTGCAATTCCTGAGGAGTTTGGGGGGTCGGGCTTTGGCTATCTGGGCATGGGGGTTGTGATGGAAGAATGTGGCCGCACTCTGGCTGCGTCACCCTTGTTTAGCGCGGCTGTGCTGGGTGCCAGCGCGATATTGCATGCTGGTAGCGAAGAGCAAAAGAGGGTGTTGCTCCCCCAAATCGCTGGTGGTGACCTGTTGCTGGCTTTAGCTCTGGAAGAAACGCAGCATCACAGTCCCTATGGATCTAACACCAAGGCT
This sequence comes from Halieaceae bacterium UBA3479, assembly GCA_002377985.1. GTDB lineage: Bacteria > Pseudomonadota > Gammaproteobacteria > Pseudomonadales > Halieaceae > Luminiphilus. The sequence goes on along the minus strand of DFQW01000024.1, from coordinate 4,706 downwards.
GAAAAATCGGGTGCCGGCTATAAGGTGTCAGGATCCAAGAAATTTGTCCTAGATGGGCATGTTGCAAACAAGATTGTCGTTGTTGCCAGAACTTCCGGCAAGAGCGGTGACCGTAACGGGTTGACCCTTATATTGGTAGACGGCGACGCATCAGGCGTCAGCATTACCCGAACGCTTATGGTTGATAGCCGCAACGCGTCAAACATCGAGTTTGAAAGTGCTGAGGGTGTGGTGCTTGGAGAAGTGGACAAGGCAGCCGATGTCTTGGACAAAGTTCTCGATACCGGCCGTATTCTTCTATCAGCCGAAATGTTAGGCGGTGTTAAGGAGTGTTTTGAAAGAACAATGGAGTATTTAAAAGAGCGCGAGCAATTTGGTGTGCCCGTCGGTTCGTTTCAGGGATTAAAACACCGCGCTTCGGAAATGTTCTGTGAAGTTGAACTATCAAAATCCGTCGTGCTGGAAGCCTTGTCAGCTCTGGATGATGACACGGGCCAGGTTGCGCAGCTAGCCAGCTTGGCTAAAGCCACACTGAACTACACGTATCATCTGGTGAGCGCCGAAGCCATTCAGATGCATGGCGGTATTGGCATGACTGACGAATACGAGATTGGTTTCTTTATAAAGCGATCTCGGGTTTGCGAATATGCGCTTGGCAATAGCGCGTTCCATCGCAACCGCTACGGGGCCGTTCAGGGGTATTAGGTCATTTGAAAATAGGGCGAGTGGTGCATTCAATCTCTTGAGAGTGTTGCTGAGCTTATGGGCCTAAGTCTGACAACAAAAAAGAAGTTGGACAGGTCACACATAGAGAAACAAGGAAGACAATATGCTTCGAAGCGATGCCGCTGAGTGGCTGGCTTTGGTGATGGAAGAGATCATCGAGCCGGACCGAAAGATTATTGATACTCATCATCACTTGTGGACGGTACCCACGCCGTGGGGCCGTTACGAGTTGGCTGATCTGTGGGCCGATACTCAATCTGGGTCGGGTGGTCATCATCATATTGAGAAGACGGTATTCATTGACTGCCACTCAAACTACCGACAAGAGGGGAAGGAAGCATTGCGCCCCGTCGGTGAGACTGAGTATGTGGTGCAAGTGGCGGAAGCAAGTAGGGCCGACGCTGACAAACCCACCATCGCCGCTATCGTGAGCCATGCTGATATGGCGCTGGGGGAGGCCGTCGAGGAGGTCTTGCAGGCTCATGAAGAAGCGGGCCAAGGGTTGTTCAAAGGTATTCGTCATATGGGCCCTTCCGATACCACGGGTTCCTTGTCCAACCCTGCCAGTACCGAACCCTGTCCTTATTCAGGAGAGGGTTTTAGGTCGGGTGTGCGTACCCTTGGGCGCATGGGGTATAGCTTTGATGCCTGGCACTTCTTTCTGCAAAATCCAGACTTTCTTGAGTTGGCGCGTGCGGTCCCCGAGACCACAATGGTGTTGAACCATTTCGGCTCTCCGCTTGGCGTGGGCGCCTATGCTGGCAAGCAAGATGAAATTTTTTCTCAATGGCAGCGGGATATCGAACGGCTAGCTGACTGCCCTAACGTCGTCGCCAAATTGGGTGGCTTGGCTATGATCGACAATGGCTTCGGCTGGCATGATCGTGACTTGCCGCCGAGTTCCGACGAGTTTTGCGCAGCGCAGCGGCGATATTACTTACACGCTATCGAATGCTTCGGGCCAGACCGCTGCATGTTCGAAAGTAATTTTCCGGTGGATAAATTGTCCATCAGCTATCACGTGATGTGGAATGGGATGAAGAAAATAGTGATGGACTTCTCAGAGGATGAGAAACACGCCATGTTTTATGGCACGGCCGCGAAGGTCTACAGAATATAAGCGAAGCTATTTGATGGTCCGTGTTCACGGATTTCTATGACGACTGACCCCTGGAAGTTAAAAAATGACCAGTCCGGATTTCGATAGCCTTGAGCTCGACGATTCAATTGAAAAAATGATCGCCACTATGAGCGCCCCGGGTACTGATCTTGCGGTTACGAATAAAGAAATTGAGGGGGTGAGCTACCGCGTTTTTGAAAAACGCGAGTCCAGTTTGCGCGATGTGTATACCTCTTGCTCGATGCACGGCGCGGCGGACTTTTTGGTCTATGAAGGTGAGCGCTATTCGTATGCCGAAGGAATTCAGGAAGCCTGGAATCTCGCCGCCATGTTGAAGGAAAAATACGGTGTTAAGAAAGGCGATCGCATAGCGCTCATCATGCGCAACTACCCGGAGTGGTGTATCAGCTATATTGCCGCCACTGCGATGGGTGCTGTTATCGTTCCCATGAACGGCTGGTGGACGACTGAAGAGCTAAAATTTGCTTTAGATGATTGCGGTGCGCATATCGTCATCGCCGACAGAGAGCGGGTTGAGCGGTTGACGCCGCTCATCAACCAAAACAAGTTACAAGTGATTGCGGTTCGCTGCGAAGGTGATCAACCGGTTGGCGTCAGTCATTACAAAGAGGTTATGGCCGATTTCACAGATCAACCGGCTCCCGACGAGGGGGTGAGCGAGCTTGATGACGCGATGATCCTCTATACCTCTGGCACAACTGGGCATCCGAAAGGCGCGGTATCAACGCATTTTGCTATTTTGAGCGTCATCAAGACCTGGACCCTTGTCACCCTTGCAGGTGTTGCTGTTCAAACACAAAAGAAGGAAAAACAGGGTATTACGCCAGAGGCAAACCCACCGCAACCGGTCATGCTTGTGTCGGTCCCACTGTTTCACGTTACCGGTTGTAACGCTGTCTTTCTCATTTCGTTGCCCATAGGACGCAAGCTCATTTTGATGCACAAATGGGACCCAACCCGTGCTTTGCAGCTTATACAGGATGAAAAAGTCACAGGTTTTACCGGTGTCCCAACCATGTCTTGGGAAATCGTAAGCCACCCTGACGTCGATGAGTACGACATATCGTCCTTGGTCTCGCTTGGCTCAGGCGGCGCGCCCCGACCACCCGAGCAAGTTCGTTTGATGACACAGAAGTTTCCCAAATCTGTTCCAGCAAACGGGTATGGGCTGACAGAAACGAATGGGATGGGCGCGATAAATAGTGGAACCAACTATTTAATCAAGCCTGGGAGTGCGGGAAAACCAACATATCCTCTCGTTGAGATGAAGGTTGTTGATGAATCGGGTGAAGAGCAAGCTCAGGGTGAGCGTGGTGAAATACTCATTAAGAGCGCCTCCAACATCCGAGGTTATTGGAACCAGCCTGAAAAGACCGGCGAAGATTTTGTCAATGGGTGGCTTCACACCGGCGATATCGGGCTAATGGACGAAGACGGGTTTTTATGGATCGTTGATAGGCTGAAAGAAATCGTCATTCGCGGTGGTGAAAACATCTCTGTCACCGAAGTTGAACAAATCATCCATCAACATCCGAGCGTTATGGAGGTCGCCTGTTATGGCGTGCCTGATGAACGCCTGGGAGAAGCGTTAGCGGCAACCATTATGTTAGTGCCTGGGGAACATGTAAGCGAAGAAGAGCTTCGCGAGTATATCGCCGCACATTTAGCCGCTTTTAAGGTTCCATCCCATATTGCAGTTCAGAATGAACAGCTTGAAAGAGGGGCGACCGGTAAGATCTTTAAGCGGGGTATTCGCGAGAAAACAATAGCTCGTTTGGGCCTTTAAAACGCTTATTTGGCTTTATTCTCTCTACAATGAAGTAAATTTTGATACAAAATATTCAATTACCCCGGAGCTACTAAATGACCTTTGAAGCACTTCTTTATGAGATAGAAGACAATGTGCTGACTATTACCTTTAACCGACCCGAGGCAATGAACGCTTTTAACGGTCCCATGTTTGATGAACTATTTACCGCACTAGATATGGCCGACGCAGATGATGAGGTTAAAGCAATCATCATCACTGGTGCGGGCCGCGCGTTTTGCGCAGGCGCAGATCTTTCCCAAGGTGACAAAACCTGGGAAGGGCACGAGGGACGCCTCGAAGAAACCCAAAAAGGCGATGGTGGTGGTGAAATTACACGCCGCATCTATGCATGTTTAAAACCCGTGATTGTCGCTTTTAATGGTGCTGCCGTTGGTATGGGCATGACGATCACCCTTGCTGCTGATTTCAGGCTGGCCGTAAAAAATGCCAAGATGGGTTTTGTATTCGCAGCTCGAGGGATCGTGCCAGAAGGTTGCTCGTCTTGGTTCTTGCCAAGACTAGTAGGCATCAGTAAAGCCTTGGAATGGTGTTATTCAGGAAAAGTGTTCAGGTCAGAGGAAGCATTAGAGGCGGGTTTACTTCGCAGTCTCCACGAACCTGAAGACCTAATGCCAGCAGCAAAAAAACTTGCTCACGAAATGGTTGACAGCAGCTCCTCTATCTCAGTGACCCTGACACGACACATGATGTGGAAAATGCTCGGCGCATCAGACCCCATTGAAGCACACAGAATCGATACCGCCGGTATTAACGCAACCGGAACCTCCGCCGACGCCAGCGAAGGGATAAACTCCTTTCTAGAAAAACGCGCCCCAGCATTCCCTGGAAAAGTCAGCAAGGACTTACCGGAATTCTTTCCATGGTGGGATAAGCCCGTGTTCTGATCTAACTCAATTTTCGGGTTCTCTCGCATCCCGTGATGTCAGAGAGCCGCTGCAGTGCTCACGCGAGGCAATCCATGCCTCAGCAAGTTCTTTGAAAGTAGTCATGTTCATTTCCTTTCATCGC
>DFQW01000147.1:1752-9947 GCA_002377985.1 Halieaceae bacterium UBA3479 | reverse complement strand
CATAACTTGTGCGATCTTGATCAGAGGCCTGAATGTCAAGACCGCCACACTCAAAAATATTCTGCGAAGGGCAACCCGCCGCATTAGCCGCTTTCGCGGAAGCAGAGTGTAGCTGGTAAACGGGTAAGTTATTGGCAAGGGCGACAAAGCCCAAATCACCAAAAACAACAAAATTAACGTCGTCGGTGTAATAAGCGGCACCCGCGACAAAGTTGAGAGGCCCATCAAAGTTTGATGCAAACCTGAATTCCTGTTGCGTTTGCTCCCGCTGGCTATTTCGACTCGCGTCGTAGAGCGATGTGTAAGCCTCACCTGTATAAGTACTGGCAAGCACTTCGTCTTGGTCCCGCATGCCCGTAATTGACTTCAAGGTAAACTTGTCGAAGTTAAAGGTCATCGTCAGATACAAGCCATCTGCATCGATCTGATGACCGGCGGCGTTATTCACTGCGACCGTATTGTTGAAAGACTGACCGGTAACTAGCGGATCATTCCAGCCCCCGTCCACTATCCCTGGAAAGCCCAAGAGGGGGAACAAATATCCCTCATCCCCGGGCGTTTCATTCGTCGCAGCAACAGTATCTGACTCATCCTTTACGTACTCATATGTAAAGTCTGCTCTAAAAAAGTCGTTGGGTTCCCAGGCAACTTTAAATTTGGCGGCCAGCACGTCCTTGCCACCAATCTTCTCGCCATTTCCTACTGTAGGGTAATCGGACAAGATGGCGGCGGTCAGGTCTGGATCGCCGCCACAAGCGAAGCACAAAATATTTCCGAGATTCGGCTTTCCATTCGAATAGTAGCCATCAGACTCATCCTGAATAATCGCGATGCGCGCAGCTAAAGTATCGCCGATCGGCACATTTAGCCCCAGACTCACTTTCGTAACGTCGCCATCATTGCTTGCGTAAGGACCGTACTGAGCATCCACTTCACCAAAGAACTCCCCCAACTGAGGCTTCTTGGTTGTGATATTAATTGCGCCCCCAGTTGTATTTTTGCCGAATAGCGTCCCCGCTGGCCCGCGAAAAACCTCTACTTGATCAACGTCAAACAACTCAACAAACTGTGACTGCACGTGGTTGAAAGCAAAATCGTCTACTGTCACGCCAACCGACGGGTCTTTCGTAACCAAGATCGAAATGAAACCCGTACCTCGAATACCGCCACCAACGGCGTTGAAACCGTTTTGCTGCAGGATGTTGACGTTAGGCGCTAATTCTGTGACCGCAGTCACATCGGTAATAAATGAGTTCTTGATCTGGGTATCTGTCAGCGTCGACACCGATAAACCCAGCTCCTGCTGGGCGACTGCGCGCTTGGTTCCTGTTACCACAATCTCCTCTAGTGCGAGGGCCGAGGCCGTGACCTTGTCATCATCCTGAGCGAGCGATGGCAGCGCTTGTGAGGCGATGGCGACGGCGAGAGACAGCGCCATTTTGCGAGCGGGAAGCCGCCCGAGTGGGGTTTTGGTCATCATGGCATGTTCCTATTGTATTTTTTTAATGTATTGCGGCGCTAACAACAGCGGTGACGAGGCTATCCCCGCTCGCTGAACGCCAAGAAGTTTCAGAATACTGATAAACTAATGTCCCTACAAGCGCGCTGTCTGCGCGCCGAGGAGAGTAATGTATCAAGAGAAAATTAGGCGCCTGAGAGCACGGCTTAAGGAGGCCGGCGCATCGGGCGCTCTGCTGACCACGGCTGATAACATCTATTACGCCTCTGGATTTGCCTCGGTAATGGATGGGTGGCATCTGATTGAACCCATCGCCGCGGTTTTTGTTCCCACCGATGCAAACTATCCCGTTGTGCTGATCATGCCCGAGGCGAGCATCATCTCGCTGATCGTTTCTGAGCGCGGGGGGTACCCGGTTCACTTTGAGCGCATCGCTACCTTCGACATGCTGAATTTTTGCGAGACCGCCCGGGCGGAAGATGCTCACCTCGCGCTTCCCGATGACCTGCTGATCGAGCTCAACGCCCTGATGCAGCGGGTGGAAGGCAACTGCGAACCCGACATTATTCAGACCATCGCCGTGACATTGGCCCGCCATGTTGGCATTAAAAACCGCGTGTTGTTCGACGATTTACGCGTGGCGATGAGAGTCGAGGCCATCTCCAGCCAAAGCTGGGGGGATGCGCTGGAGGTAGTGTTAGCCAGCCGCGCCATAAAAACGTCCGAGGAACTGTCTCTACTGCGTGAAAGCGGCCTGGTAGCCGACGAAATCATGGCTTACACCCTATCGCAACTCGGCGTTGGTAAGTCCTGGGGCGAGATCGAAAAGCAGGTTGCGCAGTACATGATTTCGCGGGATGTTGACCCTCTACCCGGCAGCCCGATGTTGTTCGGTGGCGCTTATGACCTGGTATTTCGACCCGATCTGTTTCGCACCGAGGTAAGTCGACCCTTTGTGGGCGGCGAGATCGCCATTCTCGAGACGCAGGGACGGTATAAGAACTTCTGGATCGATATCAATCGAACCGCCCATATCGGCCCAGCGCCCCAAGCATATCGTGATCAATATCAAGCGGTGCGCGAAGTGTTTGAAACCATCGTTGCACGCTTGCGTGCAGGCGCCAACACCGCAGAAATCTGCGAATTTCGGGATATACCGGCCGCTAAGAAACTGGATCCACCTGACAAATTACTGGTGGTCGCACACTCTGTGGGTCTGGTACCGCTCGAAAGCCCGGTCAGATATCCCGGTACGGGTTTGCACGGCGCTAAAGAAGGCTTCACTGCTGAGCCGGGGATGGTCATCAGTATTGACTGCCTCTATTTTGGCAGTGGACTGGGGCCCTCTCATATGGAGAACGTCTTTATCGTTACTGATACCGGTTCGGAGCCGCTCTACCAATTCCCGCTGGAGTTGACAGAAACCGGGACATGACAGCGCCAGGGTCGAGATCAGCTCGCTAATCCAACGTGGTACCCAAAACGGGGAAACCACACATGGGCCTCGACACCGTCCAAGGGCGTCGTGGCAATGACCACCTGGTGCTGATCGACCGCGATGAATCTGCCCCGCGCCACGCCGCGGTCAGCCGACCCTGCGCTCACCGCAACCGTCGCCCCCAGCCAGTCTCGCAAGGGCTCTTCCATCGGCGTCTCGGGCAAGGGCTGAAAACCCCCATCGCGCAATGCATCCCATGCAACCTGAAAGCCGACATCGGTGCGCTGCCCCCTGCCAAGGGCTTCCATACGCACATGCCACCGGGTGAGTTCCTCATACCGCTCTACCAGAGGCACCAGATCTGGCAGCGCGCTGTAGATCATCCAGACCATGCCCCAAACATGCACATCCCCGCTGTCAGGCGTCTCACCCCCCAGAAAAGGCGCACCGCGACCCAATTGCGCTGCCGCTTCGCCCAGAAACGCGCTCACCTGGCTGCGGCGATCGGGATCCGCGATGTACAGAGAATCAAAATCGACATCGGGGAACACCCGCTTTCTGTCTGCCAAAAAATCAGGCTCCCACTGGCTTTTGTAGGTGGCGAATGCCGAGTGCAACAGCGGGATAAATAGTCGTTCACACCATGCATACACGGCGGCCGCCTCAAGTGGGCCCCGGGGATTGAGTGGTGCTACCCGCGCGTAACTGTCCAGTGCCCGCGCGATCATCCAATTGTCAATAAACACGTCCGCCCCCACCTGCAGTACAGGCGTCCCGCGATAGCCGCCGGTCAGCGCCTCCACGTCGGGCTTCGGTGCGATCAGCGGCATCTCAACGCTTAACCAGTCGAGACCCTTTAAACCCATCATTTTTTGCGCTTTCTGGGAGAAGGGCGAAATATCGTATTGATGCAAAATCAGCTGATTTTCGGTCATGACAAAAACTCGTGGGCCCTGTTCAGCCAAAGTGAACCTGTTGGACAGGGGCGTCAAGCTATGAAAAGTGCGGGCACCTCTCTCACGCCTACCCCATACGCATGACCATCACAATGCAGTAATTCGTTTGAGCCGCACCGCGCTATACCGCTAAGCTTGTCCCATGAACGCCCTGCCCCAGCTCGCTCGTGTTATCGCCAATGCCACCGACGCATTGGGCGAACCAAATTTTGCCGAGACGCTCAGTATTGGTATCAAAGAGTGGATCCAGGCCGACGATATCTCGCTGATTCGCTATCTCGACACCGGGGTTCCGGTAATCGAATACACGCTGCCTCCTACACGCAGTGGTAAAACGACCCTTGACCGCTACGTAAATGGTCCGTTCTTACTGGATCCTTTTTACCGGGCGTTGGAAATAGATAAACAGTTCGGCGTGTTTCAGCTTTATAAATTGGCGCCCAAGGGCTTTAAGGAGTCCGAGTACTTCCGCACCTGGTACCACGAATGTGGATTTCAGGATGAATGTGGTCTGCTGATCAAACTGCACAACGGTTCCGTTAACCTCGCGCTGGGGATGACTGAGGGTAGCCGTCGGTTTTCCAAGCGCCAGGTCGACTGTCTTGAAGCGATCTTCCCGGCAGTAGAGGCGCTGACGCGCAAGAACTGGGGTAACGAAACGACTTCGAACCCTGAGCAGGCTGACTTCCGGCAGCGACTCCAACTAGCACTGGGTGCCTTTGGCGCGTCGCTACTAACACGCCGTGAACGTGAGGTGATCGAACTGGTGCTGTTGGGTCACAGCACTCGGCTGGTGGCCGAGAAACTGGGCATCTCCACCGAGACCGTCAAACTGCACCGCAAACACGCCTATGCCAAGCTCGATATTTCTTCCCAGGCTGAGCTGTTCTACCTGTTTGTCGACGCCATTGCCAGTCACTCGGGTGAAGCGCATGAAGACCCCCTGACTCACTACCACGACACCGCCCGACTAGGCGCATCGTGAAGCCGCCTGATCAACAGACCGCTAGACGCCTTCAGGAGGGGTTTGACGCGCTGAATCGGGGGCAACTGGATATAGCCGCCAATGCCTGCCAACAGGTACTTGCGGAGCATCCCGATATGGCAGCCGCACATTTTCTGGTCGGCCTGGTCGCCGTCGAGGGAGATGAGCGCCGCGTGGCCCACAGAGCCTTCAAATCGGTGCTCAAACTGGATGCCAATCATGCCGCCGCGTGGGCGCAGCTGGCCCGGCTGAATGCAAGCGAGGGTCGCATTGCTTTGGCAGAAGACGCGCTCAAAGAAGTCAGAAGGATCAAACCCACAGATCCCGCTGTGCTCGACCTCACCGGGACCGTACTGAATCAGCTGGGAGAGTATGAAACCGCGAAAGCTTTCTTCGCAGCCGTCAATCGCGCGGCACCCGGGCAAACACCCTACATGATGAACCTGGCCAATGCGCTGGTTTTCAACGGCGACATTGACGACGCTGTCGAGGTTTTCCGAGAAGTTATCCGCATCGATCCGCGCAGCGCACAGCCCCATTGGGGATTGGCCAATGCGGTCAAGGCCACCGACACCCAGCACATCGCCCAGATGCGGGCACTGGTAACGAAGTATCCCGGCAATGACTGTGCGCAGAGTTTTGTCTATTACGCGATCGGCAAGGAGTGCGAGGATCTCGAGGACTGGACCGGTGCGTTTGAGGCCTTCTCCGCGGGTGCGGCGTCCCGACGTCGGACGGTGGAATTTGATGAGGCAGAAGAAGACGCGCTGTTTGGTTTGATCCGCGAGCGCTTCACGGCAGACTGGCTGGCAGGCTGCGCCCCCGGCGATCCAGACCCCTCGCCCATATTTGTGCTCGGACAGCCGCGGACTGGCACAACACTCATCGAACGCGTCATCACCAGCCACTCGCTGGTTCACTCGGCGGGAGAGCTCCAGCAGTTCGGCCTCGCAACGCGCAGAGTGTCACAGTATGTCGACCGTAAGCGATTTTCGCCCGGTTTATTTGAGGCGGCAGCAACATCCGATCCAGCAAAAATTGGTGCACTTTATCTACAGACCACGGCCCGGATGCGGGGGACTACCCCTTATTTTGTGGACAAATTGCCGGTGAATTATCTCCACCTACCGCTGATTCTCGCGGCGCTACCCAACGCCAAAATTGTGCATCTGGTACGGGGAGCGATGGACGCCTGTTTCTCCAGCTTCAAACAACTGTTTGCCGACGCCTACCTTCATTCTTACGAGCAACGGGAAATGGCGCGGCACCACATTCGCTATCGCGAGCTCATGGCCCACTTTCGCGAGGCGTTTCCCGGGCGCTTTATCGAGATTCATTACGAGGATGCGGCCCGCGACCTTGAACCCCATGCGCGCGCCCTGATCTCACAGTTGGGACTTGAATGGGAAGACCGCTGCCTGAATTTTCATGAGAGCGACAGCGGTGTCGCTACCGCCAGTGCTGTTCAGGTAAGGCAACCCGCCCACACCCGATCTATTGGTCGCTGGCGTCGCTACGCCGAACAGCTCACGCCAATGCATGACACGCTGACAGCCGCCGGGATCCCCGCAGAATGAGCCACTGCAGAAGTCGGAAAAAATAACCAAGATAACCCCTGAGGGTAGTCTGTACAGATCGTCAAGATCGCGCGACACTCTGAGTGACAAGCTGAACCTTACCTTCTGCCCCGCCTAATCTGGTGACTGAAAACACTGGATCAGTCTCAGTAACAGGGGCAACGACGAGACACACTTGGAGGAATACCGTGAACTTTTCCCGACCGACGAACACGTTCCGCAAACATGTCCTGCCATTGGCCGTATCGGCGGCTGTGACCACCACCGGCGTGGCCACCGCCCAAACCCTCGAAGAGGTCGTTGTTACAGCGACAAAACGACAGGAAAGCGTGATGGATGTGCCGCTGGCGATCACCGCACTGTCGGGCAACTTTATCGCAGATACCAATCTCGATGACGTGAAAGACCTGATTTCCTACACGCCAGGAGTCAGCGGTAACTCACAGGATTCCTATATCGATGCCGTCAGTGTGCGGGGCGTGCGCACCCAGGACTTTGGGGTAGGCGGAGATCCTTCCTCGGCCTTTTTTAAGAATGATCTTTACGAGGGTCGCAACGGCGCCGTCGTTACCAGTCTTTACGATATAGAGCGCGCTGAAATTTTGCGCGGACCGCAGGGCTTCCTGTTCGGCCGCAACTCGATCGGTGGTGCCTTTAGCGTACACACCAACAAAGCACAAATTGGCAGCAGAGACGGCCATCTCGACATCGACTTTGGTGAGCGGGACCGCGCCTCTTTCGAAGGGGCCATTAACCTGCCCATGGGTGATAACTTTGCGATGCGACTCGCCGGCTACTACTCCACCGAGGATGGCTTTGCCAAGAACGTTTTCTCTGGCAAAGACGAAATCGAACACGAAAAGTGGGCGGTACGTTGGTCAACCGCTTTTGAGACAGACCGACTCAATGTGCAAACCGTTGTGGAGTATGAAGAGCGTCGCCAGAGCGGCTCGATGTATCGCGCTATCGATACCGGCGATATCTGGGAAACCTTCGATAACTATATTGTTGACGATACCCGCCTCGGTGGAACTAACGAAGAGCTGGACTCTGACATTAGTCAGGGTGAGGGCGACGACGCAGACATTCTGACGCTGGGCCTCTTTATCAATTATGACCTCGGCTTTGCGACCTTGACCTCCAACACCGGATACAAAGACCACGATTACTACTACAAAGAGGACTACGACGGCACACCACTGCCCATCAATAATTTTCAATTCCAGCAGAGCGGTGAGTATTTCCAGCAGGAATTGCGGCTGACCTCAAACGGCGACGGCCCCCTGAGCTGGTATACGGGCGTGTCGTACTACGACGAAGACCTGGACGCTGAGTTCACCAACATTGGCTCAGAAAACCTGATGTGCCAGTACTACCTAAACTACATTCCGGAGTACTACGGCTATGAGTTTTACAGTGGCTGTAGTGATTACTACTACGATTTTTATCCCAGCGCAGACGGCATGCTCACCGAGTCCGGCAAAATCAAAGGCAAGTACACCGGGTGGGCGGCGTATGCAAATGTCGGGTTTGACCTAACTGAGCGACTCAACGTCGAGCTGGGTCTGCGATACACCGAGGACGAGAAGGACTTCAGCACCTGGGTGCTCGAGCCCGATAGCTACCTCGGCTCCTACTTTATTTACGGCTTCGCAACAGACGGCTATATCTCCGATACCAAAAAATGGGACGACACTACCTTCCGCGGGCTGATCACGTACGCACCAACCGAGAACTCGATGATTTTTGCCAGCTATACCCAAGGCTTTAAGTCGGGTGG
>DFQW01000147.1:0-1374 GCA_002377985.1 Halieaceae bacterium UBA3479 | reverse complement strand
GGCACCTTCGAACCGGAGACCGCCAACTCCTATGAGATTGGCTTTAAAGCCGAGTATCTCGACGGCGCCGGCAATTTTGACGTCACCTTTTTTATGTATGACTACGAAGACATGCAGGTCATCAATTATGTGAGCGTCGACTACGATGAAGACGGGATCGCGGACGCCTTCTCAGGCAGGGTGCTGAATGTTGGACAGACCGATGGCCAGGGGGTAGAGATCTCCACCACGGTTGCCCTCAACGAGCACTGGACTCTCTATTTGGCTGGAGGCTATCTGGATACCGAGGCCACCGGGCTTCAGGATATTTGTGGGCTCGAGGACCCCAACGGCTGCGAGGGTAGCGCGCTGTTCTGGGCGCCTGAAATCACCGCTGCGGGCAAGCTCGATATGCGCTATCCCATGGGCAATGGCGCGCTAACGGGCAGCTTTGAATTCTTCTACGAGGATGAGCGTGGCGGTAGCTGGGAGGCCAACCCCGAGGGTTATATCGACGCCTACACCATTGCCAACCTGCGCGTGGGCTACGAGTCCGATAACAATTGGTACGTTCAGGCCTACGCAGAGAACGTGTTTGACGAGTTCACGTGGGACGGCTATAACGCCAACGGCGGTATTTTACCCTCCCACTTCTTTGGGCCGATGCGACCCACGACCATCGGTATCAGAGCGGGAATGAGCTGGGACTGATCACCGTCCTGTAGCAAAACGCCGGCCCCGCGCCGGCGTTTTTTTTGGCTCCACACTTTTATGACGGGCCCGGATGCTAGGCAACCCGCCGCAGCGGGCAGGGTTTTAGAACTACGGTGCGTCAGCGCCGATCAACTGAGCCCGTAATGCGGGTCTGGGTGAGTTCTCGCTCAACCAGATACCGGCAAACAACGGACCGAAGTCGGGATGGTCGATCTCCCCGATGAACGCACCATTAAACCAGAAGCCGTTCCGTCCCTCCGGGGCCACGCCGAAAACCAGTGAGTCACCTGTCGCGATGTCAGGCCAGAGTTTACCGAGCGCCTGCAACCAAACCATCTGCTGATCATGGCTTACGCCCTGCTGGCGCCACGCTTTTTCGGTCTCATTCACCAGTTGCTGTACCGGGATATCACGCAAATACGACAGAGACAATTGATACGGCGGCGTCCCCGTCCAGTTTCCGCTGGGGGTATACAAGGCCGAGTCGTAAACCTCCCAAAAAAGCACCTTTAGCCGCGCTTTACCCACCCTGGGCCAGGTATCAATTGACAGCGTCAACCCGGGATGGGGGACATCTGCCACTGCGCTATCTATGGGCGTGCCTGCAGCGGGTGCGTCCGGATTGTCTGCGGCGCTAAGGCTCCCACTCAACACCATGAGACAACAAAAAACGTAAGCGCA
>DFQW01000148.1:10841-18310 GCA_002377985.1 Halieaceae bacterium UBA3479 | reverse complement strand
TGAGCGAACCTCAGAAGCGCATGCCGAGGGTAATACCGTAGGTCTGCGGATCCAGAATGAACTGGTTAGTGAACAAAGACGACACCGTCGAAGTCAGGTAGCTCCCTGTCACGTTCTCCTCGTCCTCAATATTCTTAATCCAGGCTTCGGCGTACCAACTCTCACCAGACAGGCGTGCACTGGCATTCCACATGGACCAATCTTCTACCAGGCTATTTAGGGTGTTGAAGTTGCTGGTGTAGTAATCATCCTGCCAGTAGTAGTTGGTCGCCAGCGTCAGATCCATTGATCCCACCGGGATGGTCCAGGCGAGGCCGATGTTGAAGTTCAGCTCGGGAGAACCGGCAAGCTGGTTGCCTGCGAGATCCTGCAGGAAGCCATAGCAAGGGTTAGGCGCCAGCGTCTCACAACGACCCCGCTGACCGGTAGCATCCGCGCCGGGCAGGAAGTTTATGCCATTGACGCTCGTTACCCCTTCAGTTGCCGCCAATCCATTACTGGCTGCGATCGCCGCCTCCGACGCGGCGTTCGGGTTAGCCGTATCCACCGTCATGAATGATTTTATTTCCGTATCCAGATAGCCCCCATTGAGCGAGAAGATCAAATTGGGGGTCAGCGCCCACAGCAGATCCAGCTCAACACCTGTAATCTCTGCGTCACTGTTCTGGTTCAGTGAGGTAACGTTGACGATCTTGGATTGCTGCAAGTCCTGATAGTCATAGAAGAAGCCCGCGGCATTGAGCCGCATCGCGCCGTCGAGCAACGTGGTCTTGATACCCACTTCGAACGCGTCGATGAACTCGGGCGCAAAATAAGCGTTCTCTGCCCGGCCGCCGAAGCTAGGATCCAGCAGTGGAGAATTGTCGCTGATAGGATTAAAGCCACCTGACTTAAAGCTGCTGGATACCGTCGCGTACATCATGGTGGCGTCGCTCAGGTTATAAGTGGCATTAACCTTCCAGGTGAACTCCTGCTGATCGTACGCGGGCTCAAAATAAGCGTTGTTGGGCTGCAGCGGCGGCAAGTCTGAGAACGTCACGTAGATGGTGCGTTGCTTCGACGTCTTCTCCTCATCCGAGTACCGGCCACCAAAGGTCAACTTCAGATTGTCCGTCACATCCCAGTACAGCTCGCCAAAGACGGCCGTGGCCTCCATGCCGTACTGACGGGTGTCGTTGTCGTAGCCCCACATGTGCGGGTTGGTCTCAGACTGCGGGTCATTGGGGTCGCCCACAGGCGCTGGGAACACGGCCACGTTAATGGGCAGGATTTGCGCGGGAAGCGCGAGCCCCGGAGAGCGCACCACGTAATGACCCTCTGATTCGTAATCCAAATAGAAGGCACCCAACAGCATATTCCAGGCGCCATCAGAATTGGTCTGGATCCTGAACTCGTGCGCCCATTGCTCGGTATCGTTAGTGGAGGCGTCCACGCCCGAATTGCGGAAGGCATACTGGTAGTTGTCGTCCACGTCTAACCACTTGACACCGTTCTCCAACCCGATGAGGGCCGGATTACCGGCCCAAAGACCCACCCCTGGGATGCCGGTTGCGGCATTGGTGATAAAGGGGATCAGAGACGCCGCGCCATTGGCAGCGAGTACGGGCCCCCAGGTTGCCGCATCTAGTGCCGGGGTCTTACCGAGGTCTGAAAGAGACTTCAGCGTAGCCGTCCAATCCGCCGTGGAAACGCCTTTCTCATAGTCTTCGGTGGAGCGTACCTCGGATTCTGTGTAGCCGACCGAATAGAAAGCCGACCAGTTGCCGAAATCATGGCTCAGTTGGAACTGATAGTTGGTTTCTTCGGTGTAGTAGGTGGGCGTCCAGTCGACGTTCACCTGTCGCACATCATCAGGGTTGTTGTCATACAGGAAATCGGTCACGGGGAAGTTGGTAGCTCCGGTTACCACGTTGGCCGCAAGGGCGGGGTTTCCGACCAAGCCGCCGGTGGCACCGGGAACAACGATACCCAGAAAGTACTGCGAGCCGGTATTGATAGCGCTGAGTGTATTCATTAGCGAGCCGGCAATGCCCGCCGCCGTGTTGGCCACGCCATACGTAGGCGCGCCGGGTAGACAACCCAAGATACCTGTCGGGTCAGTATTACAGGCCTGCTTCTGAGAACGCATGCGAGTGTCGTCCTCCTCAAAGTAACTGGCCATAAAATTAATCTCGGTACGGTCCGAGGGGGTCCAGTTCAGCGACAAGCGGCCGGCCCACATGTCACGATCGTCGATGTCCGTACCGTCGTAAAGGTTTTCAACGAAACCATCACGCTGCATAGTCATCCCTGCAGCACGGACAGCAAAGTTATCGCCCAGCGGGACGTTCAGCATGCCTTTGAGCTGTCCCATACTGTAATTGCCCACTGTGCCGTCAATTTGACCTGCAAACGCTGAGGGGTCAGCCTTGGCAGTCAAAATATTAACCACACCACCCGTGGTGTTTCGTCCGTACAGCGTGCCCTGAGGGCCGCGCAATACCTCGACGCGCTCGGTGTCGTAGAACTGCGCCTCGAAAATCCGGCTGGACGTCTGGTAGATACCATTCACGTGAATACCCACGCCGGCATCACCTGCCGAACCAATCGCTCCCGCACCGATCCCCCGGATGCGAATGTCGTTACCCGTAAAGTTCTGCTTGGTCATGGTCATGTTGGGGACCGTGAACTGGAGGTTCATGGTGTCGTTGATCAACTGCGAATCGAGTTGATCCTGAGTAAACGCCGATACCGCAATCGGGGTATCCTGAATAGATGATTCGATCTTGGTCGCCGTAACGATCACCTCTTCCAGCTGGGCGTGAACAAGGGACGTTGACACCAGCGTTGCGGCTGCAACGGCTGTCACCAAACGGATGGGGGTAGCTCTCATGATTTTAGCCTCGGTTTTTTTTATTAACACGCAGACACCCGAGAAACGGGGCCATTCACCGCAGAAAGTAACGCGACGGCGGGGATTAAGCAACCCAAAAACTGTCGATATTGCGGGGCTTGACAACGTCCCGATAGCAAAAACAACGCCCCAAGGCCAAAACAGCCAAAGTCACACCCAAAAACAACCGTGGCAATTATTAATTAAAGGAATTATCAGGGCAGGAATAAGCGGGTCGAAAACGAAAAAACCCCCTGGGCTCTTCGCGCAGAGGGCTTTTTGGCTATTGGGAGGGCTCAAGCCTCGTCGGAGGTCGCTACCGCATCAGCCTCTGCGTCGTCCTGCGCCGGCCTGTCGACCAGCTCAACAAATGCCATGGGCGCTTTGTCGCCGGCTCGATACCCGCACTTGAGGATGCGAATGTAACCACCGGGGCGCTCCTGATAACGCGGGCCCAACTCCTCAAACAGCTTACCTACCGCTGCCTTAGAGCGCGTGCGGTCAAAGGCGAGACGCCGATTGGCCACGCTGTCATTCTTGGCCAGCGTAATCAGGGGCTCAGCATAGCTGCGCAGCTCTTTCGCCTTGGGCAAGGTGGTTTTAATTAGCTCGTGCTCCACCAGCGATACCGCCATGTTGCGGAACATGGCCTTCCGGTGAGAGCTGTTGCGATTCAGTTGTCGTCCGCTGTGGCGATGACGCATGACTCTATTCCTTACAAATCGTGCCCGGATTTAGTCCGGGCGTTATCTATTCTCAGACGCTCAACAAGCGGTCGTCGTTCTTTAGGCTGGCTGGCGGCCACGCTTCGAGGCGCATACCCAGCGACAGCCCACGAGAAGCCAGTACATCCTTGATTTCGGTGAGTGACTTCTTACCCAGATTGGGGGTCTTCAAAAGCTCAACTTCGGTGCGCTGCACCAGATCGCCAATGTAGTAAATGTTCTCCGCCTTCAGGCAGTTGGCTGAACGAACGGTCAGCTCGAGGTCGTCGACAGGGCGCAGCAGTATCGGATCGACTTCTTCCGCCGCCTCAGTAGCGGCCGCCTGTGCCTCGCCTTCGAGGTCAACAAACACAGCCAACTGCTGCTGAAGAATCGTCGCCGCGCGACGAATCGCTTCCTCAGGGTCCAGGGTGCCGTTGGTCTCCAGATCAATAATCAGCTTATCGAGGTCTGTGCGCTGTTCTACCCGCGCTGAGTCCACCACGTAGCTCACGCGGCGAATCGGTGAAAACGACGCATCCAGCGGCAAACGGCCAATAGACCGCGTTTCGTCTTCGGGGTTCTCTCGCGCGTCAGCCGGGGAGTAGCCGCGACCGCGCTGCACCAGCAAGCGAATCGCCACATGGGTCTTATCCGTAACAGTACAAATCACGTGGTCGGGATTGGAGATCTCCACGTCGTGATCCACCTGAATATCAGCCGCGGTTACCGTACAGGGACCCTGGGCTGACAAAGTCAACTGCGCTGAATCCTTGCCATTTAGCGATAAGGCTACCCCTTTGAGGTTCAGCAGGATTTCGATCACGTCCTCCTGAACTCCCTCTATGGCCGAATATTCATGTTCTACACCATCGATCTCCACTTCGGTGATGGCACATCCCGGCATGGATGACAGCAGAATCCGACGGAGGGCATTGCCCAAGGTGTGACCAAAACCGCGCTCAAGCGGTTCCAGGGTGACCGTCGCGCGAGTGGGAGAAGCCTCATCAACCTTGATGACGCGGGGTGTCAAAAATTCAGTGACCGAACTTTGCATAAAGCACCTTCGATTAAGTCAGGGATTGGGTACCGGGTGAGCTCGAAGCAAAATTACTTCGAGTACAGCTCCACAATCAGGTTTTCGTTAATTTCGCTGGACAGATCTTGTCGATCAGGGCGTGACTTGAAGGTTCCCTCAAGCTTGTCAACATCCACCTCAATCCAGATGGGCTCCCCACGCTGCTCGGCAATGGCCAATGCCGATTGCACTCTGAGCTGTTTTTTTGCCTTCTCGCGAACCGAAACCACGTCGCCAGGCTGCACCTGATACGACGGGATATTGACCACTTTGCCGTTCACCAGGATCCCTTTGTGCGAGACCAGCTGGCGGGCCTCTGACCGCGTCGATCCAAACCCCATGCGATACACCACGTTGTCCAGGCGACTTTCCAACAGCTGCAGCAGATTTTCGCCAGTGGCCCCTTTGAGGCGGGCCGCTTCCTTGTAATAGTTTCTGAACTGCTTCTCGAGCACGCCATAAATACGACGCACCTTCTGCTTTTCGCGCAGCTGCACACCATAATCCGACAGGCGGCCACGACGCGCACCGTGTTGGCCGGGTGCGGTCTCTGATTTGCACTTTTTATCGAATGCAGCTACGCCGCTCTTTAACTGCAGGTCTGTCCCCTCCCTACGGGAGAGCTTGCACTTCGGTCCAATATATCGAGCCATTTGCTAAGTCCTCTCTATGCGCCTTAAACGCGACGCTTCTTGGGTGGGCGACAACCGTTGTGGGGAATCGGTGTCACATCGGTAATGTTAGTAATCTTGTAGCCACAGCCGTTTAGCGCGCGCACCGCAGACTCGCGACCGGGCCCTGGGCCTTTCACCTGCACGTCAAGGTTGCGTAAACCGTATTCCTTGGCCGCCTCACCCGCGCGCTCCGCCGCCACCTGCGCCGCAAAGGGCGTGGATTTACGAGAGCCTCGGAAACCCGAGCCGCCGGAGGTAGCCCAGCTCAGCGTATTGCCCTGCCGGTCGGTGATCGTAATGATGGTGTTATTAAAAGACGCGTGAATGTGCGCCACACCATCAACCACCTGCTTGGTGATTTTGCGTTTGGTTGTCTTGGCGTTTTTAGCCATAAATCTACTCGCTTCAATATCGACGCTACAAACAGTGATGTAGCTCCACCAAAGTGGTCATCCAGATCCTGGATGACAGCCCTTTATTTACGGATGGGCTTTCGCGGCCCTTTCCGGGTTCGTGCATTGGTTTTGGTCCGTTGACCGCGCAAGGGCAAACCCTTGCGATGACGTAGCCCACGATTACATCCCAAATCCATCAGTCGCTTGATATTCATCGATACCTCACGACGCAGATCACCTTCGACGCTCATCTCAGAAACCAGAGAGCGCAGCTGATCCAGCTCACCCTCGGAGAGCTCACCAATCTTGGTGGTCTCGGGAATGTTGCTGACTTCACATAGCCGCTTGGCCTGGGCTCGGCCAATGCCATAAATATGGGTGAGCGAAATCACCGCATGCTTGTGATCTGGAATATTGACTCCGGCGATACGCGCCATCTTTTATCTCCACACCTTTTTCGAGGCGCGCCTGTGGGCACACCCGGTTGCCGCACCCAGCAAAGGGGCGCGCATGTTAATTGCTTGTCCGCACGGCTTCAAGGATCAGCCCTGACGCTGCTTGTGTCTGGGGTCTGAAGAACAGATCACCCTCACCACGCCGTTGCGTTTCACTATTTTGCAGTTACGGCACATCTTCTTGACCGAAGCTCGCACTTTCATCAGAAACTCCTGATTCCTATCTCACCCGACCCGCAGGGCTCAAACTCCCTAGGTTGGCTTTTTTCATCACACCCTCGTACTGGTGGGACATCAGGTGGCTCTGCACCTGTGCCATAAAGTCCATAACGACCACCACCACGATCAACATTGAGGTACCGCCGAGGTAGAAGGGGACGTTGAACATCACCACCAGAAACTGCGGTAGCAAACACACCAGGGCGATATACGCTGATCCAAACACCGTCAGTCGAGTCAGCACGCCGTCGATGTAATTGGCGGTCTGCTGTCCCGGCCGGATCCCGGGCACAAAGGCACCTGAGCGCTTCAAGTTGTCGGCGACTTCCTGAGGATTGAACATCAGGGCCGTATAAAAGAAGCAGAAAAACACGATAAAGCCGGTAAATAACAAAATATTGAGCGGCTGCCCCGGGCCAATCGCCACGGCGAGGTCCTGCAACCAATCAGCGCTATCACCACTGCCAAACCACTGGGCGACTGACGCAGGAAACAACAAAATAGAGCTCGCGAAGATCGCGGGAATCACGCCCGCCATGTTGACCTTAAGCGGCAGATGGGACGCCTGCGCCTGCATCATCCGCCGACCCTGCTGGCGCTTGGCGTAATTTACCGTAATACGGCGTTGTCCGCGCTCAATAAACACCACCAGATAAATGACCACGGCGGCCAGAACCAGAATCCCCAGCAAGATCAGAATACTGATCTCTCCCTGTCGCGCCTGCTCGAGGGACTGGCCAATCGCGGCAGGCAAGCCGGCGACGATGCCCGCGAAGATCAGCAGGGAAATACCATTGCCCACGCCCCGTTCGGTAATCTGCTCGCCCAGCCACATCATGAACACCGCGCCAGTTACCAGCGACGCCACGGCGGTCACATAAAAGCTGAGACCAGAGGCATAGGTCAGCCCTTGATTGGCGAGCCCCACGGTCATGCCTGTACCCTGGACCAGTGCCAAAACGACAGTGAGGTATCGCGTCCATTGCGAAATCTTGCGCCGACCCGCCTCGCCCTCTTTCTTGAGCTGCTCGAGCTGCGGTGTCACCGCGGTCATCAGCTGCATAATGATCGA
>DFQW01000148.1:0-10464 GCA_002377985.1 Halieaceae bacterium UBA3479 | reverse complement strand
GATCGTGCCCTGGTTCTGGTCAAACAAAGATGCCAACTGCTCTGGATCGATACCCGGGACAGGGATATGGGTCCCGATCCGGTAGATCAAGAGTGCGATCAGCACAAAGCGCAGGCGAGCAAATAGCTCTCCCATGCCGGCTGAACTCATGGATGGCATGCCATTAGCCATGGATTACGCCTCGACACTCCCGCCGGCGGCTTCAATGGCTGCTTTCGCGCCTTTGGTTACCGTCAGACCGCGCACATTGACTGCGCGGCTGATGTCGCCTGAGAGGAAAACGCGCACACGCTTTACGTCTTCTTTGATCAAATCCGCGGCCTTGAGCGCGTCCAGATCAACAACGTCGCCATCCACACGATTCAACTCATGCAAGCGAACTTCTGCGGTTGTGCGGCCAATGCGCGAGCTAAAGCCGTACTTGGGCAGCCGCTTCTGAAGCGGCATCTGGCCGCCCTCGAAGCCCGCTTTTACCGTGCCGCCAGAACGAGACTTCAGTCCCTTGTGGCCACGGCCCGCGGTTTTACCCGTGCCCGAACCAATGCCGCGGCCCACGCGCTTTGCATCACGCTTGGCGCCGGGGGCAGGCTTCAGGTTGTTCAAACGCATATCGTCAGACATTGCTCTCGCCCTCAACACGCACCAAATAGTTGACCTTGTTGATCATGCCGCGCACAGACGGCGTGTCTTCAACCTCAACGGTGTGGCCAATTCGACGAAGACCCAATCCTGCAACACAGGCCTGATGCTTCTTGAGGCGACCGTGAATACTGCGGACCTGCGTCACTTTAATCATTGCTTTGCTCATTGTTTTAACCCCAATACTCAGCTGAGGATTTCTTCGACGCTCAAGCCGCGGCGCGCAGCAACGTCCTCTGGTGAACTCATATCCCTGAGGCCTTTGAACGTAGCGCGGACCACATTCACGGGGTTGGTAGAGCCGTAACACTTGGCCAAAACGTTGTGCACACCGGCCAGTTCCAGCACTGAACGCATAGCACCACCGGCGATGACGCCCGTACCTTCCGAGGCGGGCTGCATATAAACCTTGGAGGCGCCATGGGCTGCCTTAATGGGGTACTGCAGAGTGCCATTAACGAGCTGTACCTGAACCATATTGCGCCGCGCGGCGTCCATGGCCTTCTGAATGGCAACCGGCACCTCTCGCGCCTTGCCGCGGCCATATCCGACCCGGCCCTTGCCATCTCCCACCACGGTCAGCGCAGTAAAGCTCATGATGCGGCCACCTTTTACGGTTTTGGCAACACGATTCACCTGAACCAGCTTTTCCTGCAGATCGCCCTCGGTACGCTGGTCGCCCTGCTGCTTTTTGTCATTCATCGCCATACTTAAAACTCCAGCCCACCTTCGCGTGCAGCCTCAGCGAGCGCCTTGACGCGCCCGTGATATCGAAACCCTGATCGATCGAATGCCACAGAAGTCACACCTGCCGCCTTCGCGCGCTCTGCGACCAACTTGCCGACTGCTGCCGCAGCCGTGACATTTCCCGTTGCGCCAGCACGCAAATCCTTGTCGAGCGTTGACGCCTGAGCCAACACCGTCTTGCTATCCCCGGATATCACCTGAGCATAGATGTGCCTGGGTGTTCGGTGCACAGACAAGCGCACAGAACCTGCCGTGCGCAGCTGAACTCTGGATTTTCTGGCGCGACGCAAACGCGCTTTCGTTTTGGTATTCATCGTGGTACCTGATTACTTTTTCTTGGCTTCTTTACGTCGGACGTGCTCGTCGGCGTAACGAATACCTTTGCCTTTGTAGGGCTCTGGTGGACGGAAACTGCGGATCTCAGCCGCCGCCTGACCGACAGCTTGCTTGTCGATACCAGAGATAACGATTTCTGTTTGTGTGGGCGTGTCGGCTGACAAGCCCTCTGCCAACGTGTAATCCACGGGATGCGACAGACCGATAGTCAGGTTGACTGTCTTACCGGAAGCCTTAGCGCGATAGCCGACGCCGTTCAACACCAGACGCTTCTCCCAACCCTCGGAAACACCCTTGACCATGTTCGCCAGCAGCGAGCGGGTCGTTCCCGCCATTGCGCGCTGGGCATCATCGTCAAAAGTGATCGTCGCCGAGTCTTCCTCAACGTTCACGCCGATACCTTCGGTCAACGTCAGATCAAGAGCGCCTTTGCCACCCTTGACCATGAGATTCATGCCCTCAACTTTGACATCTACCCCTTTGGGTAGATTCACGGGGCTGTTCGCTACACGAGACATTTCCTTAACGCTCCTGTTTTCGAATCAGAATACGGTGCAGAGGACTTCGCCCCCGACACCCGCAGCGCGCGCAGCGCGGTCAGTCATGACGCCGCGAGACGTCGAAACGATGGCAACGCCCAACCCACCGCGCACCGACGGCAAGTCATCTTTGCCGGAATAGCGACGCAGAGACGGCTTGCTGATGCGCTCGATCTCGGCAATCACCGGCTTACCATCGAAATACTTCAAATCGATCTGCAAACGCGGCTTGCCACTACTGACGTCGTAACGGTGCCCGGCAATGTAGCCCTCTTGCTCCAGCACCTTGGCGACCGACACCTTTAGTTTCGAGCCGGGCATATCGACACTACGCTTGCCCGCCATTTGCGCATTACGCAAACGGGTCAACATATCGCTCAGGGGATCTTGCATGCTCATTCAATCGCTCTCCGTTACCAGCTGGACTTAACCAGGCCCGGCACATCGCCTCGCATTGCCGCTTCACGCAGCTTGTTGCGACACAAACCAAATTTTCTGTAAACGCCATGAGGCCGCCCAGTGAGCTGACAACGACGCTGCTGTCGCACTGGGCTGGCATTTCGCGGCAGCTTTTGCAGCGCGATCTGTGCTTCCCACCGCTCGTCGTCGGACGCGTTCACATTGGCAATCAGCTCCTTGAGCTGCGCACGCTTGCTAGCAAACTTCTCTACGGTCTTAGCGCGCTTTAACTCGCGGGCAATCATGGATTTTTTGGCCATATCTTTACTGCCTCAGGTTCTGAATGGGAAATTAAACGCCGCCAGCAACGCACGGCCCTGCGCATCGTTCGCAGCCGTGGTTGAAATCGTGATATCCATACCACGCAACTTGTCGATCTGGTCGTAGTCGATTTCCGGAAAAATAATTTGCTCGGTCACGCCCATGGCAAAATTACCGCGACCGTCAAACTGCTTGGGGCTGATGCCGCGAAAGTCGCGAATACGCGGGATCGCGATGTTTATCAGTCGATCCAAAAACTCATACATCCGCTCATCACGCAGCGTTACCTTGCATCCAATGGGCCATCCGTCACGGATCTTGAAGCCGGCAATAGACTTGCGTGACTTGGTCACCACCGCTTTCTGGCCGGCGATCTTTTCCATGTCGGCAACGGCGTGCTCCAACACCTTTTTGTCTCCCACTGCCTCACCCACACCCATATTCAGGGTGATCTTGGTGATACGTGGCACCGCCATCACGTTGTCCAGACCCAGCTCTTCCTTCAGCTTGGGAACAATTTCGCTGCGGTACTTTTCTTTAAGCGCTGTCATCTCTCAACTGCCTCTATTAGCCAATCCGGATCAGGCGTCAACCAAATCGCCGGATGGCTTGAAAATGCGAACTTTTTTGCCGTCGTCCATGCGATACCCGACGCGCTCACCCTTGCCAGACTTGCTATTGAACAGCGCCAAGTTGGAGGCCTGAATGGGCGCCTCCTGCTCGACAATACCGCCGGCGATACCTGCCTGGGGGTTGGGCTTGGTGTGCTTTTTGACCATATTCACACCGCTGACAACCACGCGGTCGCTGTCAATTACGCGGCGCACGGTGCCACGCTTACCCTTATCTTTTCCCGCGATGACGATGACTTCGTCATCACTTCTGAGCTTCGCCATTACCTGACCCTCTTCTTCCCCGCCTAAATCACTTCTGGCGCAAGGGATATGATTTTCATGAACTTCTCACCGCGGAGCTCGCGCGTGACCGGTCCAAAAATACGCGTGCCGATCGGCGCATTCTGATTGTTGAGCAGCACCGCCGCGTTTTCGTCGAACTTGACCAAAGAGCCATCCGGCCGTCGAACGCCTTTCTTGGTGCGCACGACAACCGCCGTCATCACCTGACCTTTCTTCACCTTACCGCGCGGGATCGCCTCTTTGACGGTGACCTTGATCAGGTCGCCTACGCGGGCATATCGACGCT
Organism: Halieaceae bacterium UBA3479; assembly: GCA_002377985.1. Classification (GTDB taxonomy): domain Bacteria; phylum Pseudomonadota; class Gammaproteobacteria; order Pseudomonadales; family Halieaceae; genus Luminiphilus. The sequence continues at coordinate 6,280 of DFQW01000148.1, read as the reverse complement.
TTGAGCCACCCAATACCTTGATACACATCACCCGACGTGCACCACTGTTATCAGCTACCTCCAGGTACGACTGCGTCTGAATCATTTTTTTCTACTCCACTAGTGGCGTATGGCCACTCGCTCTCGTCAACCGGCGCTCAGATCTGAGCAGCGGTCTCCACAATCTCTACCAGCTTCCAGCTTTTGCTCTTGGATATGGGTCGTGACTCCGCAACCAGCACGGTATCGCCCATCGCCGCCTTGTTTTCCTCGTCGTGCGCATGCACCTTTGAGGACCGCGTGATGTACTTGCCGTACACCGGATGCTTCACGCGACGCTCGATCTTCACCGTGATGGTCTTATCCATCTTGTCGCTAACCACGCGACCCTGAAGGGTCCGCGTGCGGGTCTCTGTCGTTGCCATTACTGTTCCGCCTTCTGTTGCAGCACGGTTTTCACGCGCGCGATATCCCGCTTGGTCTGCTTGAGCAAATGGCTCTGCCCCAGCTGTCCCGTGGCCTTTGCCATGCGCAGCTTGAACTGCTCCTCTCGCAACGAGAGCAGCTGCTTGTTCAGGTCATCGACCGACTTTTCTCGCAATTCACTGGCTTTCATCACATCACCGACCGCTTAACAAACGTGGTTTGTACCGGCAGCTTTGCCGCAGCGAGCTCAAAGGCCTCGCGCGCCAACTGCTCGGATACCCCTTCCACTTCGTACAGGACACGACCCGGCTGGATCTGTGCCACCCAATACTCGACGTTACCCTTACCCTTGCCCTGCCGAACTTCCAGGGGCTTACCGGTAATCGGCTTGTCCGGAAAAATGCGTATCCAGATTTTTCCACCACGCTTGATGTGGCGGGTCATCGCACGACGAGCGGCCTCGATCTGACGGGCGGTGATACGACCGCGTCCCGTCGACTTCAGCGCATATTCGCCAAAACTCACCTTGCTTCCACGCTCAGCGAGACCGCGATTCCGGCCCTTCTGCGTCTTGCGGAACTTGGTCCGTTTCGGTTGCAACATGTTCTACTTCCTTAATCAGATTATCGGTTACAGGCTCGCGGAGGCTTACGCCGTCTCACCCTCACCAATGACCTCACCCTTAAAAATCCAGACTTTGACGCCAATCACGCCGTAAGTGGTGTGTGCTTCGTAGGTGGCATAATCGATATCAGCGCGCAGGGTATGCAGCGGCACTCGGCCCTCGCGATACCATTCCGTTCGCGCAATCTCCGCGCCACCCAGGCGGCCACCCACCTGTACTTTTATGCCCTCGGCGCCCTGACGAATGGCGTTTTGAACAACACGCTTCATCGCGCGACGAAACATGACCCGACGCTCCAGCTGCTGAGCTACGTTTTGCGCGACCAGCCTTGCGTCGACATCGGGCTTACGAATTTCTTCGATATTGATGTGCACGGGCACACCCATTTTTTCGGACAGCTCTTTGCGCAGCCCATCCACATCCTCGCCCTTTTTGCCGATCACAATGCCCGGACGCGCGGTAAAAATCGTAATGCGCGCTGTCTGTGCGGGCCGCTCGATTTTGACCCGGCTGACGGATGCCGCATCCAGCTTCTTGAGAATGTACTCGCGGACCTCAAGGTCATTGATGAGGTTTTTCGCGTAGTTCTTGCTATCCGCATACCACACTGAATTGTGGTCCTTGACTACGCCAAGGCGGATACCAGTTGGATGTACCTTCTGACCCATACGGTCGTCTCCTCAGCTCTCGCTATCCGCAACCTTGACCGTGATGTGGCAAGTGCGCTTAAAAATTCTGTCACCGCGGCCTTTAGCTCTTGTCTTCAGGCGCTTCATGGTGAACCCCTCGTCAACGAAAATGGTCGACACCCGCAACTCGTCTACGTCAGCGCCCTCATTGTTTTCCGCGTTGGCAATCGCAGAATTCAGCACCTTGCGGACGATGGCGGCGGCTTTCTTGTTGCTGAATTCCAGCACATTCAAAGCCTCTCCAACGGGCTTGCCACGCACTTGGTCGGCGACCAGACGGGCTTTCTGCGCCGATATTCTGGCCGCTCTCAATTTGGCTGCTACTTCCATTTCTCTCTCCACCCGGCCTTAACGCTTGGCCTTCTTGTCCACAATGTGGCCCTTGAAGGTTCGGGTAACGGCAAATTCACCTAACTTGTGACCGACCATGTCCTCGTTGATCAAAACGGGCACATGCTGACGGCCGTTGTGTACGGCAATGGTCAGACCGACCATGTTCGGAGCAATCATGGAACGTCGCGACCAGGTCTTGATCGGGCGACGATCGTTGGCTTCCACCGCAGCCTCTACCTTCTTCATCAGGTGGAGGTCGATAAAGGGGCCTTTCTTCAATGAACGGGGCACTGTATTGATTCTCCTGACTGATTACTTCTTGCCGCGACGGCGAACAATCATGCCGTCGGTGCGCTTGTTCTTGCGGGTCTTGTAACCCTTGGTGGGAACGCCCCACGGGGTCACAGGATGTCGCCCACCCGAGGTCTTGCCCTCACCACCGCCATGGGGGTGGTCAACCGGGTTCATCGCCACACCGCGAACGGTGGGTCGCACGCCTCTCCAGCGGGCAGCACCGGCTTTACCCAACTTGCGCAAGCTGTGCTCAGAATTGGATACCTCGCCCATAGTGGCGCGACAATCGATGGGCACCTTGCGCATCTCGCCAGAACGCAGACGGATGGTGGCGTACTGCCCTTCCCGCGCGACCAGCTGAACAGAAGCGCCCGCAGAGCGCGCCAATTGGGCGCCTTTGCCGGGCTTAAGTTCGATCGCGTGGATCACGGAGCCCACCGGGATGTTGCGAACGGGCAAGCAATTGCCCGGCTTGATGGGTGCCGCTGATCCCGAGTGGAGCACATCGCCGGCTTGCACGCCCTTGGGGGCAATGATGTAGCGCCGCTCACCATCTGCGTACAACAGCAGCGCGATATGGGCAGTGCGGTTGGGGTCGTACTCAATACGCTCCACCTTGGCGGAGATGCCATCCTTGGTGCGCTTGAAGTCGATCTTGCGATAGTGCTGCTTGTGACCACCACCAATGTGACGGGTCGTAATACGTCCGAGGTTATTTCGCCCGCCAGTCTTGGTTTGCTTCTCAAGAAGCGGCGTATACGGACGCCCCTTATGGAGCCCCTCGGTGACCACCTTTACCTGATGGCGGCGACCTGCCGAAGTGGGTTTACTTTTTACAACTGCCATAACTCACCACCTCAGCTTATCGACGCAAAGTCAATTTCCTGACCTTGCTCTACCCGCACGTAGGCTTTCTTCCACGAGGGGCGCTTGCTCAAACCGTAACGATTGCGCTTGGTCTTGCCTTTTACGCGCAACGTCTGGACGTCACTGACCGTCACTTTGAATAACTGCTCAACGGATTGACGGATCTCATCTTTGGTCGCGTCGAGGCTGACTCGAAAGACGTATTGATTCGACTGCTCCGCCACAATCGCGGCCTTCTCGGAGACATGCGGGCCTAACAGGATCTGGAATACACGCTCCTGATTCATGCCAATGCCTCCTCAAACTTCTTGATTGCATCTACCGTGATCATCACCTTGTCGAAAGCGATCAGACTCACGGGATCCACTCCCTCAACGTCGCGCACATCCACCTTGTGGAGGTTACGAGAGGCCAGGTAGAGGTTCTTATCCACGCTATCCGCCACAATCAGCACGTTATCCACGCCATAACCCTTGAGCGCCTCAACCAGCAGCTTGGTCTTTGGCTGCTCAACATCCAGCGCCTCTACGATCATCAAACGATCAGACCGCGCCAATTCAGACAGGATGGAACGCATCGCCGCCCGGTACATCTTGCGGTTCACCTTCTGCGAGTGATCCTGAGGCTTCGCAGCAAAAGTGACTCCACCCGAGCGCCAAATTGGCGAGCGGATGGTGCCCGCTCGCGCACGACCCGTCCCTTTCTGCCGCCAGGGCTTCTTGCCGCCACCGGCAACTTCTGAGCGCGTCTTTTGCGCACGCGTTCCTTGACGGGCACCCGACAGATACGCGGTCACCACTTGGTGAACCAGCGCTTCGTTATATTCACGGGCGAAGTTCGCTTCCGATACCGCAACGGTACCTGCTGCTTTATTCCCCGGCTTGACTACACTTAATTCCACGTCTCGCCCCCGCTACTCACGACTCGGACGGGCTTACGCCCGCCGCTTTGACTGTCGGACGAATAATGACTTCGCCACCAGGCGCTCCCGGAACCGCTCCCTTGATCAACAGCAGGTTGCGCTCCGCATCCACGCGGACAACCTCGAGACCCTGGGTGGTCACACGCTCGTCACCCATGTGGCCGGACATCTTTTTGCCCTTAAATACACGGCCCGGCGTCTGGCACTGACCGATAGATCCCGGCGCACGATGCGACAAAGAGTTACCGTGGGTCGCGTCCTGGGTGCGGAAATTCCAGCGCTTGATCACGCCCTGGAAGCCCTTGCCCTTGGAGCGACCGGCAACATCGACCTTCTGACCCTGCTCAAACCGTTCAACGGTCAACTCGGCACCCACTTCAAATACCTCGTCGGAGGCATCCAGCCGGAACTCCCACAGACCCTCGCCCGCAACGACGCCGGCCTTGGCGAAATGCCCAGCCTCTGCCTTGCTGACTTTCGAGGCCTTGCGGTTCCCCGCTGTGACCTGAATCGCCCGATACCCATCGGTCTCGAGCTCTTTGATTTGAGTGACGCGGTTTGGAGAAATTTCCACTACGGTCACTGGTACTGATGCGCCGTCCTCAGTAAAGACTCTCGTCATACCTGATTTACGGCCGACTAACCCAATAGTCATGGCTTAAACCTCACAGTGTACGGGGCTCAACCCTCTATGGCCGCCCGGTTTGGCTGCTCCCAGCTTTCCCGAACGTTACACACCCGGCTACCCGGGCAGGCTACTTCTTACAAATTGTGCTCAACCGAGACTGATCTGGACTTCTACGCCCGCAGCCAGGTCAAGTTTCATCAATGCGTCAACAGTCTTCTCTGTTGGCTCAACGATGTCGAGGAGTCGCTTGTGCGTGCGGATCTCATATTGATCCCGCGCATCCTTGTTTACATGGGGAGAAATCAGAATGGTAAATTTCTCTTTCTTGGTGGGCAGTGGGATGGGGCCACGGACCAGAGCGCCAGTGCGCCGAGCCGTTTCCACAATCTCCTGCGTTGATGCGTCGATGAGCCGATGGTCAAAGGCTTTTAGACGAATCCGGATACGCTGATTTTGCACGTTACATCTCCTAAAAACAGCCGGTGTCCGCGGGGGACCCCGAAAAAAGAGAGCGAAGTCTACGGATGGCGTTTAGGGGTGTCAACTAAAAAACACGCGCTTTGCTCGCACAATCGGGGATTGCGACTTTTCTCACAAACCTGCCCCGAGGAGCGGTGATTCCTGCGCCGCATTGCTACCTCGGGCTCATCTGCCAAGCGCAAAACCCGAGGACAATATAGTTGATAGGTCAACGTTGTTGCGTCAAGTAAATCACTCTATGATGCGCGCCCGTCACAGCAGAGCGTAAACGCCATGTCTGAAGAAGCAGTCTCGCCCAACAGGCGGGGAAAAAATCTGGCCTGGGCCGCTCTGCTACTGGCAATTATTGCGGGCAGTCTCTCCATCTGGTATTGGCTGTTCGCTCAATGGCGGGAGCGCACCGACAACGCCTATGTGCAGGGCAATCTCATTCAGATCTCGGCGAAAGTCGCGGGTCAGGTGGTGCAGATCGCACATGAGGAAGGTGACCGGGTTGTTGCCGGAGAAACGCTGGCAATACTGGCTTCGGGAGACGCCGACCGCGCACTTGAGGAAGCTAAATATACGCTGGCACTTGCTGCAAGTGAGATTCTTTCCCGTCGGGCCGCCGTTGATACGGCACGCGCTGAACTCGCGCTCCGCCAGAGTAGCCACCAGCTGGCGCTTCAAGAGTACGAGCGTCGCAAAGCGCTGGTGGGAACCAAAGCCATCTCTCAGGAGGAGGTAGACGCCGCGCGCACCCGAATGGAAGAGGCCGCGGCCGAGCTGAGTAAGGCTGAGCGAGAACTCACCACCGAGCAGGTCAGTGCCGGCATCGGGCCCATCGACACGCACCCGCTGATCCGCACGGCGTCAGAGCGAGTTCGGGATGCGGTGAGAACGGTGAACAAACATCGCATTATCACGCCCATCAGTGGCACCATTGCAAAACGGGCCGTCAGCATTGGCGAAGTCATCCCTGCAGGGATGCCCATTGCCGCGGTACTCGAAACCGGTGAGCGATGGGTGGAGGCTAACTTCAAGGAGAATCAGCTTCG
>DFQW01000121.1:16299-25219 GCA_002377985.1 Halieaceae bacterium UBA3479 | reverse complement strand
TCTCTGGCGCGCTAAAAAATTGAGACCAATGCGCTTGGCAATTCATCCATGGTTACTTGCGATTCATTCAGGGTCAATCCGAGGCGTACAACCACCAGTTCCCGCTCCGGAATCATCACCACGAATTGTCCCGAGTTGCCTGCGGCGTCGGAAATATTGCTTGGCGAGCTGTGGAAGCGGCGCTATTTCATCCCATTCTTGGTGGGTACAGGCTTACCTGTCGCCGCTCCTGTGTCACATAACTGCAACGAAATCGTCAAATCTCTGAAAGCTACCTGCCATAAAAGAGTCATCTAGACCACTTATTCTGCGCCCGATGCATGCGGGAGCCATCCGCCCATGCGAAGTTGAGGTCTGAATGATTCCCTTTTCCACGTCGACAAGCGCCCGTTGGTTTGGCGCACTCTTTTTATCACTTTTATTTGCGGCTGCCGCAAGAGCGGATGACGAGTTGCTGGTTTACGTCTTTTCAGAGGGTGCCCCTGTTGAGGGCGCGACGGTCACAGTCGGAGAAGCAGTGCTAGGGCAGACCAGCCAGGATGGATCACTGTTTGCTGATTTATCGGGCAACGGCCTCCGCGCCATTACAGTGTCCTCACCCGAAGGAACGGTTACGAGTCGTTTCAGTGCGGCCGTAGGGCAGTTAGTGGATGTGGTGGCGCGATTGGACGATTCGTCCATTTTGGTTGATGTGTACTCGCAATCTGAGAGCGTTGCTGACCGCAGGGCGGTGGCTGAAGGCACCCTGAACATCATCGTGGAGCAGAGTGGTGAGCCAGTTGCCGATGAGTCGATTTACATAGCGGGTTCCGGGCTCTCGCTGGTAACTGATGCGTCGGGGTTGGCCACGGTCACTTTGCCCCGCGGACGATATCGAACGCAGGTTGCCGAACAGACTGCAAACTTTCGTGTGGTCGGTGGCCTTACCCGATCAGTATCAGTGGTCATCGATGAAGAGGGCGAGGCTATGCAGATCGGCGCGCCTGATATTGAGGAGGTATTCGTCGTCGCGAGTTTCGACCCTGCGGGGCTAGAGGTCAGCGAGCGCGATTCTGCCAGCATCTTAGACACCATCGGTGTTGAGTTACTTACCCGTTTTGCGGACTCTGATGTAGCCGCGTCGGTGGTGCGTGTTCCGGGCATTTCGGTGCAAGACGACAAGTACGTATTCATTCGGGGACTGGGTGGCCGCTACGTGTCCTCCACGCTCAATAACGCGACCATGCCCTCTACAAACCCCTCAAAACGGACTGTGCCGCTGGATTTGTTTCCATCGAACTTTGTGAGCCAGCTGGACATCAAAAAGACCTTTCTGCCGTACATGCCGGGTGAGTCGACCGGCGGCAATTTGGTGATCAACACCAAAACATTTCCTGACGACCGAGTCCTAGGTTTGAGTTTACAGGGCGGTTACACGACTGACCTGACTGGTGACACGGTCTTCGTTGATCCGCTCGACGGCGATTTCGACGCGATCGGTTGGGACGATGGTACGCGCAATGAAGACCCGGCGCTGTCCGTCATATCCGATTTTCTGAGTTCCGGTGTAGCAATCGACAGCCAAACCGGTGAATCATTTGCTCTCGATGAGTACACCGCGGGCGAACTGCGCAGGGTGGGCGCTATCCTCATTAAAGATGGCTTCGATCCCGATTTCGAATCCGCGACGCCCGATGCCAAAGTGGGCGCTACCTATGGCGATCTTTTCCTGCTGGACAACTCCGAGCTTGGCGTATACGCGGCGGTGAACTACTCCAATAAATGGAGTAAGCGCGAAGACGGCGAGCGTTATACCTACGAATCTCAGGGTGAAATCGCGGACAACTTTCTATACCGCCAGTACACCAACACGATCGAGGCGAATGGTTTGATTTCGATCGGCTGGAACGTTGGTGACAGCACTTTCGAGTGGAATACGGTCGCCTCCCGCGTGACTGAGAGTCAACTGGAGCGTTCGATCGGGCAAGAAGGCGATGAGTTTCAGGCCCTCATGCGGCAGACCATCCAGTGGGAAGAGCGTCAGTACTTGTCTACTCAGGTACTGGGTTCACATTTCCTCGATGATGTAGGGTCTTTGTTTTTGGAGTGGCAGGCCACAGTCAGTCAGGCGGATCGTTACGCGCCTGATCGCCGCGAATACGACTTCACGGCGACTCAGAGTGCCACGGATCCGGCAGGTCTTAAGGCCGCTTACGACTTCCAAAAGGCAAATGATCAGCAGTCCTCACTGTTTAGGGGCTTCATTCTGGAGCCCGGAACCATCATCCGTCGCTATGACGAATTGGTGGACGACAATTTCGACGTCTCGGCTGATCTGACGTGGGATGTCTACGACGCCGGTGCCAGTTTTGGCCAGCTTAAGGCTGGTTTTCAGTTGATTTACCGCGAGCGTGATTCAGACAGCGCCACCTACGGTTTCAACGTTAATCAGGTTCGGGACGATCTGCTTCGCACGGGAAATTTGTTGGTCTCAGATGTGGTGTATACCTGTGACGGGACCTCCGCTAACGCTGCCTGCGATTCGGGTAGTGAGGGTGGTATCTCCAGCAGCCCGAACACTGGCCTCGTATTCGTTGACAAGACCCTGGCATCGGACAGTTACGATGCGGAGCTCGAGTACAACAGCGCTTACCTGATGTACGACCATACTTTTGACTCTGTATGGCAGGTGATTCTTGGAGGTCGCTACGAGGCCTACGAGCAAACGACGAACACATTTTCTTTACAGGGTGCACAGGGTGCCGTGCAATCCGTCATCGACGAGGACAGTTTTTTGCCCAGCTTGGGCGTGAACTGGTTTCTTAGTGAAGAACACCAGCTGCGGTTTGCGGTCTCGCAAACCGTCGCTCGCCCTGATTTTAAAGAGGCGGCGAACGCAACCTTTTACGACAACGAATTTAACTTCCGAGTCCGAGGTAATCCTTTCCTCGAGATTTCAGACATTATCAATGCCGATTTGCGCTGGGAGTGGTATCTCTCTGAGGTCGACAGCCTGTCGGTAGCGGTGTTCTACAAAGATATGGACAAGCCAATTGAACGGGTTGTTCAGGCGGCATCTGGTACGGCAGGTAATTCGAGAACCTTCCAAAACTCTGATTCAGCGGAGCTCTACGGCATCGAGGTAGACGGTCGCTTTGAGTTCGCTCTGGGCGAGGGGTACGACCAGACCGTATTCGTATCTTTCAATGCCGCAATTATTGAGTCTGAGGTCACCGCCAGAAATCAGGATGCGCGCGCCCTTCAGGGGCAGCCGGAATACACCGCCAACCTGATTTTGGGCTATGACAATATCAGCGCTGGGCATCAGCTCACCGTTTTGCTGAACCAGAATGGTCAATCTATCGCTGATGTGGGCGTGTCGGGTCAGCCGGATGTTTTTCTAGAGCCCAGGCTGGACCTCAACATTGTCTATCGCTTCGATATCTCCAACACGTTAACGCTGAAAGCAAAGCTGGAGAATTTGCTCGACGACGAGGTGGAATACTCACAGGGCGGACAAGTTTTCCAGATCTATAACCGAGGACCGACCATTCAGGTAGGTCTTGACTGGCAGTTCTAACCAATTTCCTTTCATTGCTCTTGCGAGGCAGCAAAACCATGATGCGACAAGCAGCTAAGATGTTCCTCACCTTCCTCATGCTGACAATCTTGGGCGCGTGCTCAGGGGATGACAGCACCACGATCAATATTGAAGCCCCCTCGAATAACGGCGGCGGCAGCGACGGCGGTTCCGGTGGTGGGGATTCCGGCGGCGGTGATACGGGCGGCGAGACGCCCGAAACCTGTCCTGAGGGTACGACCGAAGTCAGTGAAGGACTTTGTGAGCTTCCCGCCACAATCTCCAGCGACATGACCCTCAAATCGGGTGTCAGTTACCTGATGACGGGCCGGGTTACGGTTGGCAACGGCAACGGCCAGCTGGAAACTAACGGCGACGGCACGCTGGATGACGGTAGTGCGGTACAGGCTGCGACGCTGACGATCGAAGCAGGAGTTGAAGTGTTTGGTGAGACAGGCACTTTCGCCAACCTGTTGATCACGCGCGGTAGCAAGATTATGGCAATGGGCACGGCGGATGCGCCCATTGTGTTCTCTTCCGATGATGCCGGCTACGACGGCTCCGGCGAGTGGGGCGGCCTGATCATCCACGGCTACGCGCCTCACAACGAATGCGCGGTTGGCGGCAGTTACTGCGACATCGATTCCGAGGGTGAATCGGGTTTCGCCGGAGGTTACGACGCTGACGACAGCAGCGGCGTGCTCCGCTACGTGGTCGTCGCTGAAGGCGGTTACGAGTTCTCTACCGGCAATGAGATCAACGGCATTTCGCTGGTGGGTGTCGGCCGCGGCACCGAGATGGATTACATCCAGGTGCATGGCAACTCCGATGACGGCATCGAATTTTACGGCGGTAACGTCAACCTCAAGCACGGCGTGTTTACCAACAACAACGATGACTCTGTCGACTGGGACGAAGGTTACCAGGGCAACCTGCAGTACATCATCGTCAAGCAGGGCGCGTCGAAGGGCGAAGCATTTGAGATGGACACTGAAGGTTCATCTGATGGCTTCCTGTCTAAGCCGACACTGGCGAACGTGACGGTCGTGGCGGAGAAGGTGGCAGATCGCGCGGACTACAGTCTGAACTTTAAGAAGCGCTCTGGTGGTTTCTTCCACAATACGGTGGTGACGGTATCACCAGACTCTGAAACCTCTCTTTCAACCTGCGTGAATGTCGATGGCTCGGGCTCACAAGCTTTGGTGGGCGAGGCATTGGTACTGAACAATTGGATTCAAGACTGCGCCTCAGGCTCTGGCGACCAGGGCACGCTTGCTAATGTGTCGGGTCTCGACAATGGCACGATCAACGCGGTCGCGGCTCAGTTAGACAACAATTTCGCGTCACAAGCACCTGAGGCGGTGCTGTTGAGCGCGATCGACTGGGATGCGGTGAACAGCGCCTTCTCCGAGTCAGTGGCCGATGCCAGCTACCTCGACGCAACCAGCTACATTGGCGCCGTCAATCCTGACGGCAGCGATGTGTGGTGGGCGGGCTGGACCGTGGCAGGTTCCGTGGGCAATCCCACGTTGCCTGAGGCGTCCTGTCCAACGGGTACTGATGAATTGGAAACTGGGCTTTGCTTGTTGCCCCCGACGGTATCGACCGATATGACGTTGACCGCCGGCGTTGACTACCTGATGGAGGGTCGCGTCACGGTGGGTAACGGAAATGGCCAGCTCGAAACCAACGGAGACGGCACCTTGTCCGATGGCTCTTCGGTGCGCAACGTCACCTTGACGATCGAAGCAGGTGTTAACGTTTACGGTAAGACAGGAACGTTCGCCAACCTGGTGATTACTCGCGGCAGCAAACTCGTGGCCAAGGGTACCAAGTCAGCGCCGATCGTCTTCTCTTCTGACGACGAAGGCCTCGACGGATCCGGTGAGTGGGGCGGTCTGATCATGCACGGCTTCGCACCTCATAATGAATGTGCTGAAGGCGGCAGCTACTGTGATATCGACTCCGAGGGCGAATCAGGTTTCGCCGGTGGTTACGACCCCGAGGACAGCAGCGGTGTGTTGAACTATGTGGTGGTGGCCGAGGGTGGATACGAGTTCTCCACCGGTAACGAGATCAACGGTATCTCGCTGGTGAGCGTCGGTCGTGGTACCGAGATGGATTACATCCAGGTGCACGGCAACTCAGACGACGGCATCGAGTTCTACGGCGGTAACGTTAACGTGAAGCACGGTGTCTTCACCAACAACAACGACGACTCCGTGGATTGGGATGAAGGCTACCAGGGTAACCTGCAGTACATCATCGTTAAGCAGGGTGCTTCGAAAGGTGAAGCCTTTGAGATGGATACCGAGGGTTCTTCCGACGGTTTCTTGTCGAAGCCGACGCTGGCCAACGTCACAATCATCAATGACAAGGTGGCAGATCGCGCGACCTATAGCCTGAACTTCAAGAAGCGGTCTGGCGGCTTCTTCCACAATACGGTAGTCACTGTGGCGGATTCTTCAGAGACCGCTGTGGATACCTGCATCAACGTCGATGGTTCCGGCTCTGAAGCGTTGGTAGGTACCGCGCTGGTCATCAACAACTGGATCCAGGACTGCGGTCAGGGGGCCGGTGTGCACGGGAGTCTCTCGAATGTTGGCACCTTTGACGCATCGACCGTGACTGAGACAGACGCCCAACTGGACGCATTGCTCAGCTCGCAGGCGCCCGAGGCCTCTGGCCTTGCTCCGCTCGATTGGGACGCGATCAACGGTGCGTACCCTGAGTCGGTGGCGGATGGCGACTATCTGGATTCCACCGACTACATCGGTGCGGTTAACCCTGATGGCACCGACCCCTGGTGGGCGGGCTGGACGGTTTCCGGATCCTTGTGAGATGGCCGGCATGGTGACGGCACCCCGGAGGTGACGCTGTGGCGTTCCCTCTAGTGCATCGCCGAACGAAAAAAGCCCGCAGTACGCGGGCTTTTTTTATAAATCGGTAAGTCGTGATCAGACGGGGGTCTTCGCTGATAACAGCTCCCACGTCGTGTCGCCGTCTTTGAGTTCTTGATACCGATACAGGACTTCTGAACCTTCGGGCAGTGCCTGAATATCGTCAGAGGCCTTGAATTGCACCTTCAATCGCGAGCCGCGGCGCTTTGCGTGGCAGCGGGCGTTCTCGCCATCGTCGATACCAGTGAATCGAATTTGCAGTAGGGTATCGGCCTGTTTTTGAATGATCTCGCCGGTAAACAGGCACTCCTGATTGAGCTCTGCCATGGTCGGGCCTGCAATAAGGCTGGCTGCCATAGCGGTACCGATAGCAATGAGAGTTGAACGCAGCGCTTTCTTGTTTTTCATGCTTCTTCTCCTTGCGCCTCGCGGCGCGTTGTCGCTTCACAGCGGTTTGCCAATGCAACGTTTGGTTGCTGGCATGGGGTGGACAGCAACGCTGTCATCAAAATGACTTTTTTCTGTCATCTTATTGAAACATAAATGCAACAAAACAGTCACATAAATGAAACATTTTAAATTGCCAATTGAAAAAGCAATAAAAACAAAAAGATAGAATTTTTGGCCGCAGCTGTGAGGAGCGATTGTCAGCCGGGAAGTGGTATGACCGGTCAGTGCAGGCGCTTATAGACCCAGCGGTGGAGTGTCAGGAGGGTTCGTTACGTCGCATGGCCACTTGGGCCGGGTGAGTTTGTGCCGTCATTACAAACGGTCAGCGATTGTTGTAAGCCGCTTTTCGATCGCCGGTATGGTTAGACTCTTCGCTAGAGCGCCGCCAGCACATCAGCCAGCAAAACATTCATATCGGCTCGAGACTCATTGAGTGTGAGTCCGAGGCGCACAATCACCAGCTCCCGCTCCGGAATCACCACCACGAATTGCCCGGAGTTGCCTCCGGCATTAAAGGTGCTTTCAGGTGCGTCGGGAAAACGCCGCTGGTGGGTATTGAGCCAAAACCCGAGCCCATAAATTTCGCCTTGATTGGCCGTGCCCGGGGTGACCGCCCGTTTTTGCCAGGCCTGACTGATAAGCGCGCTGCGACCGTGCCATGCATCGAGCCAGAGCTGCCCCATCAGCGCCCAATCACGGGCGGTCAGGTACGCATAGCTGGAGCCCACCTGGACCCCGCTGGCGTCTGGCTCCAACACAATCTCCTGCAGACCCAATGGAGCAACAAAGGTATCTGCCAACCAATCGGTATAGCGCTGGCCCCGCAGTGACTGGTGCCACATGAGTGAAGCGGTATTGATGTCGCCACTCGAGTACGAAAATTGCTCTCCGGGCGCGCGCGCGTGTCCGGTCGCCGGTGCCGACAACCACATGCCCGGCTGGCGGTAGAGCATGTCGGTGACATCATCCCCGGGGAAGTAGCGCTCGGCGAAGTCAAAGCCCGAGGTCATAGACAGTAAGTGCCCCAGCGTAAGATCGGGGCTCACCAGGCTGATGAGGGATGCTTCAGCACCCGCAGTGTTTAGCGCCTCTGACACAGAGTCATCCAGGCTCATCCTGCCCGCGTCGATCTGGTGCCCGATAAAAGTCGCCATCAGGCTTTTATTCATCGACCAGCCCTGCATAGGCGTCATGACGGAGACCGGCGCTTGGTAGCGCTCGGCAACCAGCTTCCCTTGATGCATCACCACCACCGCCAGGGTATTCCTTCCACCCTCGAAAGGTTCGGCAAACGCCGCATCGAGCGCAGCATCGAGTTTTGATGTGGTATCGCTCGACCCTATCAAAGGTGGCGTACGATCTTGCGTTGCCGCGGGCTGCGGCGGAGTGGACGTTAGGTGAACGCGCGACTTTTCTGGGGGTGCATCCGAGGGGGAGTGAGTCGTAGATTGTTGCTCATCGTTTTCTTCATCGAATAACGTACAGCCAAAGCTGGGTTCGAACTGCGCGATAACCCGTTGACCCAACAGGGTCGCGGAAACGCGACGCTGTAGGGGGTCTACCGCGTAATCCAATAGCGCCGCCATTGGGCCCACGGTAGCGAGTCTCGGGAGTACGTCGTTATCCACCACAAAGCGCTCGGGCAGTCGCGCGACGAAAACGCCAGAGCAGATCTGCTTGGCGGCGTAGCCGGCGCCGATGAGTCCTGCATCCGCAACAAAGATCGCCGCGCGCAGCAATACAAGGGTGCCTACAGCCAAGATGATCAGCATAGTTAGCCGTCTGGGTCGCCGCGCCTTTGCGGCGCGCTGGTGCGCTGGGTCACGCTCTGTTGGCGCAGCGAGTGCCACGGGTTGGTCTCCTGATAACGCGCTGGAACAGGGCGGGGAGTGTACAGCTATCGCCCCGCTGCCGCTGTCATAAATTTGCAACATTACTGTCACGAAAATGCAAAGTCACTGTCACAAAATGGAATCGAGATTGCTGATACTGCTAGCGCTGACCACTGACC
>DFQW01000121.1:8688-15982 GCA_002377985.1 Halieaceae bacterium UBA3479 | reverse complement strand
CCACTGACCTTTTTCGCTTTAAGAGTCTGGAGTTTGACCCATGCGCAATATTCCGTCCCGACCCCGCTCTGCCCTCTACACGGGGCTATTATTGAGTGCGTTCACGCTATCAGCCTCAGCGACCGACAAGGCGCTGCTGGATATCCTGTTGGGCAACGGCTTGATTACGCAAGACCAGTACGAAGCACTGGTGCAGCAAGAGGAGATCACGACGGAGCAGGTCCTCTCGAGTGTTGCAGTAGCTGAGCCCCAGTCGGGTGCCGCGAGCGCTGGCGAGGCGCGAGAGATGGAGTTGGCGCAGGTCACGGCCCTGGATGAGAACGTGCAGCGCGCGATCGACGAAGCGGTGGCCAGTGCGATAGAAGCTGAATCCCCGGTGATGGCGAGCTACGGATCGAAGGGGTTCCGATTTGAAAGCCGCGACGGCAACTGGCAAACCAATCTCCAGTGGCGCGCGCAAATGCGGTACAGCAGTTTGTCGGGATCCGACCCTCGGCAAATCGCAAATTTTGAGGACTCAAGCGAGTCGAGTTTTGAGCAGCGGCGCCTGCGAATGAAAATCGGCGGCCACGGTTTCCAGCCGTGGATTAAATATTACTTCGAGGTGGATCTGCAGCCAGCGCGCGATGTCGACGCAGATCCCATTTCTTCGGGTGCGCGAGTCATCGACTGGCGGGTTGATCTGGCAAAGTGGGACTGGGGCGGCATTCGTCTTGGGCAGTGGAAGGTGGACCTCAACCGGGAGCGCGTGGACTCCTCGGGCAGACAGCAGTTTGTTGAGCGTTCGATTGTTAACCGTATTTTCACGGTGGATCGCCAGGTGGGGATGCAGCTCCGGGGACATTTGTTCAAAGGCACGATGGCCGACATGCGCTACTACGCCGGTATCTTTAACGGTGAAGGGCGCGGTGTAAAAAATAACTCAACTGATCATCTGTATATGGGCCGCCTGCAGTGGAACTTTCTGGGTCGTGACCTTGCCTGGCAGCAGACCGACGTCGAGTACACAGAGAAGCCAACGGGCTCCTTTGCCATTGCCGGCTTTACCAACACCGGGCCTTGTACGCGGTGGTCTTCGTCGGGTTGCGGCAACCTTGATGGCTTTGCCAAGCCCATTGTTGCGGCTGAGGATCAGTTCAAAATTGAGCAAGCGGTTCAGGAGTTTGCGTTCAAGTACCGAGGGTTCTCGGTACAGCAGGAGTGGCACCGCAAGTTTGTGACAGACCGCGTTGAGGGGACCGAGAGTGACCTTACTGGCTTCTACATTCAGTCAGGGTATTTCTTCCATAATCTGATCGACAGCTTCCCCGCGCCTCTCGAGCTCGCTGCACGGTACGCCTACGTTAGCGAGCCGAATAAGACGCTGCGCAGTGTCTATAACGAACGGGAGGAGTTCACGCTGGGCGCGAACTGGTTCTTCTCCGGGCACAGCAACAAGATTACGGTTGATCTCTCGCACTTTACGCTGGACGACGGATTGCTCGGCTCAAACCACTCCGACAACCGTTTCAGGATTCAATGGGATGTGTCCTTCTGAGGGGTGTCAGCGGGTAGCGCGGCTGAATCGCCCTGTTTTCCGCAACAAGCACGGATATTCATCTGATTGTCACAATTCTTGGGTAGCGTAGCCACAGATCGTAAAGAGGCATCCTCATAATGGAAATCATCGCATCACACGGCTTTATTCTCCTCTCTCTGGCCTGCGTTTTTGGTCTGTTCATGGCCTGGGGCATTGGCGCGAATGACGTTGCCAACGCCATGGGGACGTCAGTCGGTTCGCGCGCTTTAACGCTCAAGCAAGCGATCCTCATCGCGGCAGTGTTTGAGTTTGCGGGCGCGTATCTTGCCGGTGGTGAAGTAACTTCAACGATTCGCAAGGGCATCATCGACCCGGCAGTGCTCACTGATACCCCGGAGCTGCTGGTCTACGGCATGTTGGCTGCATTGCTTGCTGCTGCGACCTGGCTACTCATTGCCAGCATGCGAGGTTGGCCGGTATCAACGACCCACTCCATCGTCGGCGCGATTGTGGGTTTTGCCGCGGTTGGCATTTCTGTTGAGGCCGTTGCTTGGGGCAAGGTGGGCACCATCGCGGCTAGCTGGATCGTCTCACCGTTGCTCGCTGGTTCGATGTCCTTTGCACTATTTATCTCGGTTAAAAACCTGATCCTCGACCATGACAACACTTTCGAGCGAGCGCGTCGTTATGTGCCCGTTTATATGTGGATGGTGGGCTTCATGATTAGCATGGTCACCTTGCTGAAGGGCCTCAAACACATTGGCGTCGACTTCGATGTGGGGATGGGCTCTAAGTTCACTAACGCCATGTTGGTGTCCGCGCTGGTTGGTTTGGCGGTGGCGGTGATCGGCGCACTGTTTTTGCGGCGCATTAAGGTCGCAGGGGATATCAATAGCGTCGAGAATGTTGAGAAGGTCTTCGGCATTCTCATGATCTTTACCGCGTGTGGCATGGCGTTCGCGCATGGCTCGAATGACGTAGCGAACGCGGTGGGTCCGTTGGCGGCGGTGGTTAGCACGGTGCAATCCGGCGGTATCATTGGTGCCAAGTCAATTATGCCTTGGTGGGTTTTGGGTATTGGCGCTGCCGGTATCGTTGTGGGTCTGGCCACGTATGGTTGGCGCGTGATTCAAACGATCGGCAGAAAAATCACAGAGCTGACGCCGAGCCGCGGTTTTGCCGCCGAGCTCGCCGCGGCATCAACTGTTGTATTGGCATCAGCGACGGGATTGCCAATTTCAACGACCCATACTCTGGTGGGCGCTGTGTTGGGCGTCGGTCTTGCCAGAGGGGTAGAGGCCCTCCACTTGCCCACGATTGGCGCGATCATTACTTCCTGGATAGTGACCTTGCCGGCGGGCGCGGGCCTGGCGGTGGTATTTTTCTACATACTGTCTGCCGTTTTCGGTTGATATAAGAACGGTGAGTGGGCAGTGCGTAATTAATAGGACAATCGATCACCACGTGATCGGTGTCCTGTCAGTATGAATTAAAGGGGAAATAGAATGGACGTTAAACCCGCGTTATCCGAGGTGTTAAGCAGCTCGCCACTTGCGATTATGGAGCGGCACGCTGAGGCCTGCCTGAACTGTGTGAGCCGGCTTGAGGCTTACTTCGAGGCGGCGCAGTCGGGGCAATGGAAGAAAGCGGAGAAGATCCAGCTCGAAATAGCGCGTCTTGAGGGCATTGCTGATGACATCAAGATGGACGTGCGCCGGAACCTGCCCAGAGGGCTGTGGATGTCGGTTTCGCGAGCCGACCTCTTAGAGCTGGTGCGCGTGCAGGACAAAATGGCGAACGAAACCAAGGATATCGCGGGATTGTCATTAGGACGTGAGTTGGCGTTCCCGCAAAAACTCGAGAAGTCACTATTCAAGTTTATCCAGACGGTTCAAGAAGCGGCAGAAAAAGCGGTTCACGTTGTGACGGCAACGCGCGAACTCTCGCGAACCGCATTTGGATCGCGACAGGCCCAGGCCATTGTTACCAAAAGCATGTTGGTTGAAAAACACGAGCGTCGCTCGGACGAATTGCAGTCGAAGCTGCGCGCCAAATTGCGCGTGCATGAAGGAGATATTTCTCCGGTTGATGCCATTTTCCTCTACCAGTTGCTAACAAGCATTGGAGAGATCGCCGATCACGCCGAGAAAGTGTCTCACCGCGCGCAGATTATTGCCGCCAGTTAACGGCGGCTCGCGCGTGGCGAGTCGCTACGTGCGCTTATTGAACTTAAGCGCGACCTTTTTGTAGCCGCGGGATGCAAAGCTCGGTAGGTGCGACAGGTCACTGCTCGTCTCGTCGAGATCGATATCGGCCAGCCGACCTAACAGCTCTTCGAATGCAATCCGCGCCTCGATGCGTGCCAGCTCGGCCCCCGCACAAAAATGGGGACCGAAACCAAATCCCATATGGGGCTTGGTCATGGGACGATCGATGTCGAATCGCTCTGGGTTGGGGAATACCGCTGGATCCCAGTTGGCGCCCGCCCACATGGGGATAACCATGCTGCCTCGCTCTACGGGCACACCCTCGAGGTCGTCGTCCCGCGTCGTACGTCGGTAGGTGCACTGAATTGGCGGGTCCCAGCGAAGCGCCTCCTCGACCATCGCCGGAATATCAGCTGGGTTGTTGCGCAAACGCGTCATCAACGCGTTATCGCCCAGAAGCACGAGCATCGCATTGCCAATCAGGTTGGTCGTGGTTTCATGACCCGCCAGTAAAATTTGGTCGATGATCGGCAGGAGTTCCTCGGTTGTAAGAGGGGGTTCTCCGTCTACTTCCGTATTCACCATGATGCTGAGCAGGTCATCGGTGGGCTTACGTCGGCGTTCCTCAATTCTCGGAACAAAATACTCATGGAGTTCCACCACGGCGTGGGCTACTTCGCGGCGCCGCTCGTGACTGAGCATATCGATGTTGCCCGATATCATCAGGTCGCCCCATTCTTTAAACGTCCAGATGTCTTTCCGGTCAACACCGAGAATGTCGGCGATAACCGTAACCGGCAGCGGCACCGCAAATTCCGGGATGAAATCGACACTACCTCGGTCAATGAATGCATCGATGAGCGTCGTTGTAATCTCGCGAATTTGTGGCTCCAGCGCGCGGACGCTGCGCGGACTCAGTGCTTTACTGATCAATTTGCGATGACGCGTGTGCTCTGGGGGGTCGGCGGTAAAAAGCGCATTGACGATAGGGTGAGCCCTGGAAAGGATCTCCTCGACGTCGTCTTGCACCGGCTCTGGATTGATGCCCATGTGCCGTGGCCCGCGCCCATCTTCGGTAATGCTCGATGAGTAGACCTCGGTATTTTTTGCAACCGCTGCCAGCACGTCGTATCCCGCCACCACTGTGCCGATATTCGGGTCGACACCAATCCCGCCTTGCTGGTGAAGGCGCTCGTACATTTTGTACGGGCACTCGATGTGGGCCTTCTCGGATAGATTGACCTCTGGGGTGATGTCTTCGGTCATAGCGCTGTTCACCGGTCAACAAGAGTGATCGGCCGAGTATAAATAGAAAAGCCCAAGAAAACCGTTGGCGAGTTATCGATCGTGTGTTTCCTCAGGAGAGGTCGGACGCCGTGTCGCTAGCAATGGGCGCGCCGCTCTTAACCGGCACAATAATTTCGTTGCGGCGGAGAAAACCCAATGTCCACGGCGGATTGTATTGGTTCAGTGTGGGTTCCCCTACGATCTCGATACCCTCTCTGATGAGAAAACCCCTCAGCTTTTGCCAATTTGCGTCGGCTTTTTCGGCGTTAGCCCAACCGCTAAAGCGAATCACAGCAGCGGTGTAGGCGGGCGCCTGTCTGAAGGCCACGCGCGCGTCGTTGGGTTCGGGCAACTCATCAAAAGCGTACTCGGCGGGCATCATGAACGCCATTTCAGCGGGGCCGCTCATGGTTTGCTGCACTGGGGCAGTCATTGCGATTTCTTGCTCCCGCGCGTTGCCCCCGAATATATAGCCAGCAAGCACCCTGAAACCGTCGTTCTCGCGTTCGGCCATCTCGGTCACCGCCATGACGCGCGGCGCGTATTCCCGGATTTCAATTTGCTCCTCGTCCCAGCGCTGGCGGACCTCGAAAGCGGGTTCTTCTATGGCGTTCGCGCTCATGCCCGCAACCAAGGTCGATAAAAACACCCAAAGCTGAGCGCCAATGATTGTAAGTTTTCGCGTTCGTTGCATGGTGCGTAAGCCCTTTGCCTTAGAGCTTTTGAATACGCCAATGACGCATACCGGATCAACTTTCTACAGCAATCGCTTCGATCTCTATCATAAGTTCGGGCAGTGCCAGCGCCTTGACCTCAACAATGGTGTCGGCCGGGTAGGGCTCCGAAAACCACTCCCCTCTCAGCGCCACAATCTTCTCAAAGTGCGACATGTCAGTAAGGTAAATGGTGACCTTGATGACCTTCGAAAGGTCTGAACCCCCCGCTTTTAACGTCCGCTGCAAGGATTCAAACGTGGCTTTTGCCTGAGCGTCAAAGTCGCCGACACCCACCAGTTCGCCGGACTCACTGATGGCGGCATGGCCAGAAAGATACAACATGCCATTGACTTTAAAGCCTGGCGAGATCCGATAGGGCGCCAGCGGATCCGGGTCGAGCAGGATAGGTTCGGGGTTCATGACGGTCGCGCCAGTACGGCGGTAGGTGTTGATGCTGCCATGGCCCACTCCTCTTCGGTCATCTCGGCTTCAATGTCTGCAAAGAGTGGCGTCGAGAGGTAGCGCTCTCCGGTGTCGGGCAGGGTGCACAGAATGACGGATCCCTCGGGTGCCCGCTCCGCGACGTTGAGCGCGGCTGCAAAAGTGGCGCCACAGGAAATGCCGCAGAATATGCCCTCTTTTTGTGCCAGCGCCTGAGCCGTAGCGAAAGAGACGTCGGCAGACACGGGAATGACCTCGTCGATATAGCCTTTGTCGATCGACTCCTGCGCGACCAGCGGAATGAAGTCGGGGGTCCAGCCCTGAATCATATGGGGCGCCCAGGCGGGGTGACTGCCGCTCGCAGAACCATCCGCATTGCGCTCCTGCGCGCGTCCATCTGAGAGGAGTGCTGCGCCGTCGGGTTCAGTGGTCACGATCTTGGTATCAGGGCGTTCGGCCCGGAGCACCCGCGCAACGCCGGTGATGGTGCCACCCGTTCCGTAGCCCGAGACAAAGTAGTCCAGCCGCTCACCGTCGAACGCATCCATAATTTCCCGCGCGGTGGTGCGCTCGTGCACGTCGGCATTGGCAGGGTTTTCGAATTGGCGTGCCATAAACCAGCCGTTCGCCTCTGCCAACTCGCGCGCTTTGGCGACCATGCCCATGCCTTTGGCTTCTTTTGGTGTGAGTATCACTTTGGCGCCCAGAAAGCGCATGAGCTTGCGTCGCTCAACCGAAAAGGTTTCTACCATTACCGATACAAAGGGGTAGCCCTTGGCCGCACACACCATGGCAAGACCGATCCCGGTGTTACCCGACGTGGCTTCAATCACCGTCTGGCCGGGTTTGAGCTCCCCTGATTGCTCGGCTGCCTCGATGATGCCCATGGCAAGTCGGTCCTTGACCGAACCCAGCGGATTAAATGCTTCGATTTTGGCCCACATCGTCACGTGGTCGGGCGCGAGTTGGTTGATTCTGACGATGGGCGTATCGCCCACTGTTTCTACGATGTTGTTGAATTTTCCGCGCATAGGAGGGTCCTTTCATTCCAATATCGTTTGAGAGCCCTCAACTGTATCAGAGTCCTGGGGGGTCAGAGGGGAGCATGATCTAGCGGTCTGTGT
>DFQW01000121.1:5473-8335 GCA_002377985.1 Halieaceae bacterium UBA3479 | reverse complement strand
AGGGCGTTGACTTCAGTTGCGTTGGTCTCGCGTTGGGTGACCCATTCGATATGGGTCTCAGGTGATTGATCCGTCCTGATGCGTATACCCCACAAACCTTTAATGGCATTGGGTAGCTGCGAATAGCGCATGTCAACGATGACTGAGTTGTCCTGCGGGTCGAGGGCAAGCCAATCATCAGAAAACCAACGAAAGCGCGAGATGTCTCGTGCTTGCTGACTCTCTGCATGGAGCGACGGGAAATCTATACTCACATCGAATTTGGCGGTTGATTCACCCGGAAAGTAGGTAGTCGAGATGCCCACTCTCACCGCGTCGACGTAATATCGCTCGTCGTATTCATAGATCGCTTTCCACAGTAGGAGGTTGGCAAAGCCCGGTTTGACCTCCAGCCTGATGGGGTCGTGACCACGGTTGGCAACGATGGCTTCAGCGGCTCCAAGCGCTCGGTAGTGTTGCACCATCCCAAGACTTAAATAGAGCACTGCCCAGCACAGCCCCCACACCGCAAGATGAGCACGGCGCCGAATCGCTGAAGCCACGACCAGTCCGACGAGCGGCAGTGTGAAGAGCGGATCGATGACCGAAACGTTATGCCAGGCGAAGCGGGTATCCGTTAGCGGCCACAGCAGTTGGGTGCCGTAAGTAGTGCAGGCATCCAGCAAGCCATGGGTGCCGTAGCCCAGCATCGCTATCCACCACACTTTTTTGAACGAGAACGTTTTTTTGGCAACGGGATAGAAAACGACGGCGCAAATCAACGCGCCGAGCGGAATAAACAATAGTGAGTGAGTAAACTGACGGTGGTACTCGAGAAAAAGTAAGGGGTCCTGATCAGATCGGATTAAAACGTCCAAATCGGGTGCCATGCCCGCGAATGCACCGATCCACAAAGCGTGACGAATCGCCGCGGCAGAACTGCTCGACTGACTCGCGGCAGCACCTATAGCGGCTTGGCTCAATGGATCCATGTGCGCCTCGGGGGAAAGGAGGGGTCCCATTTTTTGCCCGAACGAGTACGGGCAGGCGCACCATATCAAATGCAGCCGTTGGCACCTACTGGTGCGCAGAGCCATTAACTGCTGAGCGACTTTGTGGCTACCGAGCGAGTCGCCATCGGCAGATGTGCCGTTCGGCGCAGACCCGCGCCATAATGAAGGCTCACGAAAGAACACCGCTCGGCCAGTGAGCCAAGGAGATGCACTTGTGAGATTGAGAAAAGCGAGAGTACTGCCGTTAAGTGAAGCGGACATAGCCCCCGAGTTATTGGCGCTGCTGGGACCGCGTTTTAAGGCCATACCGGTGCTCAATATCTTTCGTACGCTGGCCCATGCACCCAAGGCCTTTAAGCGCTTTATGGCGTGGGGGGGCTATATTTTGTCGGATGCCAATAGCTTGAGTCCGCGCGACCGCGAGTTGGTGATTCTGCGGGCGGGCTTCAATTGGAAATCGGGTTACGAATGGGCGCAGCACGTGCGCATCGGTTTGGACTGTGGTCTAACCGAGGCCGAGATTGCGCGCATCAAGACGGGGCCCGACGCACCTGAGTGGACCGACAGCGATCGCGCTTTGCTGATGGCCACCGACGAGCTGACCGCCGATGCCTTTATTAGCGACGCTACGTGGGCGGCGTTGGGAGAGTATTCTGAAAAGCAACGGATGGATCTGGTGATGACGGTGGCACAGTACACTCAGGTATCCATGATGCTGAATACTTTTGGCGTCCAGCTTGATGAAGACCTGCTGCTCGACCCTGATCTGTGCAAGGGGGAGGCCGCCTCATAAACCACGGCTTCCTTTGCCCGCGAGTCGCTATTGCGTGCCTGAGATCCGCCAGCGTGGAAAAATGCGGCGCTAGGGGGTTCAATAGCGGCTTTACCTGATGATGAGTAACGCCATGATGTCCTCAGTAACGAAAATCGTCACATTGCTATTGCTACTCGGCAGTGCGACCACGCTTCTGGCAGACCCGATGCCTTCTGATTGCGACGTGGCCCGGGATCGGGCTAAGAGCAAGTATGGTGCCGTGCGGCACTTCTTCGACACCTTTAACCGCTGCGTGGCCGGCGCCAATGACGATGTGACCCAATGCCGGACCGAGCTCAACGATCAGCAGTCGGCGCTGGGGGATTTTATTTTTGCGCAACGTGTCGCTCAGGATGTCTGTGGTGCCGCAGGCCGATCCGGTGATCTGGTTCAATAAAACCCCATTGTAGAGGGCTGTTGAAGGTAGCGGCAGTCGCGGCGGTTTAATCGGGCGCTCTGATGACGCGCTTGGTAAGCCTGCTGTGCGCAGTCAACTGCCGGGGCAGGTGTTATGCCGCAGAGATGGCCTGTGGGCTCAATCAAACAGTGCCAGCACGTTTTCAGGGGGTCGCCCCACAGCAGCCTTGCCGTGGTGAATCACCACGGGCCGTTCAATCAAGATCGGATGCTGCGCCATCGCCTCGATAACTGCCTCATCGGGGCTGTCTTTGTTAAGCCCGAGCTCTTTGAAGATATTCTCTCCGCGCCGGAGAAGGTCCCAAGGTCGGATGCCCAGCTGGGAGACAAGAACGGCCAGCTCTGCCGATGAGGGTGCATCTTCAAGGTAGAGCCGCACGCTTGCGTCGATATGATGTTCCCCGAGCAGGGCCAGTGTGAGGCGAGATTTGGAGCACCGCGGGTTATGCCAGATGGTGGTTGTCATGTGGTGGCTCTGCAAAAATTGAAAGTATGCCGGGCTTGGCAGACACTTGCGAGACTCAACCACGTGAGTCTGCGTGATGACAGATAAATATACCGAACAGAATTGCCGGCCCGATAGTGGCATGGTTGATGCAGCGTGATGAGTCTTGAGATGCATAACAGCCCATTTAAGCC
>DFQW01000121.1:0-5131 GCA_002377985.1 Halieaceae bacterium UBA3479 | reverse complement strand
CCGAGCCCTTGTCTGTGACGGGCGGCACTGTGTTACAGCGCGCACGAATGGAGCACCTGCCCTTGATGCTGACGCTGGTATCGGAATTTTGTATTACGGACCAGCATGCTTTCGACCCAGACCGAGTGACGCGCGCATTGGTACCGTTACTGGAAGATGACGCGCATGGTGTGGTGTATCTCGCCGACAACGAGCAGGGTTATGTAGTGATTACCTGGGGTTACAGTTTGGAGTCCGGTGGCCGCGAAGCGTTGATTGACGAGATTTACCTGCGAAGACGCGGAGAGGGCCGTGGCGGCAAAGTCATGGATGCGCTATTTGTCGAGATGGCAGCCCGAGGAGTCGTCAAGATGTTCCTCGAGACTGAAACGCACAATCATCGGGCGCGACGTTTCTACGCCCGACAGGGTTTTGATGAGGACGACTCGATCTGGATGTCACGGCAAATCTCTGCCATTGAGTCAGCAAACCGATAATCAGCGCGAGGGCCGGTCGTAAATGCATTATGGATTTATTGGGTTGGGAAACCTGGGCGGCAAACTGGCCCAGCGATTGATCGGTGCGGGGCTTGATCTGACGGTTTTTGATCTTGATGACACCCAGGTACAGCGACTGGTGTCACAGGGAGCACAGCGCGCAGCCAGCACCGTGGCGTTGGCGGGTTCAGTCGATCATGTGATCACCTGCTTGCCTTCTCCCGAGATCTCAAGAGCCGTGCTTGGCGAGATTTTGGGCGCTATGAGGCCGGGTGCGAGCCTGATCGAGATGTCGACCATCAGCCGCGAGGATGCCCTGCAATTTTCAGAGATGGCGACCTCGGCAGGCGTTGGGTTTCTTGAATTACCCGTTACCGGTGGGGTCCATTTGGCGGCACGAGGTGAGCTGACCTTGTTGGCCGGAGGACCCGAGGCGCTACTGGATATGCATCGGCCTGCGTTGAATGCCATGGGGAATACCCTTTTTCATATGGGCGCCGTGGGTTCCGCATCGCTTATTAAAGTGATCACCAATATGCTGGCCTTCATTCACCTGCAGGCCTGTGGCGAGGCACTGATGCTGGCCGCAAGAGGTGGGCTGGATTTGGGGGATAGCTGGCGCGCGATTGCGGCATCGTCGGGCACATCTTTCGTGCACGAAACCGAGGGGCAACTGATCTTAAATGGCAGCTACGATATCGGGTTCACCATGGATTTGGCGCTTAAAGATCTGGGCTTTGCCAAGAAGTTTGGGGAGGCTTTGGGCGTTTCGCTCGATCTGGCCGGCGCCACACTTGCGCGCTTCGAAGAGGCCAAGGCGGCCTACGGGGGCAGCGCGCAATCGCCCATGATCGTAAAACTTCTGGAAGATTCACTGGCTACACCGCTCCGAGCTCCCGGCTTTCCGGCTTCTCTTAACTGAATAAAGTTATCGGCAATTTTCTTATCGTAAACCCAGGCGTTACCTACGATATGATTTGCCCTCGGTTGACTAAGGTAAGTGGGTAGATCAATGGGTTTACGCTTGTTCAGACCGCTCATTTGGCTTACGTATGGGGTTTTCTCTGCGTGTTTGCAGGCCGCGCCTTATCAGGTGACTGTTCTGGCAACCAATATTGCTGACTATGGCGGGCTTGGTGAGTGGAGTTTTGCCGCCCTGTTTCAGAGTGAGCAGGATGCGGTTTTATTTGATACGGGCTTTAAACAGGACACGGTGCTCCATAATGTGCAGCACCTCAATGTCGACCTGTCTCAGGTCGAAAAGGTCGTACTCAGTCACTTTCACAGCGATCATACGGGTGGTCTGCTGATGCTCCGCGAGCATTTTCGCCCTGCAAATGAGACAGCCTTGAGCCGGGTTTATGTCGCGAAAGGATTTTTTGACCAGCGAGTAACTGCAGCGGGTGTGGAGGTGGGCCCCGGTGAGTTTTCCAGCGCCCTGGAGTTCAAGCGGGCAGCAGAAGCGCTGGGAATCCGCTTCTTTGAGATAGATAGCCCCACGAAAATAGCGCCCCAGCTTTGGTTGACGGGGCCCGTGCCTCGCGTAGAGGAGCGCTACAACGGTCCCGCTGGGCTATTTATTAGTGAGGACGGGGAATTGGAGCCCGACATCATCATGGATGATCAGTCACTGGGCTACCTCACCGACAAGGGCTGGTTAATGACCTCGGGGTGCGGGCATTCGGGTTTGATCAATACCGGCAAAGTGTTGCAGTCGATTAAAGACGCGCCGATTTATTCGATCCTCGGCGGTTTCCATTTGTGGCAGGCAGATAACGAGACGCTGAATCGCACAGCGAGCTGGTTGGAAGAGCATGGCTTGGGGTTGATGATGGGCGGCCACTGCACTGGCATTGCCGCAGCGGAGACCATTGCCAATCAACTTAGCCTTCCCCGCTCTCATATTTCTCACGCGGCAATCGGCTCAGTGATTACGCCGGAGCTAGCAATCATCCGCAGTTCAGTCGAATAGGCCTTGTCTTTATCGTTCCATAAAGCAATCAGTCGCGGAGATCTGGTATGGTTTGCCGTCACTGCAGTTCTGGGGGTGTTTTTATGATTGATATCAGTGAGTCTATAGAGGCCTGCGCAAATCATTATGGCGAGCAGGCGGATGCCATGCGCAGCTATTTATTAGACGGCCAAGCGGCGGCCCTGACGCTCCATAACAGGGGACCTTTGAGATTCACCGAGTCTGGCGCGCTGGCCGAGGAGATTCGGGCAGCGTATTCCGAGTACGGCTTTTATATCTTTGAAAATGTGCTGAGCGCCGAGGAACTCGACGATATCAAAGCGGATCTCGAGATGATGCGTGCGCAATTTCCGACCGGACCCGAGAGCAAGGTCAATGCGGAGGGCGAGCCTGCACTGGGTGCCGATGCCAAGGCGCTGACGTTGGTCTGGTCCAAGCCCCTTGGGGACCCCCTCGGAGGGACAGCGCTCGCTAACGGGCGACACCAGGTCAAAATGTTTGAGCCAGAGGCCGACGCGGAGGCGCCGCTTGCTGCACCTTTTATCCTGCTGGGTTCGTTGCAGTTTTCTGATGCGTGCCTGCGTACCTATGCACACCCCGAGTTGCTACAAGTCGCCGCGGCGATCAATGGTCCGGATTTCGCTCCCTTCAATGAGGCGCTGTTTATTAAGGATCCAGGCATTGGTGCGGCAGTCTCCTGGCATCAAGACGGTGTCACGCACTGGGATAGCCCTGACTTCGATGAAGACATTCACGGGTTTAATTTCATGGCGCAGGTTTATGGCAGTACTGCGGTGAATGGCGTTTGGGTACTGCCAGGCACCCACAAACAGGGCAAGCTCGACATCGCCGAGCTGGTAGAGGAGTCAGGGAGTGAGCGACTCACCGGCGCGGTGCCGATTGTCTGTAACCCGGGTGACGTCGTGATCTGTAACCGCCAGTTATTGCATGGGTCTTTCCCCAATTGCGGCTTTGAGCCCCGCGTGACCGTGAATTTTGGTTTCCACAAGCGCTCATCGGTACTGGGTGTTATGGGGGGTGGTATCCACAGTGACGCCCAGGTCTTTGACGAGGCCATCGTTGCGCGCCGATCACGCGCGATCGGCTACGCTATTGATGCGCGCAAGCAGCGGTTTCCTGACGAGACGCCCTATGAGTATCAGCCCTTTCTCGCGTCGGGCGATGCTTACCAGTGGGACGCGGATGCCCGGCGCAATCTTAAAGACTACAACCTCGATGATCTGAGCATTTAGCATTGTTGATAGTGTTGGATGGTCTCAACCCGGTGAATGGCCGGTGAATTCCCGGGAGAGGTCTCCTCCCGAGACAGGCATAAACTGCCTGTGACAGAACCAGTTGGTCCAACGGATGCGTGACGCACTCAACACCACTCTGCCTGACAAGGTGGCGCTGGTCGAGGGTGACCGCGTGTTTACCTACGCCGAAGTTGATTCGCGGGTAGCCCGGTTTGCTCGTGGACTGCTCGCAAGTGCGTCGGATCTCGACGAGGCGCGAGTCGCTTTTTTGATTCCCGCAAGTGTCGATTACGTCACGGCGCTGCACGGTATCTGGCGCGCGGGGGGGATCGCGATTCCGCTCAATGTCGCGTCAGCAGAATCCGAGTGGGAACATTGTCTCACGAGCACGGGTGTGACCCGGGTTATCGCTGGCGAACCCCAATTAAGCGCTATTCGAGCGTTGTGTAATCGCTTGTCGATCGATGTGAACACGGTGACCGACCTGCTGAGCGACGCTGACTCTACGCTACCCGTAGTGTCAACCGATCGTAGAGCGCTGATCGTATTTACCAGTGGCACAACCAGTAAGCCGAAGGGGGTCGTAACGACCCACGCCAACGTGAGTGCCCAGATCAGCACCTTGATCGACGCCTGGGAGTGGCGGGCAGACGATGTCATACCGCTGTTTCTGCCTTTGCATCATGTGCATGGAATTATCAACGTACTGAGCTGCGCGCTGCGGGCAGGGGCCACGGTGCACGCCATGCCCAAGCTCGATCTCTCGGCGCTTTGCGCACAAGTTGCCGCGGACACCTTCAGCGTGTTCATGGCAGTCCCCACCATCTACGTCAAGCTCATCGATCATCTCGAGACGCTCGAGGACGAGGAAGTGGAGGTCATTTGCGAGGGTTTTGCCAATATGCGTCTCAATGTGTCTGGCTCAGCTGCCTGTCCGGTAGAGGTGTTCGGTGAGTGGCAGCAATTGACCGGGCAGATACTCCTAGAGCGCTACGGCATGACTGAGATCGGGATGGCGCTCTCTAACCCCTACGAAGGTGAGCGACGGGCTGGCTATGTGGGGCAACCGCTACCCGATGTCACGGTACAGCTTGTAGATGAGGAGGGGGGCATCGTCACCGAGGAAGGCGTGCCCGGCGAAATTCGCATCAAAAGCCCCACGGTTTTTCTTGAGTACTGGGGCAACGCGGAGGCGACAGAGGCCAGCTTCTCAGAAGGGTGGTTTTGTACGGGTGACGTTGCGGTGATCGAGGACGGTTACTACCGGATTATGGGCCGCTCCTCTGTCGACATCATCAAGTCGGGGGGCTACAAACTGTCGGCCCTCGAAATTGAAGACAAACTGCTTGCGCATCCGCAGATCGCTGAGGTAGCGGTTGTGGGTATCGCGGATCGCACTTGGGGAGAGGCCGTCGCCGCGGTGGTGG
>DFQW01000181.1:4972-8854 GCA_002377985.1 Halieaceae bacterium UBA3479 | reverse complement strand
CGCCCTTCCGATCTCAAGGCTTCCACACGTGCCTGCACCTGCACACCGCCCTCGGTGCTGATCGTAATGCGATCGCCCGGGTTGGCATCATCGGGGTGCGCGTAGGCCAGGCCGATAATCTGATTCAGCGTGGGCGAAATTTCGCAGGACGTGACGTTGCCCACGATGTCGCCATCCTTAATCACCAGGTGCCCTTCCAGTGGTTTGGGCGCTTCGGCGTCCAGCGAAAACCCCACCAGCTGCCGGATTGGCGCAGAGGCCGCGAGAATATCCACCGAGCGGCGCCCCACAAAATCGGGCTTGCTGCGATTCATCGCCCACTCTAGCCCCACTTCACCCGGGTGAGTCATGCCATCGGTATCCTGCCCCACAATGATGTGACCCTTCTCCAAACGCAGCAGACGCTGCGCCTCGACGCCAAAGGGTTTGATGTGCCATGGCGCGCCCGCCTCAATGACCGCGTCCCACAATGCGGCGGCAAACAGGCTCGGCACGTGGAGCTCGTAACCGAGCTCCCCCACAAACCCGACCCGCATCAGGCGCGCGGGAATACCCGCCACATCGGCTTCTCTGCATCCGAGATAAGGGAAGGCGTCGGCACTCAAATCGATCGAACAGCCCACCGCCTCAAGCACCGCGCGAGAATCCGGCCCTGCGATGTTGATGGCCGAGAAGGCGGCCGTGACATTGGCAATGTCGACAGACAAACGCCATTGGGCCTTCCAGCGCAGCATCTCGCGATACACCCGGTCGACCCCGCCGGTCGTCGCAGTGACATAAAAATGATCCTCCGCGAGGCGCGCAGCGACGCCATCGTCGATGACCACGCCTTGCTCACTGACCAATACGGCATAGCGGGTCCGTCCCACGGGTTGTTTTAGAAACCCATAGGTATATAAACGATTCATAAATTCGGCGGCGTCAGGCCCACGAAGCTCGATGCCCCCCAATGTGCTGACGTCGATCACACCGACACCGGTCCGCACCGCCGTGACCTCCTCGGCCACACAGCGCAGCTTGTCGTCTGGCGCGCCATAAAAGGCCGGTCGCCCCCAGAGGCCTGCGGGCATCCATTGCGCGCCAGCTGCAGCATGCCGATCTGCGATGGCCGTTTGTCGGTGTGGATGAAGCCGTCGGCCAGCGATGTGTCCCAGCGCCTCGGGTTTCACCGGGGGCCGCGCCGTGGTGACACCGGTTTCGCTCACGGTTCTCTGTGTCGCGCGAGCGACCAAGCGTGCCGTCGGCAACGCTGAATGCCGGCCTTGGGACGGCCCCATTCCCACGGTCGAGTAGCGCTTTACTAGCTGGATATCGCGATAACCCAGCCGGGTCGTATTGACGATATCCTTGATCTGCAGATCCTCATCAAAATCAACGAATTCCCTGCCCTTTGGATGTGGAAAGATCGGCCAGGGGTGATTCACCTTCGCCCCGCAGGTGAAGAATTCATCCTCGTCGGCATCTATACCAATGCAACGTAGCGCGGCCCGAGCAGCATTACGGCCATCCGCCAACACCGCGTCCAGCGAGTGCGTGCTGTTGACGCTGCCGGCCAAAAGGAGTCCGGCGGGCAGCCCGCTCAAGGTGAAAGCCGCACGGTCGTCGTCGTAGTCGAGTCTTGCCCCCGCCTGACACGCCAGCTGGTACGCTGGCATAAAACCCGCACTCATGGCGAGGACTGAGCAATCAGTTCGCGCGACCAACTCGCCCACCTCGCCCTGCGCATCGATGCCATGGATATCGACACCACAGAGCGACTGACTCCCTGCATCGCGCTGCGCGGTGTAGACCGTGGCACCCATATGAACAGTCATGCCCCGCGCACTCGCCTCTGCGAGCAACGCTCCGTCGTCCGGCACCTTGCGGAGATCCACGAGGGCCGCCACAGACAGGCCCGCGTCCGCCGCGGTGAACGCGGTCATCCAGGCCTGATCATTGCCCGCAAGCACCACCAGCGCTCCCTGAGGCGCCACCGCGTAATGATGGAGCAAGCGCTCCAGCGCACTGCACAGGACCACACCGGGCAGGTCGTTGTTGCGAAAGATCACGTGCTGCTCACTGCTACCCGTTGCCAGCACACAACTTTTGGCACGCACCTTGAACAGGCGATCTCTCTGGATCACGGGCAGATAATGATCGGTAAACCAGCCATTGCAGAGGGCGTGAGTCAGTACTTTGATACGGGGATGGGATGCGACGTTAGCGATCAGCGCCTCCGCCTCGCTTCGCACCGCCCCACTATCGATGGCGAACCGGTGATAGGTCAGGGAGCCGCCTAACTCGGGCTGCTCATCGACGAGCAATACTGAGGCACCACCCTCCGCCGCCTTCAGCGCAGCACTGAGACCCGCAGGGCCCGCACCGACCACCGCCACATCGCAAAACAGATACTGCTTGTCTTGGTAGCGCGGCGTCGATGACAGATTCGCCACACCGAGCCCCGCCGCTTTGCGAATCAATCGCTCCCACCAGTGCCAAACGCCGAACGGCTTGTAAAAAGCGCGGTAGTAGAACCCCACCGGTAAAAAGCGGCCGAACCAATCGATGATGGCATTTCGATCTGCCATCAAGCTGCCCGATACGTTTTGAGCCGTGGTCTCGGGATAATCGGTGATGGGCAACTCGTCTGCGAGGCGGTTGGGCGCAGCCGGCGTTTGCACCAGCGTGTTGGCATCGTGCCCCGCCATCGTCAGCGGGCCTCGCGGTCGGTGGTACTTAAAGGACCGGGAAATCACCCACTGCCCGCTGGCCAATAAGGCAGAGGCGACGGTATCGCCCTCGAAGGCGGGTAACTCACGCCCATCAAATCGCGCGCTCACCGGGGCATCCCGCTTGATGCGGCTGCCGTAGGGCAACGGCAATCTGTTAGTCATGAAGCGTCGCCCCCACCGCCTAAAGCGCCTGTTGCCTCATCACTTTTGTCGCGATTCGCTGTAGCAGAAACACCTGCTTTGAAGCCCCTGTCTGCTGGTTCTATCGTCGCTTCTGCGCCGGCATCAAAAAGCTCCGCCGGGTCGTAGGTGCGCAGGACCTCATCGGTCTGGTTGTGGCGTTCAACAATGAACCAGTAACTGCTGGGCGTGTGCATCCACCACTCGCGCACCACACCAATGTGGTTGTCACCATAGAAAACGTAATGCGCCCACTCTTGATCGGTCGCATTGCGCGGGTCGGGCATCGGCTTTACCTGACCACCGTAGGTGAACTCGGCGATGTTGCGCGGGCCATTCAAAGGGCAAGTCAAAACTTTCATACCGCCCCTTAGTGACTCGCCGCCGTCGCGCCCATCTCGTTCACCTGCCGGAAGGCATCGAAACGATCGAGACTAAAAGGCGCAATGAGATCGGGCACCTTGCCACCGGACGCCACCAGCTCAGCCATAGTGACCCCGCAGATCGGTGTCGCCTTGAAGCCCCAAGTACCCCATCCCGCATCGAGGTAATAATTCTCGACCGGGCTCAAGCCCATAATGGGACTGTAATCACTGGTCATGTCGGTGATACCCGCCCACTGGCGCATCAGGCGCATCTCGCTCATGAACGGAAACAGGTCTACCGCAGAGGCAATCAGGCTCTCTTTAAGCTCGAGTGTAGAACGCGTGCCGTAGAGCGGATAAGGATCAGACCCCCCACCAATCACAATCTCGCCGCGGCTGGTCTGGTGCACATAACAATGGAGCGCAGAGGAACTCACGTGGGGATCCAGAAACGGTTTAACGGGCTGGGTCACCATGGCTTGTAGCGGGTATGCCACAATCGGGAGCGGAAACCCGGCCATCCGGGAGACTTCGGCGCTCAGGCCCGCAACCGCCTGTATCACGCAACCACAAGACACCTTCCCACGAGTAGTTTGTACACCGGTAACCCGCCCCGCCTCTACAAG
>DFQW01000181.1:0-4740 GCA_002377985.1 Halieaceae bacterium UBA3479 | reverse complement strand
GGTGACCCGCCCCGCCTCTATATCGATACCGGTGACCTCGGTCAGCTGATGTAGCTCGACGCCCCGCTGGGTGGCGCCTTTGGCGTAGCCCCAGGCGACCGCGTCGTGGCGCGCCGTGGCGCCATCAAGATGCCATAGGCCCGCAAGTATCGGCAGGCCGGCAGGGTCTAAATTGAGCATC
This sequence comes from Halieaceae bacterium UBA3479, assembly GCA_002377985.1. Classification (GTDB taxonomy): domain Bacteria; phylum Pseudomonadota; class Gammaproteobacteria; order Pseudomonadales; family Halieaceae; genus Luminiphilus. The sequence goes on along the minus strand of DFQW01000181.1, from coordinate 4,559 downwards.
GGCACCAACTCGCCCACCGCTTGCCGATCGATCAATTCGGTGCGACCACCAAAATGCTTGTTGACTTCGGCTCGCTGCCGAAACGCTCTAACCGTGGCATCGGTGTGCGCCAGCGTCAGTTGGCCCCGCTGCGAATACATGATGTTGAAATCAAACTCGTTGGACAGCCGCTCATAAAGCTTCACTGACTCGGTATAAAAGCGAACGCCCGCGGAGGTGAGGTAATTTGAGCGAATGACCGCCGTATTCCGTGCGGTATTACCACCACCAAGGTAGCCCTTTTCCAGCACCGCAACATTGGTGATGCCGTGGTATTTGGCGAGGTAGTAGGCGGTCGCCACCCCGTGGCCACCACCGCCGATGATCACAACATCATAGTGGGGCTTGAGCGCCGAAGGACGGGGCAAGTCTGGCCTCTGCTCAAAGGGATAATCCTTATTGAGTCCAAACTTCAGTAATGAGAACGGCATGCCCGGGCCCCTCCCCCGAAGACAGCAAACGCTGTGCATGGTAGCCGATCTGCAGCGGTGTACGGAGCGACCCCGCGCAGTGCTTTCTCATCCATTGGGAGCCCGCCTAATCCGCCGGGCCCGCGCCCGCGCGGGATTGCTCAGAGGCCTCGACCAGCGTTTGGCTTGCCAGCGTTTTCAGCTGCTGCCACCCATCGGGATCCACGCTGATACCCTCGACCAACGATTGCTGGTGCACCGCCAACAGATCGGACTCATCGAGTCGTGCCAACAGGGCGTACTCGTCATCCGAGCGCACGGTGGGGAGCAGATCAACGTGATTGGCCATCACGATGGTAATGCCGTCGTTGGGGACATCTTCCTCCGGCTGTTCCTCCAACTGATACACGCGGATCGACGGCACGTTAGACCGCGCCCTAAAACCAACGACCTGCTCGGTAAGGGGTGACTGCGCGTGCCGCCAGAAAGCCGTCACGTTCATACCGCGATCTGCCAAGCGGGCGAGATAACCCATAATCAGCTGACGCTGGCGGCAGTGCCGGATTTTAATGACCGACAAGCCGCGCACACGGGCTTTGGTGTACGCCAGCTCCATCGCCAAATTCCCTGATGCCAGCACGCTGAGTTCCCGCCCATCGACCACCGCCAGATCTGCGTCCTCGTAAATCATTTGGGGCCGACCCTCGGTAGAAGACGCCATGACACACTCGAGACCATCGTTGAGCGCCTTCAAGCCATCGAGCCCGTGGCTTTGCATCCACGCCACCATCGCGGCCGCATCATCGGCGTGCCCTTCAGAAAATCCCATGCCCAGGAACGCCTTGCGGCATACCGACTGCAGCTCGTTGAGCGACACCTTCATGCCGCGGAGGAGGCCTGCTCGGGTGCTTCCGGCGCCAGAGGGAAGCTCCAGTCGTCAAACGCCTCTTTGCTTGCCTCGGCTGAGGCAAAGTCACTGAGCATGGGCGCGCCCTGAAAGAAAGCGACTCTCACCCAACGATCACCGCGCGGGTCAAAGCGATGCGCCCCCAAGAATGACAGCTTGGCGCGGAGCAAGTGCATCGGCTTCATGTCGCGGTGCCACAGATTTGCCCGAATCTCGCCGTACTCGGTATTCGCCATGGTCTGAATCCGCCTGACGATGCTCATGTGCTCGGGGTGCGCCATTAACAGGTCGATTGTCCTGCTACGAGGGCCCGCCTCAAGCGCCGCACAGAGCGCTTCATAAACTCGCTGCACCCGGGGCCCCACTGCGAGCGACAGTTCTTTCTCTTCACCCGCTTCCTGTCCTCGCACGCCCAGCCGTGGCTCTTCTTTTTCTGCAGATTGGTACCAGAACCAATAACGCGCCTCGTGATCGCTGTAATCTTCCTGAATCGCCCAGTCGAAATGGGTTTCGATAATTTGCTTGAGCTGCACCAGCGGCATATCGGGAGAAAGATCCAGCTTCTCGTAGACACTCATCGCGTCATCGAGCGCGTCCACCTGCGCCGGATAGAGCTCAATCAGCAGCGTATTGACGAGCTCCTGCGTTTCGAGAGAGAGGTGTGTCAAAGCCCATTCCGACAGCTGCGCCCACGAGTTGTCTTCGAGGGGAAGTTGCTCGAGCCACGCGTCTATTTGCTGCAGCTCCTCACGGGCAACCTGATTGCGCGCCGTCTGGGTGGCGTCCTCGATGGCGGTCTCGGAAAGATACGCCAGCGCCCTTCTGCAGAGAGCGAGCAGCCGGGTTCGACTCGCCTCATCGGGCGACTGGGACACCGCCAGCGCCAACGCCCGCTCACGCGCCAACACCCATTGACTGATTAACTGCGGATGGTTGATTAAAAACGGTGCCATGCCCAACCCGGTGGAATTGCCAATGCCGAGGTAACGCCGAATCGGCGCTGCGAGAGGCACCATCTGCTGCGGTTCACGACACCGGGCCATGTGCTCCACCTGCTCCACCGAGAACTCGCGCAACACATAAATCGCCGCCATTTGTGCCGAGAACGGGTGCTGAAAATCAGCCCCCTGCCGCAAGCGATCGTAGTCGGCGATGCCAAACTTGCCGTTTCCGTAAACCGCGGTGGTTCGATACAGATAACCCGATTCGCGGAGATACGCGACGTTCGGCTGCTCTCCTGAGGCCAGCGCCGCCACAAAGGCCTGAAAATTTCTGACGCTTTTATTGGCGCGCGAGATCACCAATAAACGCGGGTGCTGACGACCGGCCTCCTGTAACGGCACGTTGGCTGCGAGGGACGACATCAGTGCTTCGTCCACCTCGCCTTCCACCAGACCAAAAGTCACGTCCCAAGCCTCAGCGATTACGCGATCAGTGCGCTGCGCGTCCTCCAAATGCTGCGAGAACACAACGATGTGGTAGTGCCCGGCGGGGGTATCCAGACGATAAATCGCCTCGCCGTGACCCTCGTCATCGAGATCAAAACGCGAACGGGACACACGCCAACCCTGGTCGCTCATCAGCCGCGTCAGGCGGCGGGCAAAACTGAGTCGCGTTGGCGAAAAAGACCCCAGTCGCTCTAGCTCCATCACGGTCGACGCAGGACGCAACGAGGGCGCAAGCTCGGCCAGCGGCAGGGCATTCGCTGTCATGGCTCTGCGGCACTCCCCAAGGCAGCGGCAGCACCCTGCATATCTGGTGGCGGGCACGGCTGCGCGGCTCGCGTGAGTAAGTCCACCCAGTTTCCGCCCATAATCAAGCCCAGCTCATCGTCTGAAAAACCGCGCTCACGCAGCGCCGCCACAATGCCGGGAAAGTCCCGGTTATCACAGAACCACGGCAATGGATCCGGCCACCCGGCGTTGTCAGCGGAGCCTTCTCCGTAGTCCATTACTTTGGACCAGCGGCCCACTCGCATCCACTCAAGCACGGACTGGGGCTGCGCCTGACACAGGTCAGAGCCAAACCCGATACGCTCAACGCCCATGCGATCGGCCGTCCACGCGACCATCTCGGTAAATTGCTCGAGGGTGCACTGCGGGCCGTCTTTGAGATGGAACGGATACAGAGAAAAGCCCAGCAGGCCCTCGTTTGCAGCCACCGCATCCAGCACCTTGTCGGATTTATTGCGCAGCGCTGGATGAAAATGCGACGGATTGGCGTGGGAGATAATGACCGGCTGCTCGGAGTAGTCGATGGCTTCCAGCGTCGAGCGCTCGGCACTGTGGGACATATCAATCACCATGCCGACGCGATTCATTTCGCGCACCACCTGCTTACCAAACCGGGTGAGACCGCTGTCCTCGTCTTCGTAGCACCCGCAAGCCAGCAAGCTCTGATTGTTATAGGTGAGCTGCATGATCATGAGACCCAAGCGCCGCATGACCTCAACCAATCGGATTTCATCCTCAATCGGCGAGCAGTTCTGTGCACCAAAAATAATGCCAATGCGGCCCTCCGCCTTGGCCTTGGCGATATCAGCGGGCTCATAGACCGGTCGAATCAGATCGGGGTAACTCTCAAAACGCTGGTTCCACTCACCCAAGCGCGTCAGCGTCTCGCGGGTATTTTCGTGATACGCGATTGTGACATGGACCGCATTGAGCCCCCCTTCGCGCATTTGCTCAAAAATCTCTCGCGACCACGCCGAATATTGCAAGCCGTCGATCACTGTCCACTCTTGATTCACTGGCAACCCCCGCGCTCAGGCCTGCAGGTAAACCGTTTTAACGGTGGTGTAGAACTCTCTCGCATATTGGCCCTGCTCTCGCGGACCAAAGCTGGAGTCTTTTCTGCCCCCAAAGGGCACGTGGTAGTCGGTGCCCGCCGTGGGCAAGTTGACCATGACGCACCCCGCAACCGCACGCTTTTTAAAATCAGAGGCGGTGGCCAGCGACTGCGTGATGATCCCGGCGGTGAGACCAAAATTCGTGTCGTTCAAAATCTCGAGCGCGTGCTCATAGTCGGTGGCCCGGATCACACAGGCGATCGGGGCAAATAGCTCCTCCCGGTTAATCGCCATGGCGTTATCCGAATCCACAAGGACGACGGGTGCCAGGTAAAAGCCCTGCGTAGCGCAGGCCGGCGCCTCCCCCCCAAACGCGAGGGTCGCCCCGTCCTCGACGCCGCGCGCAATCCAGGCC
>DFQW01000063.1:19254-24942 GCA_002377985.1 Halieaceae bacterium UBA3479 | reverse complement strand
GCCCGAAGAGCTGAGGGAGCAAATAGCGCCGATTCACGCGACCATCCGTGCCATGGGTTTGCCGCTGGTGTGTATAGAAGGTGTTGAAGCAGATGATGTTATCGGGACGCTCGCAGTGGAGGCATCCGGCGCAGGTCGGGAAGTCGTCATTTCCACTGGCGACAAGGATATGGCGCAGCTGGTCAATGAGCATGTGACCCTCATCAACACCATGAACAATACGGCCATGGATCGAGCGGGCGTCATCGACAAATTTGGCGTGCCCCCGGAGCTCATTATTGATTTGCTGGCGCTGATGGGTGACAAGGTCGATAACATTCCCGGTGTGGCGGGTGTCGGCGAGAAATCAGCAACCGCCCTGTTGCAGCATCTGGGCGGCGTTGCATCGATTTATGAGCAGTTGGGGGCGGTCGAGGCACTTCCGATCCGGGGCGCCAAGAGTCTGATCAGCAAGCTGGAAGCGGCGCGTGCAGATGCAGAACTCAGCTATACGTTGGCGACGATCAAGACCGATTGTGACCTTGGGCTTGACCCGAAAGACCTGATTTCTGTGCCTCCCGATACGGAGGCGCTAATCGCACTGTTCAGCGAGCTGGAATTCAAGACGTGGCTCGAAGCCTTGCGCTCCGGGAGCGACATCGGCGGCTCTGCTGTCGAGGGTGAAGAGGCAGATGCGGCGGCGACGAGCGCTCGCGCCAGCGACACCCTCGCCGTTACCACGATAGTGGAGCAAGCCACTCTCGATGCGTGGTTGTCCCGGTTGCGAGCGGCCTCGTTGTTTGCATTTGATACGGAGACTACCAGCCTTAATTATATGGCGGCGGAGATTGTCGGCGTTTCCTTTGCCCTGGAAGCGGGTGCGGCGGCGTACGTTCCGCTTGCCCATGATTACCCGGGCGCTCCCGATCAGCTTGACCGGCAGCAGGTGCTGGATCTTCTGCAGCCCATTCTCGAGGACCCGAAGATTGGCAAGGTGGGGCAGCATCTCAAATACGACGCCAATGTGTTGGCCAACCACAACATCACTTTGCGGGGTATCCGTGAGGACACCATGTTGGAGTCCTATGTTCTCGACTCGGCGGGAAGCAGACACGACCTTGATACCCTCGCTCTGTCGCATCTGGGTCAACGCACCATCAGCTTCGAGGAGGTCGCCGGAAAAGGCGCCAAACAGCTGACATTCAACCAGGTACCGATTGAGCAGGCGGCGCCCTATGCGGCGGAAGATGCAGAAGTGACCTGGCGTTTGCACGGGGTGTTATCTGATCGTTTGCAGCAGATTGAGAGCCTGTCTCGTTTATATCGAGAGCTGGAGATACCTCTCGTGCCGGTGCTTTCCCGCATCGAGCGCAATGGCGCTCTGGTTTGTCGCGACACCCTTGCATCCCACAGCCAGCAGCTGGGACAGCGCATGCTGGCGCTGGAGGCGAGGGCGCACGAATTGGCCGGCGGGCCATTCAACCTTGGGTCGCCCAAGCAACTGGGAGAGATTCTGTTTAACCAGCTCGAATTGCCGGTATTGAAGAAGACGCCAAAAGGCGCCCCGTCTACTGCAGAGGAGGTGCTCGCAGAACTGGCGCTGGACTATCCGCTACCCGCCGTATTGATGGAGTACCGCAGCCTCAGCAAATTGAAATCGACCTACACCGATAAATTGCCCGAGATGATAGACGCCAGGACCGGGCGCGTGCATACCTCTTATCATCAGGCCGTGACAGCAACCGGCCGCCTGTCTTCATCTGACCCGAATCTGCAGAATATTCCGATTCGCACTGAGGAGGGTCGGCGCATTCGTCAGGCGTTTATTGCGGGTCCGGGCTGCAAGATTGTTGCGGCGGACTACTCGCAGATTGAACTGCGCATCATGGCGCATTTATCTCAGGACGCGGGATTGCTCCGTGCGTTTGCAGAGGGCCTCGATGTACACAGCGCGACCGCGGCAGAGGTATTTGGTGTCAGTATCGATGAGGTCTCTGGCGATCAGCGGCGCAAGGCCAAGGCGATCAATTTTGGCCTGATTTACGGTATGTCCGCCTTTGGACTTGGCAAGCAGCTGGGTCTGGGTCGCAATGAAGCGCAGGCGTATATAGATCTTTACTTTGATCGCTACCCCGGGGTTGCGGCCTATATGGCGCGCACGCGGTCCCTCGCTCACGACAAGGGCTATGTCGAGACGCTGCTGGGGCGACGTTTGTATTTGCCAGAAATCAATGCGCGCAACCGTCAGCGCCAGCAGGCCGCAGAGAGGACGGCCATCAACGCACCGATGCAGGGTACTGCCGCCGATATGATAAAGCTGGCCATGCTGGCCGTGGATCGTTGGCTCTCTGATTCACAGGTTGCGGCACGCATGATCATGCAGGTACATGACGAGCTGGTGTTCGAGGTGGATGCCAGTGCGGTAGATGAAGTGTGTCTCAATGTCAGTCAGCTGATGTCGGGGGTAGGTTTGCTTGATGTGCCACTGATAGTGGACGTGGGGGTTGGCGATAACTGGGATCAAGCCCACTGAACGCTAAGGCGACTCGTCAGCCTCGAGCACGGATTCATCGGTGAGCCACTGATTCAACTGGCGCCCGAGTTCTTCAACGCCAACGCCTTTCAAAGCGGAAAAGAGCTGCACACTCACTAACTCGGCGTGGGCAGAGAGCTGCTTGCGGACCGATAGCAGCGTGTTTTGTGCCGGCCCCCGTTTCAGCTTGTCCGCCTTGGTCAAAAGAATATGCACCGGCATAGCGGCGGTTATCGCCCAGCCCAGCATCTGCTGGTCGGGCTCCGTCAATGGATGTCTGATGTCCATCAACATCACCAAGCCGCGGAGGCTTTGCCGATGCTGAAGATACCGCTCCAACTGCTGATTCCATTTTTTCTTTACCGCCAGCGGCACCTTGGCAAATCCATAACCGGGCAGGTCGACCAGTCGTTGGCAATCGCTGAGTGCAAAAAAGTTAATCAGCTGCGTCCGCCCCGGGGTCCGCGAGGTCCGGGCGAGCTTGTTTTGTCCGGTGAGTTTATTGATTGCACTGGATTTTCCGGAATTGGATCTGCCGGCAAAGGCCACTTCCCAGCCGAGGTCGGCGGGGGCATTTTCGATCGCGCTCGCGCTCTGTAAAAAAGCGGCGTTACGAAAGTTGGCGGGTGACGGTGCGGCGCTGAGGTCATTCATTTTACGATTTGTGCCCGGACACGGAACGTCTATAATGCCACGCTCGCCACGGAGCGACCCCATAAAGTCGCTGTCCGAGCAATGTGAATCGGTGCCAAAATTACCACCGCCGCGCTTAAGTTAGTCTTAAGGTCGGCGGCAAAAAATAGCGTTTGGGCACCCGAGCCGCCGCGCTTTTTACTTCGTAAAAGCAGGACGCGATGCTGGGAAGGCGATGGTTTTCGCCGAGAAGAACACGGTTTGATTTAGTGAGAGGGTATGACCATGAAATCTATGACATTCATTCGCAATAAGGTCCTGTTGGTAGCTACCATGGCCGCCCTTGCAGCACCGGCGGCACTTGCCGGGGACCCGCCGCCCCAATACGCCGCCTCGTGCGGTGCCTGTCACGCTGTGGGTGTGGCGGGTGCGCCTGCTACTGGTAATGCCGACGCGTGGGCACCTCGGCTGGAGAAAGGTATGGACGTGCTCGTGGCGTCGGTTCGCAATGGCCTCAACGCCATGCCCCCCGGCGGGTTGTGCAACAGCTGTAGTGATGAAGATTACGCAGCGTTGATCACCTATATGGCGACGGCGCAGTAAGCATTCACCATTGAAATATAAAGGGGGCCTGTGATTGCATAACGCACACAGACTCCACAGAGCGACGGGACATTCTATGCGCCAGTTAGTGAAGAAAAAAACACTTGGCTTTACGGCATTACTATCGCTGTTGGCCACTTCGGCTGCGCTGGCCTCTGGTGGCGACGTTGAGGCGGGTCAGGCGAAAGCCGCCACCTGTGTCGCCTGTCATGGAGTCGATGGCAACAGTGCAGCACCGACTTTCCCGAAGCTCGCGGGTCTTGGGCATAAGTATCTGCTCAAGCAAATGAAGGATATACGTGACGGCCGGCGCCCGGTTGCACTGATGGCGGGTCAGGTCGATAACATGACCGACGATGACCTATCTGACATCGCTGCTTTTTATACCGCTCAGCCCCGCACAGGGAGCAGTGCCGATCCAGACAAAGTTAACTTGGGCCGCAAGGTTTATCTTGCGGGCATCGCCGAGCGGCAGGTACCCGCCTGTTCGGGTTGCCATAGCCCGACCGGGAATGGCAACGGTCCGGCGGGTTATCCAGCACTGGGCGGTCAACACGCGGATTACATCGCGGCACAGCTGAAGATGTTCCGCAAGGGTTACGAGGATCCTGCGGGTCGCACCAATGGGGGCGACGCAAAGATCATGCGCACCACAGCGTTCCGCATGAGCGATATGGAGATCGACGCGGTCGCAAGTTATATTGCCGGTTTGCAACCTACTCCCTGATCAGCGCTGAGGCGCTGCGCTGGGGCTGAGAATGTAAGAGCACGTTCCAAGGAGGGATAACCTATGTCTTTTATGTATCTGCGTTTCAACACCTTTTATTTGCTCGCACTCACTGCGGTACTCAGTGCGACCGTTAGCTTTCGTCTAACGGCGGAAGAGCGGTGGGTGGAGGGACAGCATTATCAAGTCATCACCCCCCCCGTTGCCGTCGGAAAATCAGACGATGTCGTTGTCACCGAATTTTTTTGGTACGGCTGCGGGCATTGCTATACCTTCGAACCGATGCTCACTGCCTGGGGAAAGCAGCTACCCGAGGGTGCCGTGGTTCAGCCATCACCCGCTGTCTGGAACGACCCGATGAGAATGCATGCGAAGGCGTTTTATATTGCAGAGGTGCTGGGAGTCAAAGCCGTGATGCATCCCGTTATTTTTGATGCCATGCACGTGCAGCGTAAGCGTTTGGTATCCCGTCTGGAGCTGCGCGATCTGTTCGAAGATAACGGCGTCGATCCTGACAAGTTCGACCAGGCCTTCGACTCCTTTGGCGTTGATTCTCAGGTGAGGCAGGCCGACTCGCGCGCGCGTTCAGCCAAGGTGTCAGGGACGCCGACCTTGATGGTTGCAGGTAAATACCTCATCGAAACCCGCGGCGCGGGCAACCAGACCAATATGCTGGACATTGCCCGGCATCTGGTCGAGAAAGAACTCGCCGCCCGTTAGCGGCCGGCTTCGGGGGCGGACACGGCGGTGCGTGTGACTACGCGGCGCAGTTCAAAACTAGAGTGAACGCCTGTTACACCCTCGATTCGAGTCAGTTTTCCCAATAAAAATTGCTCATAGTGGGCCATGTCCCGCACGACCGCTTTCAGGAGGTAGTCGGCGCTTTGGCCGGTTACTACGCAGCAGTCAACCACTTCGGGCAGTTCCGAGACCATCTGTTCAAAAAGGCTGAAGCGATCAGGCGTATGCCGGTCCATGGTCACGCTGATATGAGCCGTGAGATTCAGCCCCAGTTTTTTCGGATCCACCATCGCGACCTGCCGCGTAATCACGCCCTCGGCAATGAGCCGTTTTACTCGTCTCGCGCACGGGGTGGGCGATAGCCCAACCCGCTCCGCCAACTCCAGATTGCTGAGCCCCGCATCCACTTGCAACAGCTGCAGGATTCGATGATCCAATCGATCCAATTCAGGTTGTGAATTGTTCATATAAC
>DFQW01000063.1:9744-18936 GCA_002377985.1 Halieaceae bacterium UBA3479 | reverse complement strand
TCCCTTTTTTGTAAAAAAGAGAGATTAATGCCGGCGCGCCGTGGTTACACTGTGCGCCGCGTTTAAAAAGCAGGATCAGTAAGGTGACAGACATGCGCTTCGACCATCGCAAATACCGCGCGTTTCAGCCCATCCCCAAGAAAGATCGTCGATGGCCCGATGCCATTATCAGCCGCGCACCCCAGTGGTGTTCGGTAGATCTGCGAGATGGCAATCAAGCCTTGGTCGAACCCATGAACGCGGCGCAAAAACTCCGCTTGTGGGAATTACTGCTATCAATCGGGTTCAAGCAGATTGAGGTGGGCTTTCCCTCCGCTTCCAGCCATGACTTCGATTTTCTGAGAAAACTGATTGAAGAGGACCGGATACCGGCTGATGTGACGGTGCAGGTGTTGACCCAAGCTCGTCCCGACCTCATCGAGAAAACCTTCGCAGCGCTGCAAGGCGTCCGCCGCGCTGTGGTGCATTTTTACAACAGCACGTCCACGGTGCAGCGGGAGTATGTGTTCGGGCTTGACCGGCAAGGTATTTGCGACATCGCCGTCAACGGCGCCAGGCTGGTAAAAGAGGCGGCGCTGGCCCGACCGGAGACCGAATGGGTGTTTGAATATAGCCCCGAAAGCTTTACCGGCACCGAACTGGATTTTGCGGTTAACGTGTGTGACGCCGTCAACGAGGTACTGGCGCCTACGCCCGAGCAGCCGGTCATTATTAACTTGCCTGCAACGGTCGAGATGAGCACGCCCAATATTTATGCCGATCAGATAGAGTGGTTCTGCGATCACGTAAAGCATCGCGAGGCGCTCATTATTTCGCTTCATACCCATAACGATCGGGGCTGTGCGGTAGCTGCCGCCGAGCTCGGCGTGATGGCGGGTGCGGATCGTGTCGAGGGGACGCTGCTCGGCAACGGTGAGCGAACGGGCAACATGGACATCATGACCATGGCGATGAATCTTTACAGCCAGGGCATCGATCCGACGCTTGATTTCAGTCACATGGACGAAATCTGCACGGTTGCGCGAGAGTGCACGCAATTACCGTTACATCCGCGACACCCCTACGCAGGGGAGCTGGTGTTTACGGCGTTCTCCGGCAGTCATCAGGACGCAATCCATAAGTGTCTCACCAAAAGAAGCGAAGATGCGGCTTGGGATGTTGCTTATCTCCCGATCGACCCGGCGGACATTGGCCGCACCTATCAGGAGGTGATCCGCATTAATAGTCAGTCGGGGAAGGGCGGCGTTGCTCACGTCTTGAGGCGCGATCACGGTTTGGAATTGCCGCGCTGGCTGCAGGTGGATTTCAGCAGCGCCGTTCAGGGGCTCGCTGAGGACAGTGAGACCGAAGTTTCGTCCGATGATATTTATGCGCTGTTTGGCGACACCTACTTGAGCACCGCAAAACGATGGCAGCTTGGCGACTATCAATTATCCCGACAGAGCGGGTCTGACGGTCTGGAGGTGATTCTGCATGGTCCCGATGGCAATTTCGCACTTTCGGGTCGCGGCAACGGCGTGGTCGATGCTTTTGTCCAGGCGATGGAAACATTTACCGGGCGGCATATTGTCGTTGTGGAGTATTCTGAGCACACGTTGGGGCAAAGTGCTGACGCGGAGGCGGTGTGTTACGTGCAGCTCAATATCGATGGGGCGCGTCCCTGCGGCGTTGGTCGCAGTCACGACATCGTGCAGGCTTCTCTGGCGGCGATTCTTTCGGCGCTCGATGGGCGAGGTCTGGTGTTATCCCAGGCCGCTTGAGGCGTAGTTTAGCGATTGGGATAGACAATCGGCGGCTTTTGTCGACCGAGCCGTTGAACCAACGTGAAACCATGCCAGCGACACGCCGCGCGCTCATCGGAGGCATGCTGCTCGTTGCGACTTTGAGTGGCTGTTCGGCAACGCAATTTATCTATAACCGCGTCGATATTCTGATTCGCTGGTATCTCGATGACTATGTGACGCTGGATCGCGATCAGCAGGCCCGATTTAACACGCGATTGGATGCGCTGCTCGAGTGGCATCGGCTGGAAGAATTGCCACAATATGTCGTGCTGCTCGATGATGCCTTGACGATTCTCGACGACGGTGTGCCACTCGAATCGACACGTGCCATGGCAGCGCGGATTGAATCCGCAGCGATCCGTTTGCAGGATCCATTTCTCGAGCTCTTGCTGAATACCGGCGAAGATCTGTCACCAGTGCAGCGCACCGGTTTTATCGAGGTGCTGCTGGCGAAGCAGGAGGAGTTGGAGGCGGACCGTTTGGCTCGCGATGACGCAGAGTATCGTGATGATCTCGGGCGGCGATTTGATAAGCAGCTTAGTCGTTACCTTGGACCACTGACGGATGAGCAAGTATCACGCCTTGAGCAGGGTGTGGCGGCAATGACCCGACTGGACCATTTCTGGTTGCAGGACCGGCGGGTTTGGATCGCGGCGCTGTCGGAGATTTTGTTAGGCGATGAGCCGGATTGGGCCGATCAAGTGAGGGCCCTGATTGCCGGGCGTGATGAGGCGCTGTTACCCGATTATCGTGAGGGTATTGACCACAACGGGGAGGTGATTCTCCAGTTGTCTCGGGACGTGCTGCTGCTGCGCTCAGACGAACAGGATAAAAAACTCAGGGCGCGCCTGACCGCATTACGAGACGATCTGGCGGCGCTTTCTGATGCCTGAGTCAGTTATGGCCGGCGATCAATGTTTGATCGCGAATGGCGCCCTTGTCGGCACTGGTCACCATGCTGGCGTACACTTTCAAGGCCGTTGATACCTGACGCGGACGCGCTGCTTCGGGTTGCCAGGGGCGGGCACGACTATTCATCGCTTCGCGCCGGCTCGCGAGTGTCGCCTCGTCGACCAGCACATTGATGCGTCTGGCAGGGATGTCAATTTCTATGGCATCACCGGGTTCGATCAATGCAATGTTCCCCCCGGCAGCGGCTTCTGGCGAGACATGACCGATTGACAGTCCCGAAGTGCCACCTGAGAAACGGCCGTCTGTGATGAGCGCACAGGCTTTCCCCAGGCCCTTGGATTTGAGGTAGCTGGTGGGGTAGAGCATCTCCTGCATGCCGGGTCCGCCCCGGGGCCCCTCGTATCGAACGATCACGACATCCCCGGCCTTGACGCGGTCCTCCAAAATGTCTGCAACGGCGGCTTCCTGACTTTCGCAAATATGGGCTGGTCCTGTGAACCGCAGCGAGTCGTCATCTACCCCTGCCGTTTTGACGACACATCCCGATTCGGCGAGGTTGCCAAACAGCACCGCCAGCCCGCCCTCCTCGGAGTAGGCATGGACGCGAGAGCGAATACAGCCATGCTCCCGGTCAGTGTCCAGAGACGGCCAACGTAGATTCTGGCTAAATGCCTGCTGGGTTGGTATGCCAGCCGGGCCCGCCGCAAAGAGCGTTTTCACTTCCTCAGAGTCGGTTTGCATGATGTCCCAGCGGGCGAGCGCCTCGCCAAGGGTCGCACTGTGAACCGTTGGCAAGTCGAGATGCAGCAGGTCACTGCGAGCCAACTCACCTAAAATTGCCATGACGCCACCAGCCCGGTGAACATCTTCCATATGGTAAAGCGGAGTGCTGGGGGCAACCTTGCATAGTTGCGGCACCTTGCGCGACAGTTGATCAATCGCGGCCATATCAAAGTCTACGCCGGCTTCTTGCGCGGCAGCCAATAAATGCAGAATCGTATTGGTAGAGCCGCCCATTGCAATATCCAGACTCATCGCGTTTTCGAAAGCGCGACGGCTTGCAATCTCGCGTGGCAAGGCGGTGGCATCGTCCTGTTCGTACCAGCGCTTCGCCAGCTCGACGATCAGGCGCCCTGCGCGCAGGAACAGTTGCTCCCGGTCGGCATGGGTCGCCAGTAACGATCCGTTACCGGGCAGACTGAGGCCCAGCGCTTCTGTGAGACAGTTCATCGAGTTTGCGGTAAACATGCCGGAGCAGGAGCCGCAGGTGGGACACGCCGATCGCTCATAGGCCTCAACCGTAGCATCGTCGGCGTTACTGTCTGCCGCAATCACCATGGCGTCGACCAGGTCGAGCTTGTGCTCGGAGAGGGCTGTTTTGCCCGCTTCCATGGGCCCGCCCGATACAAAGACCACCGGAATATTGAGTCGCATGGCGGCGTTGAGCATGCCCGGCGTGATCTTGTCGCAATTGGAAATACAGACCATGGCGTCGGCACAGTGCGCATTGACCATGTATTCAACCGAGTCGGCTATCAGGTCGCGCGAGGGCAAACTGTAGAGCATGCCGTCATGGCCCATGGCAATACCGTCATCCACGGCAATGGTATTGAACTCTTTGGCGACGCCGCCGGCAGCTTCGATCTGTCTTGCTACCAGCTGACCCAGATCCTTGAGGTGCACATGACCCGGTACAAACTGGGTGAAGGAGTTCACTACGGCAATAATAGGCTTTTCGAAATCGTCGTCCTGCATGCCCGTGGCGCGCCAGAGCGCACGCGCGCCGGCCATATTGCGTCCAGCGGTAGAGGTACGGGATCGATATTGCGGCATCGAAATCTCCGGGCGATATGATAAACGGGGCGCTAGCTTAACATTGCCCGGACTTCAGGGTGAGACGGACCTCACCAGCACCGAGGCATTGCGTTGCCAATTATACAAACGCTGCTTTTCTTCGGGGAGTTGGTCCTGAGAACCCGTTGCGAAGCCCTGTTCCAAAAACCAGTGGGTGCTCTGGGTCGTCAGTGCAAAAACCTGGGTCAGTGCCATTGCGCGGGCCCGTGCCAGCAACGCGTTCAGTAGCTGTTCAGCGCGACCGGTGCCGCGATAGTCGGGATGCGTCGCGACGCAGGCGATCTCGCCGACCTTCTCTTCCTCAAAGGGGTACAGCGCCGCACAGGCGATGACGCGTCCGTCGCGTTCAAGAATGAGGAAATGGTGAATCTCTTCCTCGAGCCGCTCGCGAGAGCGTTTCACCAGCGCGCCGCTTTCTTCCAGGGGGCGGATCAGTTCAACAATGCTGGCAATATCGTCGATATCGGCGGACCGGGCCTGCTCGTAGGGATTTTGGGCAATCAGCGTGCCGGCACCATCGTGGGTAAAAAGCTCCTCCAGCAGTGCGCCTTCTTTTTCAAAGCTGATCAGGTGGCAGCGTTTTACGCCGCTGCTGCAAGCGCGACAGGCAGCGTCGCGCAGGCGCGCTTGTTCAGTGTCGGCGACGTTCAATTGCGCCGCCTCGGAAACGGTGGACTGCCTGATCAAGCCGCCGTCATCATCATTAAGCCCCGCTTGCCGGTCGAGAAAAATGAGTTTGTCGGCGCCGAGAGTCACCGCTACTGCTTCGGCGATTTCACTGGCACTGACGCTAAACAGTTCACCCGCTGGCGAGTAGCCCAGAGGGGAAACGAGTGCAATGGCATCGTGATCCAGAATTGCGCGGACCGCCCCGGCGTCAACGCGGCGTACTTTGCCGCTATGCAGGTAGTCGACGCCGTCATGGATACCGAGTGGCTTTGCGGTCACAATATTGCCGCTCATCACTCGCAGTCTTGCTCCGCGGAGCGGCGTATTGGGCAGCCCCATAGAAATCAGTTGTTCTAGCTTGAGCCGTTGTTGTGACGCAATTTCACTGGCCAGCATGAGGGTTGCATCGTCTGTTACCCGGATACCCTGGTGAAATGTCCCGCTCTGACCACGTTGCTTCAGGGACGCGTCGATGGCGCCGCGGGTGGCATGGACCAAGACCAGCCGCACTCCCAGCGAGTGCAGTAGCGCCAGATCATGGATAAGCGTTGTCAGGGTCGGGGCATCCAGACACCCATTGCCCAGATAAACCACAAACGTGCCGCCACGGTGCGCCTTGATATAAGGCGCCGTGTACCGAAACCAAGCGATGTTGTGCTGGGTGGAAGTCATTTTATGGTGCGTACTCTCTCGGAGGGGCTGGACACTGAGTGAACGGGCCCGAGGACGTCGCATCCTACCTGAGTGACCACCGCGCAAAAAAGGTAAAAAATCGCAGTGCCGGCACCCCATGATGGTTGTGGCAGCCAGAGCGCGTTGCCGATACGCTGGGCGCCACTCGATCAAGAGACGGAGCATGAAATTTGAAAATCGGCCATACGTCGAGGGTCTGACACAACTTGCTGATGAAGCGCGGTCGCGCTTGGTCGCGCGCATCGGTGCATCCGACTATGCCTCGCTGTCCGAGCGGGTGAGCGATAAAGGACAGCAGGCCGTCTTTGCGAAGCTGATTGCCAGCAGCGAGTTCTTTGTCGAACAGGTGGCGCGCCACTGCGATTGGCTAATTAATGCTTTGGACAATGGTAGCTTGCTCGACGCGACTCCTGAGCACCCCGTCGAGTGGGATAAGGCGCTGGAGTCGATGATGGACGCCACGGCCAGTGAAGCTCAATGGATGCGGGCGCTACGCATTTTCCGCAACCAGCAGCTGCTCCGCATTGTGTGGCAGGACGCGGCTTATATCAGCACTATCGAGACCGTGTGTTCAGAGCTCAGTCGACTCGCGGACTGTTGCATTCGCTTTGCCGTGCGCTGCGCCCATACCGCGCTCTTACCAAAATATGGCGAGCCCATGGGTGGCGAGTCCAACGAAGTTCAGTCGCTGGTTGTCCTCGCCATGGGCAAGCTCGGTGGTCAGGAGCTGAATTTTTCCTCTGACATTGATTTGATCTTCGCTTACCCGGAGTCGGGGATGACTTGGGGCGGGCAGCAACGCCTTGATAATCAAACCTACTTTACCCGGCTTGGGCAGATGGTTATTCGACTGCTTGACGCGGTCACCGAGGACGGCTTTGTATTTCGTGTCGACATGCGACTCCGACCCTACGGCGACAGTGGTGCGTTGGTGGGATCTTTCAATGCTCTGGAGCTTTACTATCAGGAGCAGGGGCGGGAGTGGGAGCGTTACGCCATGATCAAGGCGCGACCTGTAACCGGCAACCCCGCCGCCCAGCAAATTCTTATAAAGATGTTGAAGGGATTCGTTTATCGCCGCTATACCGATTTTTCCGTCATTGCTGCGCTAAGAGAAATGAAAGCGATGATGCGCGCGGAAGTTGCCCGCCTGGGTATTGCGCAGGACCTCAAGCGCGGCGCGGGTGGCATCCGTGAAATAGAGTTCATTGCACAGAGCCTGCAATTGATCCACGGTGGCCGGATCACCGAGCTCCAGTGCACGCCCTTGCTGACGGCGCTGGAGCGGTTATCCGATACCGGCGTGCTGCCGCAGGATCAGGCGGCGTCACTGGCGGATCACTACCGCCTTGCGCGTCGCCTCGAGCACGCGTTGCAGGCGATGCAGGATCGACAAACCCAGGCGCTCCCCGGTGAGCAACAACCCAGGGAACAGCTGGCGCTGCTGGCGGGCTTCAGTGGTTGGGCCGAGTTGGAGGGCCAATGGGCCGCAGCCCGCGAAGCCGTGGCGGTGGCGTTTAATGCGCTGATTGCCGATCCGCGCGATCCGACGACGTCAGCATCCTCTCCCGAGGAGGTTGTTTTCTCAGCGCTGGATGCGGCGCAATTACAAGCCCTTGGTTACCAACAGCCAGACGCCACGTGGACGACCTTGGCCCAGTTTCTCGACACGGCCTGGGTGTCGTCTTTGCAAGGGGAGGGGCGGCAACGCCTGGAGACATTTCTCCCGATTCTGTGCGAAGCCGCGGCCCGCGAACCGGGGCCGGACCTTGCGCTGTCGCGCGCGTTGCCCTTCGTTCGCGCGGTATGTCGCCGCAGCGCTTATCTCGTATTACTGCAAGAGAACCCGCGCGCACTGGCGCATCTGTTGACTCTGGTCGCCTCGAGCGAGTGGTTAGCGGAGAAGCTGGCGGCGCGTCCCGAATTGGTTGATGAGCTACTCCACGAAGCCACGCTTTACAGCGCACCTTCGCGCGAAGAACTGCACTCGTTGGTGCGGCAGCAGCTGCTGCGTATTCCGGAAGAAGACCTCGAAGCGCAGATGAATGCCCTGAGTCGGATCAAGGATGGGGTCGTGTTGCGCGTGGCCGCGAGCGAGCTCTCCGGGACATTGCCGATTATGAAGGTCAGTGACAATCTGACTTTTCTCGCGGAAATCATTGTTGAGCAGGCCGTGGTGGTCGCGCGCGCCGAGCTGGTCAAGCGCTTTGGTGAGCCAGAGGGGGAGCGCGCCGGGTTTGCGGTGATGGCATACGGCAAATTGGGGGGTATCGAACTGAGCTACGGCTCCGACCTTGATCTCGTGTTCGTTTTCGACGGTGCCGATGGTCAAACGGCAGGCCCCAAAATTATCGACAACACGCTCTTCTATACCCGTCTTGCCCAGCGAATAGTGCATGTTTTGTCGGCGCAGACGGCGTCAGGGCGACTCTATGAGATCGATCTCCGTCTCCGACCCGATGGAGACTCCGGTCTGGTTGCCACCTCGTTGTCGGCGCTGAGGCGCTATCAATTGGAGTCCGCATGGGTATGGGAACACCAGGCCTTGGTCAGAAGCCGAACGGTTGCCGGTGACGCGTTCTTAAAACAGTCCCTGGAGGAACTGAGACACGAGGTGCTGTCCCTACCCAGAGATTCCCAGAGTCTGGCCAAAGAGGTCTGCGCCATGCGGGAGAAAATGCGCGCGGAGCACGAGGTGGCGTCGCAGGCATCGCCGCCCGCCCGCCTTAAACTCGATGCCGGCGGTATTGTCGATATTGAATTTGTGGTGCAATACCTGGTTCTGGCACATGCCCACGAGTACCCAGCGCTGACAGCGTGGTCGGACGTCATTCGATCGCTCGAAACGCTGGAGCAACTGGGGCTGGTGTCGGATGAAACAACCAATACGTTGTCACAGGCGTATCTTGGTTATCGCGGCGCTGTGCATCGGTTGGCGCTGCGAGGGCGAGAACCGGAGACCGAGGAATTTCTAGACCCGCATTGGCAAAACGCGGTCATTGCGGCAACAGAGGCCTTATTGCCGGGGCTCCAAGCAAGGTAGAATTCGACCAACTTAAGTCGACAGTCAAGACATCCGCAGCAAAGGAATCCACATGGATCTCTCAACACTTTCCGGCCACATTTGGCTTGATGGCGAAATGGTGCCCTGGCAAGAAGCCCGGGTTCATGTTCTCACACATACGTTTCATTATGGTCTCGGGGTGTTCGAGGGGGTGCGCGCCTATAAGACACCTGATGGCACCAGCATTTTCCGGCTCAAGGAGCATACCGATCGCCT
>DFQW01000063.1:8495-9432 GCA_002377985.1 Halieaceae bacterium UBA3479 | reverse complement strand
GCCCATATCCTCAGAATGGACATGCCGTTTGATAAAGAGACGCTGAATGCAGCGCAGCGCGCTGTGGTTCGCGAAAATGGGCTCGACGAGGGTTATGTCCGACCGATGTGTTTTCTCGGTTCCGAGGGGATGGGGTTGCGTGCGGATAATTTGAAAACCCACGTGATGGTGGCGTCGTGGCCCTGGCCCTCTTACATGGATCCCGAGGCGAGAGACCGCGGTATTCGCATCGCGACATCGAGCTATACCCGTCACCACGTCAACATCACCATGTGCAAAGCCAAAGCCAATGGCAATTACATTAATTCTATCCTCGCTCTGCGGGAGGCCATGGATGCCGGGTTTGAAGAAGCATTGCTATTGGATAACGAGGGCTACGTGGCCGAGGGCAGTGGTGAAAATTTCTTTTTGGTTCGCGATAACGTGCTGTACACACCGGAGCTGACCTCCTGTCTTGAAGGGATTACCCGAGACAGTATTTTGCGCATTGCGGCCGATCAGGGCCTCACGGTGAGAGAAAAACGGATTACGCGGGATGAGGTCTACGTGGCGGACGAGGCGTTTTTTACCGGCACAGCGGCTGAAGTGGTGCCGATTCGCGAGCTCGATCATCGCACGATCGGGAGTGGCGTCCGCGGCCCGGTCACTGAAACCCTGCAGCGGATTTACTTTGAAGCAGTGCGGGGTGCTCAGCCGAAGTACGCGGACTGGCTGGCGCCCGTTGCCAACTAAAGCAATATGGCGTTAACAAGACGTTAATCGGATCGTTTCGAGGCGGTAAAGCCAAGTAGGCGTCACCGCCCAAGGCGACCCCCGGCGCAAGGGTGATTGGCGTGTTGTTGAGCACCGCAATGGCGGAGGAATAGTGCAGATGGAAAGTCTTCCCAGCGGTATACGGTACCGGCACTGGCCGGTTTCAAACGCGAAAGCGTGTGTG
>DFQW01000063.1:7428-8136 GCA_002377985.1 Halieaceae bacterium UBA3479 | reverse complement strand
TCTCCCGGCGTAAGGGCCCATGTGCGTAAGTTCTCTGAGTATCTCGAGCCATTGACAGCGCTGTGCGAGCACATAGAAACGTGGTATCCCGCTACCCCGGTATTTTTGCTGGGGCACAGCATGGGGGGGTTAATTAGTGCCCATGCACTACTGGCATCCCAGAAACCCTATCGCGGCGCCATGTTCTCGGGCCCGGCCTTTACGGCGGTGGATCCCGTTGCGGCGCCCGTTATTTGGATAGGGCGATTACTCCGCTACGTGTTGCCGAAGATGGGCATGCTGGCACTCAACGCCGAGCAGGTCAGCAGGGATCCCGCCGTCGTTGCGGACTATATCGCCGACCCGCTCGTTTATAGCGGCAAGATCACAACCGCTCTCGGTCTCGAGATTCTTGATGCGATGGAGGTAGCTATTGCGCGCGCGGGCGAGATCACCCTGCCGGTTTATATTGCCCACGGAGACGCCGATGTGATGGCGGGCCCGGAGGGTTCAACCGCCTTCTTTGAGTCTCTGGGTAGCGCGGATAAATCCCTCGATTTTTGGCCCGGGCTCTATCACGAAATTTTCCATGAGCCAGAGTCAGAAGAAGTTATGGCCCGTTACGTGAGCTGGCTGGAGGCCCATTTGTGAGAGGTGCCCGCGCGCTGGTCCTTGGGGCCGGCGGCCAGCTGGGGCGCGCGCTCATGGCAACCGCTCCCGAGGGTGTGT
>DFQW01000063.1:5243-7057 GCA_002377985.1 Halieaceae bacterium UBA3479 | reverse complement strand
TGCGTGAACGACTTTGACCCCGAATGGGTGATCAATGCGGCGGCGTATACCGCGGTCGATGAGGCGGAGGATTTTCCGGAAAGGGCATATGCCATTAATGCTGACGGGCCAGGCTACCTGGCCCAAGCCTGCGCCGCCAGCGGTATTCGGGTGCTCCATGTATCGACGGATTTTGTATTTGATGGCAAGACAGGGTCGCCCTATCCAACGGATGCCGTAGCCGCGCCGCTGGGGGTGTACGGTGAGAGCAAGTGGCGCGGCGAGCAGGCGGTAGAGGCCAGTGGTGCCAATCATGTGATGGTGCGCACGAGTTGGGTCTATGCGGCATCGGGTCGAAATTTTGTGCTGACCATGCTGCGCCTGATGCGTGAGCGCAAGGTGGTGCATGTAGTGAATGACCAAACGGGCGCACCCACGCTGGCGCGGGGGCTCGCGGAGGTTTGCTGGGCGTTGGTGCGACACCCGGAGGCTCAGGGCACCTTCCACTGGTCTGATGCTGGGTCGATTACCTGGTACGAATTTGCCTGCGGCATTCGCGACGAGGCCCTGTCGCTGGGACTCCTGACGGCCCCCGTCAGCGTTGAGCCCATTCCGACCGAGGCGTTTCCTACCAAGGCGCAGCGCCCCGCTTACAGCGTGCTAGACGCAAGTGGCACTGTTGCCACATTGGGCGTGATGCAACGGCCCTGGCGCGACGCGCTACGGGACATGTTAGGGTCGCTCGCTGAGCAGGGAGGGGTGGCGTCGTGACGCAGTCTTTGATGGTAACCGGTGGCGCGGGCTTTATTGGGGTGAACTTTGTTTACCACTGGGCAGAGGCACATCCCAGCGACACACTGGTGGTGTTGGATGCGCTCACCTACGCCGGTAATCGCGGCAGTCTTGCGCCGCTCGAGCGAGCGGGGCGCATTCATTTTGTCCAAGGTGATATTTGCGACGCGCCTTTGGTCGAGCGCGTGATGGCCGAGCATGCGGTGAGTACCATCGTGCATTTTGCCGCCGAGAGTCACGTTGACCGGTCCATTACCGGGCCGGACGCCTTTATCCGAACCAATCTCGAGGGCACGCATACGCTATTGTCTGCCGCGCGCCGCGCCTGGTTATCGGGGTCGGGTAGGGAACATCGTTTTCACCATGTTTCCACCGACGAAGTTTACGGCTCCCTCGGCGCGAGCGATCCCGCTTTCACCGAGAATACCCGTTACGAGCCGAATTCACCGTACTCTGCCAGCAAGGCCGGCAGCGATCATCTGGTGCGCGCCTACCATCACACCTACGGGCTCAACGTCACGACCAGCAATTGCTCCAACAACTACGGTCCCTACCACTTTCCGGAAAAGCTGATACCGCTGTGTCTGACGCGCATTCTCGATGGCGGTCGATTGCCCGTGTATGGCGATGGAAGCAACATTCGGGACTGGCTGTATGTGGAGGATCACGCGCGCGGTATTGCGCGAATTCTCGAAGCTGGCACGGTGGGCGAGGTTTACAACATCGGGGGCCACAACGAATGGGCAAATCTTGATATTGTCAGACTGCTCTGTCAGGTGATGGACGAGCGGTTTGCGGCAGATGAAACGCTCGCGACCCGTTTTCCCAAGGCGCCGCAGGCGCTGGGTGAGCGTGCCGCGTCACGCATTGAATTTGTTACTGACCGCGCGGGTCACGACTGGCGCTATGCGATTGACGCTACAAAGATTGAGCGCGACCTGGGGTTCACACCGCAAGAGACCTTTGAGACGGGACTCGCAAAGACCATCGACTGGTATTTGAGGAATGAGGCGTGGTGGCGCCCCTTACTCCAGTAATCCCCT
>DFQW01000063.1:3887-4892 GCA_002377985.1 Halieaceae bacterium UBA3479 | reverse complement strand
ATGGGCCTGCGCCGATAGCGTTATTGCCTTGGGGTAGCGAGACTTTCCGGGTCTCAATTTAAGTCGGGGTAAAGCGGGATGGCCTCCCAAGGAAGGCCGTTGCGATCCTTGTCCGAGAGTATGGGGGCGTGCCCTGACGCCAACGGCCATTTAATGCCGACGGTAGGGTCATCCCATGCCAGCGAGAGTTCGCTCTGGGGGTGATAGACATCGGTGCACTTGTAGAGAAAGTCTGCTGAAGGTGTCATCACCATAAAACCGTGGGCACAGCCCGGCGGCACCCAGAGTTGCTCCTGACCTGCTTCGGTCAGCATGACCCCGTGCCATTGGCCACAGGTCGGGGAGTTGGCGCGGCAATCCACCACCACATCAAATACTGCCCCTGACGTGACCCTGACCAGCTTGCCCTGGGGTTTTTCGGTCTGCAGATGCAGCCCACGCAAAATACCCTGGGTCGAGCGACTGTGATTATCCTGCACAAAGGGCAGATCAATGCCCGCCTCGGCGTAGCGGTCTGCGTGCCAGGTTTCGAGGAAAAATCCGCGGGTGTCACCGTGAACCACGGGTCTTATAAGGCGGACCCCGGCAATTGCAGTGGCTTCAATCTCCATCGAAAAGCGGGCCCTCTTTGCGGATCAGGGTTTCGAGATAGGCGCCGTAACCACTTTTGATCAACGGGGCGGCCAGCGCCAGAACCTGATCGGCGCTGATGTATCCCAGTCGGTAAGCAATCTCCTCCAGACACGCAACTTTTAGACCTTGGCGTTCCTCAATGACCCGTATGAAGTTACCGGCATCCAGTAAAGACTGATGCGTGCCGGTATCAAGCCATGCCGTGCCCTGACCCATCACCTCGACCTGCAGCCGGTCTTGAGCGAGATAGTGTCGATTCACATCGGTGATCTCGAGTTCACCGCGGGCCGACGGTACGATGTTTTTGGCGACGTTGACCACGTCATTGTCGTAGAAGTACAGCCCCGTGACCGCATAGTTGGATCGCGGTCT
>DFQW01000063.1:2874-3506 GCA_002377985.1 Halieaceae bacterium UBA3479 | reverse complement strand
CGCAGTTTGTTGCTCAGACCGGAGCCGTAAAAAATATTGTCGCCCAGAATAAGGCAGACCGGGTCGCTACCGATAAACGTCTCGCCCAACAAGAATGCCTGGGCCAGCCCGTCGGGGCTCGGTTGCGTGGTGTACTGAATATTAATCCCCCACTGGCTACCGTCACCGAGAAGGTCAGCGTAGGCCAGTTGATCTCTGGGGGTCGTAATGATCAGCACATTTCTGATGCCTGATTGCATCAGCGTGGCCAGCGGGTAATAAATCATGGGCTTGTCGAACACGGGCATCAGCTGCTTGCTTACCGTGGCCGTCAGCGGATGCAAGCGGGTCCCCGATCCACCGGCGAGGATAATGCCCTTGTATTGAGTCTGCATGGGGATATAAACCACTTACTCAGAGGGTGGCCAGTTTATCCTTCGATGGCGGGGTTGGCGACCCGAGGGTACAATCGCAGACCTAATCGTTGCCGCAATTTCTCGCCGTCTTAAATATGGCACAATAACTGCCATAACTTGCGTTTTTCCGGAGTTTTTTATCAACGCACCCCTTCTTTCAACCGGTATTACCCCGGACGCCCATTGCGCGCCTGCAGCACCACCGCTGCGCATAGCGCTTTTGGGCTATCGATCCGC
>DFQW01000063.1:0-2508 GCA_002377985.1 Halieaceae bacterium UBA3479 | reverse complement strand
GTAATTTCCGGGCCGCCCTATCCCGATCTGGTCGCCGGGGTGACGCTGGTGAAGTTGCCCAGTCTCGATCTGTATTCGCGGGACCTCTGGTCGGTCGATCGAGAGGAGCTACGCAACAGTCTGGGCAGAAAAGAGTGGTTGAGCAAGTTGACCGGTGGTTTTGCCGAGCCCTGGACCTTTGGTGAACGAGCCCGCGATTGGCTGTTGGCACACGCGGCGCAGTTCGATGTGATCCACGATAATCAAACTTTGGCCCCGGGTATTCTCGACCTGCAGCGGGCGGGTTTGCCGGTGGTGACGACGGTTCATCATCCCATCACGCGAGATTTGCGGGCTGCGCTGTCGGGGGAGCCAATTTGGTGGCGGCGGCTGTTGATCCGCCGCTGGCATGATTTTTTAGGTATGCAAAAGCGGGTGGCGTCCCGCTTGGATCACATCGTCACGGTATCCGCCGCTTCGGCAATGGATATCACCACCGACTTCGGGGTACTGCCTGGCGCCATCAGTATTGTACCCAACGGTGTTGATACCGCCCTATTTAAGCCGCTGCCCGCGGTCGCGCGCAATCCGAATCAGATTATTGCCACCGCATCGGCGGACGCACCGCTAAAGGGTCTGTCTGTGTTGCTTCACGCCTTCCATTCATTGTGCGCAACGCGGCCGGATCTCCGCTTGGTATTGATCGCCAGGCCGCGGCCCGGTGGTGATACCGAGGCCCTGATCAATCGCTTGGGGCTGCCTGACCGCATTCAGTTTGTGAGTGACGCCAGCCACGACGACATCAACCGACTTTATGCCGAGAGTGCAGTGGCGGTTGTCCCGTCGCTTTACGAGGGTTTTGGCTTGCCCGCGGTAGAGGCAATGGCCGCGGGAATTCCTTTGGTATCGAGTGATGGTGGCGCGCTATCGGAGGTGGTAGCGGATGGAGGATTGCGGGTGCCTGCGGGTGATAGTACAGCACTGGCCCGGGCTTTACAGGAGGTCCTCTCTCAACCGTCTTTGGCGGAGGATTTGGCCGCGCGAGGATTGATGCGTGCAACAACGCATTTTTGTTGGTCTGTTTGCGCCAAGCAGATGGTTGCGCTGTACCGAACCTGTATCGATCGATGCTGACCGTCGATCTCAACAGATTGGCATTAACTCCCGGGCAACTGTGTCTGGACATTGGTTGTGGAGAGGGTCGCCATTCGCTGGCGGCACATGCCTTTGAGGGGGTTTATGCATTGGGGCTCGATCTCTGTACAAAGGATCTTGCGACGGCCGCGAGCCGCATTGCCGATATGCAAGTCCATTGCCCGAAGGGGGCAATTGCCTTTGGCGCGGGAGATGCCACGCAGCTGCCGATTGCCGATGAGCAGGTCGATGTGGTGATCGCCAGTGAGATTCTCGAGCATATCCCCGATTACCTGCAGGTACTGAAGGAAGCGATGCGCGTGTTGAAGCCCGGGGGTCGCCTGTGCATCAGCGTACCCCGGCAGTGGCCCGAATGGGTCTGCTGGCAATTGAGCGAGGGCTACCGGACAACACCGGGGGGCCACATTCGTATATTCGACGCCACGCATCTGCGTCGAGAGGTAGAGCGCTTTGGCTTTTTATTCAGTGGCCGCGGCAGCGCCCATGCGCTTCACGTGCCGTATTGGTGGCTTAAATGTCTGTTCTGGCGCCGGGAACGTGAGCCCTGGGTGCTCAGGATGTATCACCAATTACTGGTATGGGATCTGATGCGGCGCCCGTGGCTCACGCGGGCCATCGAGTCGGTGCTGAATCCTTTTATGGGCAAGAGTGTGGTCATGTATTTTTCCAAGCCTCAAGTGGGAGGTGGGTGTTTATGAATGCGCCTTTTTCCCAATTGCAGGTTTTTCCCGCCCAGTGGCTTCGTCCCACTGTTGAGTTTCTGCTCGCCAGTCAGAAACCATCGGGCGAAATTCCCTGGTTTGATGGCGGGCACACAGATCCGTGGGACCACACCGAGGCCGCGATGGCGCTGAGCGTTGCCGGAGAGGTCGAGGCGGCAGCGCGAGCCTATGCATGGTTGGCGGAGACTCAGCTGGATGATGGCAGTTGGTGGGCCTGTTACCGCGACGGCTGTCCGGATCCCTCGGTGCAGCGCCGCGAAACCAATTATGTGGCGTATGTGGCGACGGGCGTTTGGCATCATTTTCAAATTACCCGGGATCGGCAGTTTCTCGAGCGTCTTTTTCCAACCGTGGTCAAGGCCCTGGAGTTCGTGTTGCGCTATCAGGGACCTGACGGAGAAATCGATTGGGCGGTGGATTCCACTGGCGCGCCATTGGGCGATGCGCTGGTAACAGGATGCAGTTCTATCCATAAATCGCTGGAGTGCGGCATTCTCATTGCAGACTGTTTGGCTGAGACCACATTGGCGTGGCGGGACGCCAGAGCGCGCTTGGGTCAAGCCCTCCGCGGGCGTCCGGACCGATTTGACCGCACCTGGGAGTCCAAGTCGCGTTATGCGATGGATTGGTTTTATCCGATTTTGGCGGGAGT
>DFQW01000104.1:12118-13261 GCA_002377985.1 Halieaceae bacterium UBA3479 | reverse complement strand
GGCAGCTTTTTTGGCGGGCGCTTTTTTGGCCTTGGTGCTGATGGGTTTTCGATTGGCCATTTTGATCATTTCCCTCTCTACATAGCATGGCGGACGTTGCCGCACCCACTTTCTGGGCGTGGCAAACTATCAGATCTCTTCGATTCGTGCCAGCGCTGATTTTTCGTGTGATAACGCTTGGCATTGCCAACGCCGTAAGATGGTAGCCATGGGTTGAATTGGCGGCAATTATGGATTTTCCAGCGCTGACGGTGGGACACTTGGTGAGGCGTTACAAGCGGTTTCTTGCCGATGTCCGACTATCTACTAACGGTGAGATGGTTTGTGTTCACTGCCCCAATACGGGGGCCATGACGGGCTGTCAGCCACCCGGGGGCAAGGTGTGGTTGTCATCTCACGACGGGCCACGTCGCAAACTGCCATGGACCTGGGAACTGGTAGAAACTGATGCGGGGTTGGCCTGCATTCATGCTGCGCTGGCGAACCGCGTGGTAGCCGAAGCAATCGAGCGTGGATTATTTGCCCAATTTTGGCCTGCTCGCGCCCTATGGCATCGCGAGAAGCCGATGGGAGCGAGATCGCGAGCCGATTTCTTTGTCGAATGGAATCAGGGTGTTTTCGTTGAGGTGAAAGCGGTTTCACTGCATTTGGGTCGGGGCGAAGGCGCTTTTCCCGACGCGGTCAGTACTCGGGCCAAAAAGCATTTACTGGAATTGGTTGCTGCGAGACAAAAGGGCTACCGCGTCTTGCTCATCTTTTGTGTCATGCACACCGCTATCGAGCGTGTGTCTGCGGCACATCATATTGACGCCGCTTATGCTGAATCTCTGTCCTGGGCCGTGGCAAATGGACTTGAGATTTACGTGCTTTTCAATGACATCAGCACCGGTGGGATTTATCCTCGCAGTCTTGTGAGTATGGCGGGCTGAATGCTGTGAACAACGCCTCGATACTGTTAGGTCTCTGCTCGAGCCATCTCGTTGCCGTGCGTCCGAGTTTACTGGCCGAGCCTGCGACGGCCAGTGCGTTTGCCAGACTCGCCCAGCGTGCCGCAGCGAAGGGATTCGATCTGCGCGCGGCCTCGGCATTCAGGGATTACGATCGACAGGCCCTGATTGTTAACCAGAAATGGACGGGGGCTCG
>DFQW01000104.1:0-11742 GCA_002377985.1 Halieaceae bacterium UBA3479 | reverse complement strand
GAGGCGATCTTGCGGTTTTCCGCTCTGCCGGGCACTTCAAGGCATCACTGGGGTACTGATCTCGACATTTGGGACGCAGCGGCGGTTTCGGAGCATTACCGCCCCGGGTTGGAGCCCGGCGAGTATGCACCGGCAGGCGTTTTTGGCGAACTGACGGCCTGGCTGGATGAACTGATTGCCGCAGATAATGCGGAAGGTTTCTACAAGCCCTATGACACTGACTGCGGAGGTGTGGCACCGGAACCATGGCATATCAGCTACCGTCCCGTCGCGACGTTACTGCAAAAAGAGCAATGCATTGATCTGTGTTGGCCGCTTTGGCGCGGCGAACCCGATCCAGAAGGTCAGCGTCATGAGGTGATGGCGATGCTGCCGCTACTAGAGTGTCACGGGGAGAGGCTGTTCGATCGGTTTGTATTGACTTGAAAACTGACCAGGGAGTGCGGTGCGACGGTAGCCGATAACCGGGGAGTTTTTTGTCCGAGATCCTTCCTGGCTCGGGCTGCGGCTACCCTATTCGCCCTCCCAAGGTGGGCATCGCTTTTTCACCAGCACTTGCTTTAGGCGGATATAGTGGGGGAGCCCTCGCTGGTAAGGTGGGTAGGCTTCTCCCGCAATAAGAGGCGCGAAATACTCCCGCGCCTGCGGTGTGATGCCAAAACCGTCTTTGCTGATAAAGCGCCGCGGCATTTTCTTTTCGCGATTGGCAACGCGACTGAGCGGTACGGGATAAATCGACCATCGGTAGGGTTTGTTCGAATGGCGTTTGATGGCTGGCATCACTGCATTGGCCCCGCCCACCGCGAGCTCTACCGCGGCTTTTCCCAGGGCGAGCGCCTGATCCACATCCGTTTGACTGGCAATATGCCGCGCAGCTCGTTGTAAATAGTCCGCGACCGCCCAATGGTACTTATAGCCCAGTTGCTCCTTGATCAAACCGGCGAGCAGTGGCGCCAGACCGCCCAGTTGGGCGTGACCGAAAACATCTCGCTCCCCCTGATCTGACAACAGTTTCCCATCCGCGGTGCTGGTGCCCTCGGAGGCGACAATAACGCAGTAGCCATAGCGCTCAACGCAGGCCGTTACGCTTTGCAGAAATCGGTCTTTATCAAACGCGATCTCAGGGAAAAGGATAATGTGTGGTGCATCACCGCGCTCACTCGCGGCGAGAGCGCTTGCGCCCGCTATCCAACCTGCGTGTCGACCCATCACCTCCAGAATAAAAACCTTGGTAGAGGTAGCACACATCGACGCCACGTCCAGTGCCGCTTCGCGCGTGGATATCGCGACGTATTTGGCGACTGAGCCGAAGCCCGGACAGTTATCCGTGAGTGGCAGATCATTATCGATTGTCTTGGGAATATGAATGGCCGTGATTGGAAAATCCATGCTGGCACTGATTTGCGAGACTTTGAGACAGGTATCCGCAGAGTCTCCGCCCCCGTTATAGAGAAAATAGCCAATGTTGTGGGCCTTGAAGACTGCAATCAGACGCTCATATTCTGCGCGATTCTCTGAGAGGCTTTTGAGCTTGTAGCGACAGGACCCAAACGCGCCTCCGGGCGTGTTGATCAGGCCCTCTATGGTGCGAGCGTTTTCTTTCGAGGTATCGATCAGATTTTCCTGGAGCGCGCCTAAAATCCCGTTTTGTCCGGCAAGTACTTTGCCGATTTGATCAGGATAGCGCTTGGCTGCTTGGATCACTCCTGCGGCAGACGCATTGATTACCGGTGTAACGCCGCCAGACTGGGCGTAGAAAAGATTGCGTTTGCTCATTGTCCTGCACCGCAGTCAAAAAGTTTGGGGACCCATACCGTAGACGGCAGTGCACACAATGGCAATGTGCGCGTGCTAATCTCCGGCATACGAGGGAGTTCTTTTTGTCCGATCACATTCACATATTGGGTATTTGTGGCACTTTCATGGGAGGTCTGGCGCTGCTCGCCAAAGACAGCGGCTTTACCGTGACAGGCTCTGACCGAAATATCTATCCACCCATGAGCACGCAACTTGCTGACAGTGGCATCGCGCTTACCGACGGCTATGACCCTGCTCAGCTTGATCCCGCGCCAGACTGCATCGTTGTAGGCAATGCGCTGTCGCGCGGAAACGCGGCTGTCGAAGCGATGTTGACTGCAGGACTGGACTACACTTCCGGGCCGGAGTGGCTGGCGCGCAATGTGCTTAAAGATCGCTGGGTATTGGCGGTTTCCGGTACTCATGGCAAGACGTCCACTGCCAGCATGCTTGCCTGGATTCTTGATTTTGCCGGATTCGACCCCGGCTTTTTGATTGGCGGTGTACCGGTTAATTTTGGTGTTTCTGCGCGCTTGGGCTCAGGAGAATACTTTGTTATTGAAGCTGACGAGTATGACTCGGCTTTTTTTGACAAGCGCTCTAAATTTATTCACTACCGACCCCGAACGCTCATTATTAACAATCTTGAATACGATCATGCCGATATTTTTCCGGATCTCACCGCCATTGAAAACCAATTTCACCATCTGGTGCGGTGTGTCCCCGGTGCAGGTGCGATCATCAGGGGCGGCGGTGATGCCATTGATCGGGTATTGGCGCGGGGTGTGTGGACGCCGGTCCATACACTGACACAGCACACGGATGTAAATGAGCCGTCGGGGTCATCCGACGCCTGTTCTTGGCGCGTCCTCTCCACGCGGGCGGATCAGTTGGAAATTCGTTCCCCGGAAGGTGAGATAGCCCATTTGACTTGGTCTCTCCTGGGCGAGCACAACGCGTGGAATGCGACGGCCGCCATAACAGCCGCGACACATGTTGGTGTGCCTTTTGGCAAGGCCGTGGCGGCGTTGTCGGAGTTTGCCGGTATCAAGAGAAGACTGGAATTGCTCGGCACACCGGGTGGCGTGGCGGTCTATGACGATTTTGCGCATCATCCGACCGCGATAGAGGCCACCCTCGCGGGCTTACGCGACGCGGACACGGGGGGACAGTTGGTCGCCATTATTGAACCTCGCTCCAATACGATGCGTATGGGCCAGCACCGAGAACAGTTGGCGCCATCTGCCCAAGCTGCCGATCATGTGCTGTGGTACCAACCTGAAGGATTGAGCTGGGACTTATCAGGCGCCATTGAGAGTCATGCGGGACAACGCGTATGTTCGAGTGTGGCGCAAATCATCGAAACGACGGCCGAGTTGGTAGCGCCGGGAGATCGTGTTGTGGTGATGAGTAATGGTGGGTTTGAGGGTCTGCACGGTCAACTTATCGCTCGGCTTGAAGCGGAGTTACATCATTGAATTGGGTTGATGCTTTTTATCGGCGATTACTCCTGAAACCCTCGCGAGTGCTTGGCGTTATTGTTTTCTTATGGATGCTGTCTTTGTGGCAATTGCCCAACCTTCGACTGGATGCGTCCTCCGACTCACTCCTGCTGCAGGGCGATCCCGATTTGGCTTACTTCAGGGAATCCTCGGCGAAGTATGCGGGTAGTGAGTTTCTGTTGCTGACCTGGGAGCCAGACGCGCCGCTGCTGTCTCCCGACTCGCTGGAGCCACTGGCAGCGATGGTCGATGAGCTTGAGCGCATTGAGGGCGTGGCCGAGGTGACAACATTGCTCGATGTGCCTTTGCTGGAGAGCCCGCCTCTAACGCTGACTGATCTTGCGCGTGCCGACAACATGCCCACGCTACGGGATACGCAGGTGGATAGAGCGCTGGCGCTCAAAGAGCTGACAACCAGCCCTGTTTACCGCAACTTGTTGGTGAGCGGGGAAGGCGACCTGACCGCGGTACAAGTCGTTATTCGAGAAGATGCGGAGGCGGAGGCGCTGTTGGCAGCCCGTGAGTCGCTGCGCGCAGCGGCAGCCCGAGGAGAAATCACGGCGTCTGAGCGGATTAAACTGGCGGAGACCGAGGTGGCCTACGACGAAACCCTTGTCAAGCTGGCCACCGAGCGGGATCAAATGGTGGCTGCAGTGCGGGGTGTTGCCGAGCGATTTAGGTCCTACGCACGCATTTTTGTCGGTGGCGTCCCCATGATTGCCGCCGATATGATGGCGTTTGTTCGTTCCGATCTGGTGACATTTGGTACCGCTATATTGTCGGTCATGGCGCTGGTTCTGGCGCTGATTTTCCGCCACTTCAAGTGGGTGATTATTCCGCTCGTTACCTGCACGGCTACTGCCAGTTTTTTGCTGGGAGTGCTCGCCGCAACCGATTGGCGCATGACCGTTATTTCTTCCAATTCCGTCGCTGTATTACTGATTGTTACCTTGTCGCTGTCCATTCATCTGGTGGTTCGTTACCGGGAATTGCATCGGCTGCAACCCGCCACAACGCGTGTCTCACTCGCTGCCGATGCGGCGCGGTTGATGCTGGTGCCGTGTCTTTACACCGCGATGACGACCATCGTTGCCTTTGCTTCACTGGTGGTTGCAGGTCTGCAACCCGTGATCGATTTTGGCTGGATGATGACCACGGGCATTTTATTGGGGTTTTGTACGGCATTTACTCTAGTCCCTGCTCTCATGGTGGTGATTCCCGATAAAGCCGTTGCCGGACCCTCCGCGCCGGATTCATCACTGACGCTGCGATTTGCTGATGTCGTCATGGGTCATGGGGCTGTGGTTTCGGCGGTGACGCTCCTGTTGACGGCAATTTCTCTCATCGGTATTCGCTCACTTGAAGTCGAAAACAGGTTCATCGATTACTTCAAGGAGCACACAGAGATTTATCAAGGTATGCAATTACTCGATGCGCGACTTGGCGGCACTATTCCCCTCGACGTGATTGTAATGGCGCCGCCGGAGACTGAGTCTGCGGCTGCCGCGACGACGGAAGCCGAGATGGATGGGGGCTGGGATGGCGATGATGAATTTATGGATGATGGTTTCGGCATCGATTTCAGTTTTGACAGCGAGGACACTGCCACCGCCGGGTATTGGTTTACGGTGCCCGGACGACAGCTTATTGACGACGTCCACGGGATTATCGAGGCCAGACCGGAGTCCGGCAAAGTCCTGTCTTTGTCCACCGCTTTTGAAGTGATGGACGGGCTTTATGGCGGTCGGCTCGGAGGCGTTGAGCTGGCGCTGATCGAGAATAGTTTGCCTGAGGACGTCAACCGTGCGCTGATAAGCCCCTTCTATTCCCCCGAGAGTGAGGAAGTGCGCATCAGCGTGAGGGTCATGGAGACAAGCGAATCCTTACGGCGTGACGCCTACCTGAGGGAATTGCGCGAGCAGATTCTCGCCGAGACAGGCATCGAGGACAGCCGACTTCGCTTTACCTCGCTACTGGTTTTGTACAACAACGTGCTACAAAGCCTTTTCCAGTCTCAGATCATGACTCTTGGCGCAGTGTTTATTGCGATTGGTTTAATGTTCTGGGCGCTTTTTCGCTCCCTGTCCATCGCATTGTTGGCGTTGGCACCTAATATCCTGGCGGCCGCTTTGGTGCTCGGGCTCATGGGGTTGGCGGGGATTCCGCTGGATATTATGACTATCACCATTGCGGCAATTGTGGTCGGCATCGGTGTGGACGACTGTATTCACTACCTGCATCGATTCAGAGATGAGGTGGCGATCGATCAGGATTATCAGGCCGCGATGTTTCGCAGTCATGGCAGCATTGGTCGCGCAATGTATTACACGACGTTGACGGTTGTCGTAGGGTTCGCCATGTTGACCCTGTCAAACTTCACGCCCAGCTTGTATTTTGGGGTTCTGACGGTGGTCGCGATGATTGCCGCTGTCGCCGGTGCGCTGTTGCTACTGCCCCAGTTGATTCTCATTTTTCGGCCCTTCGGAACCGGGCGCTAGCGATGCAGTGTCGCTCAAACTGTGGAGCTTGCTGCGTAGCGCCCTCCATTTCGCAGCCGTTTTGGGGTATGCCACGGGGCAAGCCTGCGGGTGTGGCCTGCGTACATTTAACCGCTGAAGCGGCGTGCGCGCTGTTCAATGACCTCCGTCGGCCAGCCGTTTGCGCCAATTTTCAGCCCGATGTGATGGTTTGCGGCCAGACTCGAGAGGAGGCGCTTCATTTGTTGCAAACGCTTGAAGTGCGGACCGCTCCCACGTGCTGACCGAGATTGCGTTATTCCCACTGTCATCGGTGTTGATGCCGCGGGCGCGAATGCCGCTGCAAATATTTGAGCAGCGATATCTCGACCTGGTGGCGCGGTGCATGCGGGAAAACGCGGGTTTTGGTGTGGTCTGGCTTAAGCAGGGTTCCGAGGTGTCGGGGGGGTCTCTCGACGTGCCCAATATTAGCGATGTGGGGACGTATGCGTCGATTGTCGATTGGGACCAGCTGCCTAATGGCTTATTGGGTATCACCATAGAGGGTCGACAGCGATTCGCTGTTGAGTCGGTCTGGAGAGAGGCCGATGGCCTCATCAAGGCTGAGGTATCGCTGGATGTTCCACCGGAGTCCACCCCTTTGCCTGATCATTACAGCGGTCTCGCCGAGGTGCTGGAAAGCCTGCTATGGCACCCGCAGGTCAAGCGCTTGGGCCTGTCTGTAGATCTCAAGGATGCGTGGACTGTAGCTTATCTGCTGGGTCAGCTACTGCCGCTGGACGAATCGATCAAGCACGGACTGCTCAACTTGGATTCGCTTGAGCAGCTGCTTGAGGAGCTCGATACACTGCTGAGAGAATTGAGCGGAGAAGCACCGGGTTAGTGCGCTATTTGTATAGATGGCGCCGGGCGCGAGGGAAGGGGAGAGTGACGCATGATTTATGACCTGAAAATTTCTGGCGGGTTTGTGGTTGATGGCACCGGGGCGCCGGGCCAGCGCATGGATATCGGCATTGTCGGTGATCGAATTGTGGCTGTTGGAGCGCTG
Organism: Halieaceae bacterium UBA3479; assembly: GCA_002377985.1. Classification (GTDB taxonomy): domain Bacteria; phylum Pseudomonadota; class Gammaproteobacteria; order Pseudomonadales; family Halieaceae; genus Luminiphilus. The sequence continues at coordinate 4,918 of DFQW01000104.1, read as the reverse complement.
ACGGAAGCGGCTCTTGAGGAGATCGACGCCACGGACCGCGTGGTGATTCCGGGGTTTGTCGACATTCATACCCACTACGATGGGCAGGCTACCTGGGATCCCGAGATGGCGCCCTCGTCATGGCATGGGGTTACGACGGTTGTGATGGGAAATTGTGGCGTCGGTTTCGCGCCCGCTGCGCCAGATCGACGCGAGTGGTTGGTTGGTTTGATGGAAGGCGTGGAAGATATTCCGGGTAGCGCGCTGACAGAGGGTATGACCTGGGATTGGGAGTCATTCCCCGAATATCTGGATGCGCTGGAAAAATTGGATCGCACGATCGATGTCGCCACGCAGGTGCCCCACGGCGCTGTGCGTGCTTACGTGATGGGGGAGCGCGGCGCTGCCAACGAGATACCTACCGAAACCGAAATCGCTCGGATGTCGGTGATTGTTGAAGAGGGTCTCAAAGCCGGCGCACTGGGGTTTTCGACTTCCCGCACTGTTCTCCACAAGTCTATCGATGGCGAGTTGGTGCCGGGAACGACCGCGAGCAAGGATGAGCTCCTTGGCATAGGTCGGGCGCTCAAGCGTGCGGGCCACGGGGTATTCGAGATGGCAAGTGATCTGCTTCCGGAATGGCATGAATTTGAATGGATGGGAGACCTGAGTCGAGAGACCGGTGCGCCGGTCACCTTTACCGCGCTGGAGTCACCCATCAAGGGAGTGCCATTTGTTGAGCAACTGAGTCAGATGCGCGAACAGAATGCCAAAGGTGCCAGAATTGTGGCGCAGATCTCCATGCGGGGGACAGGTTTAATCCTTGGCTGGCAAGCGACGTTCCATCCTTTTTCGCAGCGTGCGAGCTGGAAGGCGATTGCTGAAAAGCCTTGGGAAGAAAAGTGGCGACACCTGTGTGATCCTTCCTTTCGCGCTCAATTGCTGAGTGAGCGTGGTGAACCTACCGGCAGTGATCTGCAATTAATCGCCGACCTGATGGAAAGCGCGTTCTCGATGCAATACGAAATGCGCCCGGGCTTTGACTACGAACCGACCGCGGAACAGTCAATCGAGCGCTGTGCTGGCGACGCGGGCGTTAGCCCAGAGGAGTACGCTTACGACTTTATGATGCGCGACGGTGGGGCCGGTATGATTTACTTTCCCCTGCTCAACTATGCCAATGGCAACCTCGATTTTCTCGAGCCGGCACTGAACTCCGATGACTGCGTGAATTCACTTTCTGACGGAGGCGCCCATTGCGGTACGATTTGTGACGCCGCCGCCACAACTTTCATGCTGCAGCATTGGGTGCGTGATCGCAGCCATGGTCGCCTACCCCTCGAATACGCGATCAAAAGACAGTGCCGCGATACGGCGAGACTGTATGGATTGATGGATAGGGGCGTTCTTGACAAGGGATACCTGGCTGACCTGAACATCATTGACCTGGAGGCTATGGCGCTAAATTTGCCGACGGTTGCTTTCGACTTGCCCGCAGGGGGCAGGCGATTGTTGCAGACTGCCAAAGGGTACGACTGCACGATTAAATCGGGGAAGGTCACGTTCCGCAACAGCACCGCGACCGGGTGCTTCCCGGGGACCGTTATTCGCGGTCCACAGCCGGCGCCAGTTGCGGCCAGCCACCCAGAGTCTGCCATCGGTTAACGATCAAACAGAATAGCTCAGCGGTCTTGATGGCGTCGTAGCGCGCCGAGTGGGCTTCGTTATTGTCAAATGGGATGCCCGCCAGAGAGCAGGCCCTTGCCAGCACGGTATGCCCGAAAGCGAGGCCCGCCAGGGTTGCGGTATCGAAGTAGGAAAAAGGATGGAAGGGATTCCGTTTCAGGCCGGCCCGCTCAGTGGCGACATTGAGAAAACCGGCATCGAAGTGGGCGTTGTGTCCAACCAGTACGGCCCGGTTGCAATGATTTGCTTTCACCGCGAGCCTGACGATACCGAAGAGCTCTCCGAGGGCGATGGCCTCGGGCAACGCGCCACGCAGGGGGTTCTCCGGATCGATCCCGGTGAACTCCAGCGCCGCGGGGTCCAGATTTGCCCCCTCGAAGGGTTCAATGTTGCGACTGTGGGTGGCCTCGATAACGAGCTCTCCCTGTTCGTTCATGGCCAGCTCGGTGATCGCCATTTCCAAAATAGCGTCGGTTTGGCAGTTGAATCCCCCGGTTTCGATGTCGACGACGACCGGGAGAAAACCGCGGAACCGATCTCTCATGAGTAGGGTTTCGGTATCAGGCATCTGCTTGGCGGTTGACCGTCCAGTTCACTGTTTCGCCGGCACGGATCGGTACTAAGCGAGCGTCTCCCAGCGCAATATCGGTCGGCACGGATTGGGGTGACTTTACGAGTGTGATGGAACCGGCATTCCGAGGAAGCTTGTAGAAATCCGGCCCGTGGAAGCTGGTGAAGGCCTCAAGGTGCTCCAGTGCGCCTTCTTCCTCGAAGACTTCGGCATACAGTGGCAGTGCGGCATGTGCCGTATAGCACCCGGCGCAGCCGCAGCTGGATTCCTTGTCCGCTTTTGCGTGGGGCGCAGAGTCTGTGCCCAGAAAAAACCGGTGATGCCCCGATGCAATAATGGCTCTTAGAGCCAGTTGATGGCGGTTTCTCTTAAGCACCGGCAGGCAAAAAAAGTGGGGTTTGATACCTCCCACCAGCAGATCATTACGGTTGTAGAGCAAGTGATGCGCTGTGATTGTCGCCGCAGTTCGCTCTCCGGCTTCGGTGACAAACTGCACCGCATCCTCGGTGGTAATGTGTTCAAACACGATACGCAATTCGGGGAATTCCCGTCTGATGGGTATCAAAGAAGCGTCGATAAACGCCTTCTCACGATCGAATATATCGCAAGCTGGATCGGTGACCTCACCGTGAACGAGTAGTGGTATGTCATGGCGCTCCATTTCACCCAATATGGGGTAGAGCGGCTCCAGCGCAGTGACCCCGGAAGCAGAGTTGGTGGTGGCGCCAGCAGGATAGAGTTTTACGCCATGGATATGAGGGCAGTCAGCGGCCGCAGCAATCGTCTCACGGTCGGTTTTGTCCGTAAGGTAAAGCGTCATGAGGGGCTCGAACGGGGTGCCTGCTGGCACGTGAGCGAGAATGCGCTCCCTGTAGGCGAGCGCGCCCTGCACTGAGGTCACGGGAGGTGTGAGGTTAGGCATCACGATCGCTCGCCCTGCCCACCTGGCAACGTCCGGCACGGTGGTCGCCAGTGCCGCATCATCCCGCAGGTGTATGTGCCAGTCGTCAGGTAGTGTCAAAGTCAGCGCGGTCATTGGGGTAGCGGCCTGTTACCAGCCGTCAGTGTAGCAGAGGTGGCAGATTACAACCCTGTCGTCTGGTGCGTAGCCAGTTGCAGTCGTACACTACCGCCCCCCTTTTTATCAGGTGACATTATGACGACCATCAAAAAAGTCGTACTGGCGTATTCGGGCGGCCTCGATACCTCCGTGATCGTAAGGTGGTTGCAGGAGACCTATCACTGTCAGGTAGTGACCTTTACTGCCGACATTGGGCAGGGTGAGGAGGTTGAGCCCGCGCGTGCCAAGGCGCAGGCTCTGGGGGTAGAGGAGATTTATATCGAGGATCTCCGCGAGTCCTTCGTCAAAAACTTCGTGTTCCCGATGTTTCGCGCCAATACCGTGTACGAGGGCGAGTACCTTCTGGGCACCTCGATCGCGCGTCCTCTCATTGCCCAGCGACTGGTCGAGATTGCCAACGAGACGGGGGCCGATGCGATAGCCCACGGTGCCACCGGCAAAGGTAATGACCAGGTGCGGTTTGAGTTGGGCGCCTATGCGCTTAAGCCGGGGATCCGCGTGATTGCGCCATGGCGAGAGTGGGACCTCAATTCCCGCGAGGCACTCATGGCGTATTGCCGGGAGCGGGATATTCCGGTTGATTTTGCCAAAGCGCAAAAGAAGTCGCCTTATTCGATGGACGCGAACTTACTCCACATATCCTATGAGGGAGATGTCCTCGAGGATCCGTGGTTGCCACCGGAGGAGGACATGTGGCGCTGGACGGTGAGTCCCGAGGCGGCGCCCGATCGAGCAGAGGAGCTCACGCTGACGTTTGAGCACGGCGACGCGGTAGCGATTGATGGTCAGGCGATGACGCCTGCTCAGCTGTTGGCCGCGCTGAATGAGAGAGGCGGCGCCAACGGTGTAGGGCGTGCCGATATTGTTGAAAACCGCTACGTGGGCATGAAGTCTCGCGGGTGCTACGAAACCCCGGGGGGCAGTATTTTGCTGCGCGCTCACAGAGCCATGGAGTCCATTACGCTTGACCGCGAGGTGGCACATTTGAAAGATGACTTGATGCCACGATATGCCAAGCTAATTTATAACGGCTACTGGTGGTCTCCGGAGCGTCATGCGTTACAGGCAGCGATCGATCAGACTCAGTCGGTAGTGAATGGTGAGGTCAGATTATCCTTATACAAGGGCAATGTGACCGTGGTGGGGCGCCGATCCAGTGACTCACTGTTTGACGCCAGGATTGCCACTTTTGAATCTGACGGCGGTGCTTACGACCAGAAAGACGCCGAGGGCTTTATTAAACTGAATGCCTTACGTCTGCGCTTGGCCGCGCAAAAAGGTAGACAACACCAGTAGCGGTGGCTTTGCGTGCTACACGGCGGTCGTTTGCAAAAAGGGGTAGAGTGACGGAAATCACTACTGCAGTAACGATGGCCACGACCTTCATAACAATGCCGTCGGGCCGAAGCGCTGAAATGTGCGTGGGAGGGTGTCATGAACTCAGAAGTTAAAATCACGGAATCGACCACCGCTGATGCCGAATGCTTTGACGTGATCATTATTGGCGCCGGCCTGTCGGGTATCGGCACGGCGGTGCGGTTACAGCGAGATTGCCCTGATCGAAATTATGTCCTGTTGGAAAGGCGTGAAGCGATTGGTGG
>DFQW01000126.1:507-16358 GCA_002377985.1 Halieaceae bacterium UBA3479 | reverse complement strand
GGCGCAACCAGCGTACTGTTGGATCCCACAAATACCGACTCGCCCAACACGGTGCGGAATTTATTGGCGCCATCATAATTACAGGTGATCGTGCCCGCGCCAACATTACTATTGGATCCCACGTCCGCGTCGCCCAGATAGGCAAGGTGGCTCGCCTTCGCCGCTTTCCCGAGATGTGTGTTTTTGATCTCTACAAAATTGCCTACTTTCGCCCGCTCATCTATCACCGAGCCGGGGCGAATGCGCGCATAGGGCCCAATACTTGCGCCCGCTTTGATCTCCGCGCCCTCGATATGCGTGAACGGATGGATTTGAGCGCCCTCGCCAATACCACTGTTCGCAATGACACAGTTAGCGCCGATTGTCACGCCATCAGCAAGAACCACGGCGCCTTCAAACACCGTGTTCACATCAATACGCACATCCCTGCCGCACCGCAACGTCCCGCGAATATCCAGTCGGGAGCGATCGGCGATAAAAACGCCCTGCGTCAAAAGTTGGTCGGCCAAAGCGCCTTGATACAAACGCTCTAGCTGCTCTAGCTGTTGCGGTGTGTTGACTCCCAGGCAATCCAGTGCATGATCGGACGCCACCACCGTGACCGTTTCTCCGTCCGCTGCCGCAAGCATGAGTACATCCGGGAGGTAATATTCGCCTTGGGCATTGTTATTACCCAGTCGCTCCAGATACCGGCCCAAAATCGCCGCGGGCGCTGCCAGCACCCCCGTATTAATCTCACCAAGGCGTTTCTGATCGGGGCTGGCATCTCGCTCCTCTACGACACCCTGAAAGTTGCCCTGTGCATCACGGAGCACGCGCCCGTAACCCGCGGGATCTGAAAGATTCGCGGCGAGCATGGCCATTCCAGACGCTGCGGCGCTCACCACTTGGCTTAAAGAATCAGGCTGTATCAGGGGCACGTCGCCAAAAAGCACCAACACCGTATTCGCCGCATCACAGGCATCGATGGCCTGTTGCACCGCATGGCCGGTGCCCAACTGCTGCTCTTGCATGTGGCACACCACGTCGGCAGCGGCGACTGCGGCCGTTACCGCCTCGGCATCGTGACCCACCACCACATGAATGCGACCGGCGCCCAGCTGCCGTGCGGTATCCAGTACATGACAGACCAGGGGCTGGCCTCCCAACGTGTGCAGCACTTTGGCGGTACGGGACTGCATGCGGCTACCGTGTCCGGCGGCCAAAATGATGACCTCAAGCATAGTCAAGCCCGGCTATATGGCGACGAATCTCGCCACATGATGAAGTGCGCCGCTCGTTTTGCAAGCGCGGAGCAACCATTGACCCAACAAACACCGGAAATAAAAGGGAGGCGTGAACGGATTATCCGCGGCCAGCGCGATTTTTAACCTTGCGCAGAGTCGCGAGCTGCGCGGTCGCTTCAGCGAGCTGTGCCGAGGCACGGCCGTAGTCAATTTCACCTTGCTGATTTGCCAGCGTCTCCTCGGCATCCTTTCTCGCGAGTTCGGCGGCGGCTTCATCGATATCGTCTGCCCGAACGGCCGTATCTGCAAGCACAGTGACAACGTCACCCTGCACCTCAACAAAACCGCCCGAAGCATAGTAAATCTGCTCGACGCCACCTTGTTCCACAATGCGGATGGGGCCAGGGATAAGGCGAGTCAGCAAGGCGGCGTGGCCGTAACACACGCCCAGCTCGCCCTCAACGCCGGTCGCGACCAACAGCTCCACCAGCCCCGAGTAAATCTGCTCCTCGGCACTGACGATATCGCAGTGTAGGGTCATCGCCATCTCTCAGTTCCCTCGGCGCACTAGAGCTTAGCGGCCTTCTCCACCGCCTGCTCGATGGAGCCCACCATATAAAAGGCCTGCTCCGGTAGCTGGTCGTAGTCACCGGCAAGAATGCCCTTAAAGCCCGCAATCGTATCCTTTAGAGAAACGTAAATACCGGGAGATCCGGTAAAGACCTCGGCCACATGGAAAGGTTGAGATAGAAAACGCTCGATTTTTCTTGCGCGCGCCACGATCAACTTGTCTTCTTCCGAGAGTTCATCCATGCCCAGAATGGCAATAATGTCTTTCAATTCCTTGTACCGCTGCAACACAGTCTGAACGCCGCGGGCCACGTCATAGTGCTCCTGCCCGATAATGAGGGGGTCCAGCTGGCGCGAGGTGGAATCAAGAGGATCGACCGCCGGATAAATACCTTTGGCGGCAATATCTCGGCTCAGTACCACGGTAGAGTCCAGGTGGGCAAAGGTGGTTGCGGGCGAGGGGTCCGTCAGGTCATCCGCGGGGACATAAACCGCCTGAATCGAGGTAATCGAACCCGTCTTGGTAGAAGTAATGCGTTCCTGTAGTACGCCCATCTCTTCTGCCAGCGTAGGCTGATAACCCACCGCGGAGGGCATACGGCCCAATAGTGCCGACACCTCGGTACCCGCTAGCGTATATCGATAAATGTTATCCACAAACAGCAGAACATCGCGGCCCTCATCGCGGAATTTCTCCGCCATAGTCAAACCGGTCAGCGCGACGCGAAGGCGGTTGCCGGGCGGTTCGTTCATCTGGCCGTAAACCATCGCCACCTTGGATTTGCTCATTTCTTCGACGTTAACCACGCCGGATTCCTGCATCTCGTAGTAGAAGTCGTTTCCTTCGCGGGTTCGCTCACCCACACCCGCAAAAACAGACAGGCCGGAGTGCTCGGTAGCAATATTGTTAATCAGCTCCATCATGTTGACGGTTTTGCCCACACCAGCACCACCAAACAGGCCCACCTTGCCGCCCTTGGCGAAGGGGCAGACCAGGTCAATCACCTTGATACCTGTCTCCAGCAGCTCATTGGATGCGGCAAGCTCCTCATAAGTGGGGGCCGCCCGGTGAATCGCTGCGCGCTCTTGCTCTCCGATAGGCCCCTTCTCATCAATCGGGTTGCCCAATACGTCCATGATCCGGCCGAGGGTTTCTGTCCCCACGGGCACCGATATCGGGGCGCCGGTGTTTTCAACGCTCAGGCCACGGCTCACCCCCTCCGAGGGACCCATTGCAATGGCACGCACCACCCCGTCTCCCAGCTGCTGTTGCACTTCAAGCGTCAAACCCTTGTCGGCGACTGTCAGTGCGTCATACACCTGGGGCACGCTGTCGCGGGGAAACTCCACGTCGATGACCGCGCCAATAACCTGTACGACCTTTCCGCTACTCATTTTTCGGTCCTCGTTTCAAAACTGGTGTGACGAACACGGCGTCACTTACTTTTTCCTGAGTCAGGGCGTTAGCCAATGGCCGCAGCGCCCCCCACAATTTCTGCCAATTCCTGAGTAATCGCCGCCTGTCTGGCTTTGTTGTAAACCAGTTGCAGCTCGTCGATCAGCTCGCCGGCGTTGTCGGTTGCGTTCTTCATGGCGATCATGCGCGCAGCTTGCTCACAGGCGCCGTTCTCAACCACTGCTTGGTAAACCAACGATTCGATATAACGAATCATCAATGCGTCGAGCAACTCCCGGGCGTCCGGCTCATAAATGTAATCCCAGTGATGGGACAGCGACGCGCTCTCTTCCGGCTTCAGCGGCAACAATTGCTCGACCCGTGGCGACTGGGTCATGGTATTCACGAACTCATTGCCGGCGAGGAACAGGGCATCAATGCGACCATCGGTGTACGCGTCGAGCATGCTCTTGACGCCGCCTATCAGGTCCTCAATCGACGGCTCTTCGCCAAGATCCCGAACAGATGCCGTGACGTTTCCCCCAACGCTGGCGAAGAAGCCAGACGCTTTGGCTCCCACCAAACAGAGTTCGACCTCTACGCCGTCGTCTTGCTGCGCCCGCATCGACTGAATTGCCGCCTTGAACAAGTTGATATTCAGGCCGCCGCACAGTCCACGATCGGTCGAAACAATAATATAACCCGCGCGCTTGATCTCCCGCGCCTGCATATAGGCGTGACGGTATTCGGGGGTCGCATTCGCAATATGTCCCACCACAGCGCGCATACGCTGGGCATAGGGTTTACCCAGCTCCATGCGATCCTGCGCGCGCCGCATCTTGCTGGCGGCCACCATCTCCATGGCACTGGTGATCTTTTGCGTGCTTCGAATGCTCGAGATCTTGGTGCGAATTTCCTTGCCAACAGCCATGCTGGGTTACCAGGTCTGCGTCGACTTAAAGGCTTCCAGAGCGGACTTAAACGCAGCCTCGCGCTCGTCATTCCAGCCACCGTCTGATTCAATCTGCTGCATTACATCTGCACACTCGGCGCGCATGTAGCTGAGCAAAGCTGATTCAAAGTCGCTGATTTTCGCAACCTCGACGTCCCGCAAATAGCCTTCATTACCGGCATAGAGAAGCACGCCCATGTCGGCTATCGACAGCGGTGCATACTGTTTTTGCTTCATCAGTTCGGTAATGCGCTCGCCGTGGTCCAGCTGCGCCTTGGTGGCGTCATCCAAATCCGAAGCAAACTGCGAGAAGGCCGCCAGTTCCCGGTATTGGGCCAGCGCCGTTCTAATGCCACCCGAGAGTTTTTTGACAATCTTGGTCTGCGCGGCGCCACCCACTCTCGAAACAGAAATACCCGCGTTCATCGCCGGGCGGATGCCGGCATTGAACATGTCGGCCTCCAGGAAAATCTGTCCGTCGGTAATAGAAATCACGTTGGTCGGTACAAACGCGGACACGTCGCCTGCCTGTGTCTCAATCACGGGAAGGGCCGTCAGAGATCCGGTTTGTCCCTTCACCGCGCCGCCCGTGAACTGTTCGACATAGTCTGCATTGACGCGGGCCGCTCGCTCGAGGAGACGGGAGTGCAGGTAAAACACGTCTCCGGGGTAAGCCTCTCGGCCCGGCGGTCTTCTCAGAAGCAGAGAGATCTGCCGATAAGCCACCGCCTGTTTGGACAGGTCGTCATAAATAATGAGCGCGTCCTCACCACGATCGCGGTAGTACTCACCCATAGTGCAGCCGGCAAAAGGCGCCAAGTACTGCATAGCCGCGGGATCCGACGCGTTGGCGGCCACCACAATGGTGTGCGCCATAGCGCCATGCTCCTCGAGTTTGCGCACCACAGACGCGACCGAAGAGGCTTTTTGGCCGACGGCAACGTAGATACATTTAATCCCGGTGCCTTTCTGGTTAATGATGGCGTCAACCGCAATGGCTGTTTTTCCAACCTGACGGTCGCCAATGATCAGCTCTCTTTGGCCGCGACCGATCGGCACCATAGCGTCGATCGCCTTGAGCCCGATTTGAACCGGCTGATCAACCGATTGCCGGGCGATAACGCCGGGCGCAATCTTTTCGATCGCATCGGTCATCTTGGTCTCAATGGCGCCCTTGCCGTCGATCGGATTGCCGAGGGAGTCAACCACGCGACCCTGAAGCTCAGGTCCAACCGGCACCTCGAGGATACGGCCGGTGCAGCGGCAGGTTTGGCCCTCGGCCAGCCGCTTGTAATCACCCAGCACCACCGCACCCACAGAATCTCGCTCGAGGTTGAGTGCCAAACCAAAAACACCGCCCTCGAACTCGATCATCTCACCGTATTGGACCTCGGTCAGACCATGAATACGGATAATGCCGTCCGTAACGGATACGATAGTGCCCTCATTGGTCGCCTGCGAGGTGACTTCAAGCGCGTCAATCCGCTGCCTGATGAGATCGCTGATTTCCGAGGGGTTGAGCTGTTGCATGACTAGTCCTCTGTCATTGATTCAACGAGCCGGCCAGTTTGTTCAGGCGGCCGCGTATAGAGCCGTCGATCACCAGATCATTGGCCCGAATAAGAGCCCCTCCCAACAGCGAGGGGTCGGTTTCAGAAGTTAGGGTGACACTACGTGCCAGCCGCGCCTCCATAGATGCGGTGAGTTGATCCGCCTCAGCATCACTGAGGGGATACGCGGAGGTAACATGAACCGCCACCGCGCTTTCTACTGACTGCTTGAATTGCTCGAACAGCGACGACACTTCGGGGAGCAAAGCCAATCGCCCATTGTCAGCCAGCACGTGGAGCAGGTTGCCAACAGCCTCTGGCAGGGACTCACCCGCCAACGACATCAAGGTGGCGGCTCGCTGTGCTGCCGTTTGATCGGGGCGCCTGAGCGAGGCGGCCACTTTCGGCTCTGACGTTAAAGCCGCCAGCTGCGCCAAAGACGCTTTCCAGACATCTAGCTGGTTCGCCGCGCGTGCGTGCTCAAAGGCGGCACGCGCATAGGGTCTGGCAAGAGTGGTTGGCTCTATCACAGATTACGATCCTGCCGAGAGGGTTTTGAGCAAATCCGCGTGTTTATCAGCATCGATTTCGGCACCGAGAATTTTCTCTGCGCCCGCAACCGCCAACGCACTGACCTGAGTCATCAGCTGCTCCTGCGCGCGGGCGCGCTCTTGCTCTATTTCTGCAGATGCGGCCGCCTTGACGCGCTCAGACTCCGCAATAGCCGCTTGCTTGGCCTCATCCACGACCGCCTGGGCCCGCTTGTTGGCTGCCTCGATAATCCCGGCTGCCTCACGCTTGGCTTCCGCCAGCCGTTCGGTCGCTCGCTGCTGTGCCAGCTCAAGGTCGTGCCCTGCGCGATCTGCTGCGGCGAGCCCCTCTGCAATTTTGCCTTGGCGCTCTGCCATCGCGGCGGTGATCGGAGGCCACACATAGCGCATGCAAAACGCAACAAACGCGACGAAGGCGATGAGCTGTCCAATCAAGGTGAGATTAATGTTCACACGCTGCTCCTGTGGTGTTCTGGGGACACGGCTTGTCGCGCCCCGGAAAAAAGAAGGCGATTAGCCCGCGACCACAAAAATCAGGTACATGGCAATACCCACGCCAATAATGGGGATAGCGTCAACCAGGCCCGCCCCCAAAAAGAAAGTACCTTGTAATTTGGGTGCTAACTCGGGCTGTCGCGCAGAACCCTCAATTAACTTACCGCCCAGAATGCCAACGCCGATAGCAGCGCCCATTCCACCGAGGCCCATCATGATGGCGGCGGCAACGTAAATCAGTTCCATGGTTGTCTCCTAAAGTACACAGTGAAAATCAATGGTCCTCGTGCGCCATGCTGAGGTACACGATAGTCAGAACCATAAAGATAAAAGCTTGTAGGGTGATCACCAGAATGTGGAAGATCGCCCAGCCTATCTGTAACAGCGCGGCGGGCAACATCCAAAACAGCCCAACGCTGAACAACGCGGCGATCAGAATAAAAATCATCTCACCAGCATACATATTGCCGAAAAGTCGCAAACCCAAAGAAAACGGCTTCGCCAGCAAACCCACGACCTCCATGAAGAGGTTCACGGGGATAAACAGGGGGTGGTTAAAAGGGTTCATGGTCAGCTCCCTGACAAATCCAAACCCTTTTACCTTGATCGAGTAAAACAGCATGAGCACAAATACCCCAATTGCCATGCCCATGGTGATGTTTGGGTCAGTCGAGGGGACGATTTTCTGGTAGTCGACCCCCGCCAACATCAGTGAGTGGGGGATCAAATCCACCGGTATCAGATCCATTAAATTCATCAGGAAGACCCAGACAAAAATCGTCAACGCTAACGGGGCGATGAGCGGGTTACGTCCGTGAAACGTGTCTTTCACAGTGCCATCAATAAACTCGACGACCATTTCTACAAAGTTGACCCATCCCGCAGGCACCCCTGCGGTAGCCCGGATTGCAACGCGCCGGAACAGCCAGCAAAAGATAATGCCGAGCCCAACTGACCACAGCATGGAGTCCACGTGGACAGCATTAAACCCCATGGCAGCGATCTCATCGGCGCCGTGAGCCAGCGTCCACTGGCCTCCTTCGGGCACGGTGCTACCGTCATAACGCGCATATCCCTCGGGCAACTTGCCATAGGTCAAGTTGGTCAGGTGGTGAACGATGTACTCTGATACGGTCTGACTGTCGCCGTTTGCCGCCATTGTTGCCGCGAAGCTCCCTGCGCCTTAACAGGCTACTGCTTTAATTTTAGTCTTCACTTCCGCCGTACTGGCCGGACCACTTACCCTTTGCAATCAGTGCTGATGGCAAAAACAGGCCCACCGCACTCCCCGCCAGCACCGCCAGAGGATGACTACCCGGCCTCAAGGCAAACAGGGCAGCAAAACCCAGGGCAGCCAAACTGTAGCGGGCCAACCCAAACCATATCGGGCTGAGGGCAGACCGAGCAGACGTTAGGCTCAGCGCCAGCCAGCCGGTGGGCAACAGCACAACCACCGCACCCAGCATAATATCCAGAGAAATGTGAACACCGGCTGCTGTTCCGGCTGCTCCCGCACCAACGCAAACGACGAGCATTGTCGTTATTACAGCTTTTAATAGCCGCTTGCGTGTCGTGGCGAAAGGTCCAGAAAAAGCGTGTTCGGCCAAGATAAACCCAGACCCCCTCTCATGCGGGGGGGAGTGTAGATGAAAGGCCTAAACCCTTCAACACATACGGTTTAATCTAATTTCTTTAAAATCCCGTCCAACTCATCGAGGGTCGTGTACTGTATTTCCAGCCGGCCCCGCCCGTTCTGTTGGTGGTGAATTCTGACTCGGGCGCCAAAGCGATCACTCAAATCCTGCTCCAGTCGGCTGACGTTGGGGTCCTTATGCGGCTTTGCCGCGGGCTCGGCGCGCCAGCTTTTGACAAGGGCCTCAGTTTGCCTGACTGACAGACCCCGCTTGGCCACCTGCTTGGCGGCCCTCAGCTGATCGGCGTTATCCAGCCCGAGCAGGACCTTGGCATGGCCCACTTCGATGTCGCCCTGACCCAACATTTTTTGAATATCGCCGTGCAAATTCAAAAGCCGAAGGCTGTTTGCAACGGCTGAACGGGATCGGCCCACGGCTTGCGCAATCTGTTCCTGATTCAGCCCAAACTCATCTTGTAGCCGCTTTAGGCCAAAGGCCTCTTCAACCGGATTCAAGTCCTCTCGCTGAATGTTCTCGATTAAGGCTATGGCGATGGCGTCTTCATCGGGCACGTCGCGAATCACCACGGGCACGCGGTCCAAACCCGCGAGCTGTGCCGCTCGCCAACGTCGCTCCCCCGACAGAATTTCGTATCGCTGTTTGGATAGCGGACGGACGACTACCGGTTGCAAAATCCCTTGTGCCCTGATGCTCGCAGCCAGTGTTTCCAGCGCCTCTGGCTCAAATTCACTGCGTGGTTGGTAGACACCCCGTTGCAGATACTCGATGGGTATTTCGCTCAATGGCGCCAGGGTCTCTGAATTACCCCCGGTATCAGCCGCGTCAGCAGCGGCCGGCGGCGCTGACTTGCCCATAACACCCGAGCCGAGCAACGCTTCCAGGCCCCGATTTAACTTCCGCTTCTGCACCATTAAGCATTGTCCTTGAGATGGTGTTCTTGCCTGCGCATAAACTCCCCTGCCAAAGCCATATACGCAGTGGCCCCTCTAGCCAGGCGATCATAAACAATTCCCGGCAGCCCGTGGCTGGGCGCCTCGGCCAGCCGAACATTTCTGGGGATCACGGTTCTGTATACCAGTCCCTCAAAATGTTGATGGAGTTGCTCGGATACCTCGTTGGTCAGCGCATTTCTGGGGTCGTAAAGCGTGCGCAATATCCCCTCTATGCGCAGACCAGGATTCACCGTTTGATTTATCGAGGTCACCGTCTCGAGCAGGGCAGAAAGCCCCTCCAGCGCAAAATACTCGCATTGCATCGTAATCAGCACTGAATCTGCCGCAACCAGCGCGTTGAGTGTGAGCATATTCAGCGACGGGGGACAATCGATAATGACGAAGTCATATTGTGGCCGCCCGGCCTCCAAGGCCTGCTTTAGGCGCTGTTCCCGGTCTGCTATCGCCAATAAGGCAACCTCGGCGGCCGTGAGATCGCCATTGGCCGGAACAACGTCCATATGAAGCTGCGGTAGGGAGATCGCTACCTCTCCCAATGGCTTTTGCTCCACCAACAGTTCATAAGTGGTGGCGGGAAGCTCTCCCTTGTTGAGGCCAACAGAAACCGAGGCATTGCCTTGGGGATCAAGATCGACGAGCAATACCCTTTTATCCATCGCCCCCAGCGCCGCAGAAAGATTCACGCTGGTTGTCGTTTTTCCAACACCGCCCTTTTGGTTGGCTACCGCAACAACCTTCATGATGTGTCTCTCTGGCTTCGCCGAATCTTCATCAGATTAAAGGACCAGTCCTGTCCCGGCACCCTGATTTCCTGCACTTCCTCCAGCTCCATATTAGCGGGCATGGTAGTAGTGACCTCGGCAGCGCTATCAGTGGTCATAGTGTAAAGCGAGCCCTCGCGGCCAAGCACATGATCTATTCTGTTCACCGTTGTATTCAAATCAGCAAAGGCTCTGGTTACAACCACATCGTAAATGACATCGGGCACCCAGGATTCAACTCGCGCCGTCTCAATCTGGATGTTAGTTAAACCCAGCTGCCTTTTCACCTCGGTTAAAAATCGCGTTTTTTTTCCGTTACTGTCGATCAGCGTGTACCCCGAACCGGTGTCAGCTATCGCCAGGGGGACCCCGGGAACGCCAGCCCCCGTGCCCACGTCCAGTCTGTTTGATCCCTGAATAAAAGGCGCGATAGCGAGACTTTCAAGAACATGTCTTACCAGCATTTCCTGCCTGTTTCGAATGGCCGTGAGGTTATAGGTCCGGTTCCATTTCTCGAGCAAGTCAACGTAGCCGACCAACTGCTCCAGCTGAGTGTCACTCAGCGATAGCCCCATACACTGCGTTGTTGCTTTAAGAAACTGAAGGTCGTGATCAGCCATTCGCTGTCGCGCGGAACGACTCCCTTAGCGCCCGTTTCTTGAGATACACCAGTAACAAAGACATCGCCGCGGGAGTCACGCCCGGCACTCTCCCCGCGCGCGCTAAGTTGGTGGGTCGAAGTTCGCTCAGCTTTTGGCAAATCTCGTGGGACAGTCCGTCCACTTCATAAAAATTAAGGTCATCGGGAATAGTCATGGCCTCATGTCTTTGTAAGCGCGCAACATCCTCTTGTTGGCGATCGATATACCCCGCGTACTTTAGTTGGATGGTCACCTGTTCCGCGACCGACTCCTCAACAGGACTATCGGGCGGAGCGGCAGCGTACAACAGCGCTGAAGTAATTTCCGGTCGCTTCAACAGATCGGCCAGAGAGTACTCGCGGGCCAAAGGCTTAGACAGGTGCGGCATGAGCTCACGCGCTACCGCCGAATCAGGCTGCACATACTCCGCTTCCAAACGCCGCTTCTCTTTGCTGATCGCTTCTCTCTTATCGACAAAATAACGCCATTGCTCTTCTCCCACGACACCCAGCAACCTACCTTGCTCGGTAAGTCTGAGATCAGCGTTGTCTTCTCTCAATTGAAGCCGGTATTCGGCGCGGGAGGTGAACATGCGATAAGGCTCTGTAGTGCCGAGCGTCACCAAATCATCAATGAGTACGCCTATGTAAGCCTCATCCCTTCTTGGCTCCCAGGCAGGCAGGGCACTCACAGCACGCGCCGCGTTGATACCCGCCACTAAGCCCTGCGCCGCCGCCTCCTCATAACCTGTTGTGCCATTGATTTGTCCGGCGAAAAATAATCCTGAGACCGTTTTGGTCTCGAGCGAATGGCGCAAATCACGCGGGTCAAAGTAGTCGTATTCAATTGCGTATCCCGGTCTCGTGATATGCGCTTTTTCCAAACCTTTAATTGACCTTACCAGAGCGAGCTGTATGTCGAATGGGAGTGAAGTAGAAATACCATTGGGATACAGCTCATTTGTGGTTAGCCCCTCCGGTTCAATAAAAATCTGATGGGAGGTTTTATCGGCAAAGCGATGAATCTTGTCTTCAATGCTCGGACAGTAACGCGGGCCCACACCCTCGATGACACCGCCAAACAGCGGAGAACGGTCAAGACCAGAGCGAATAATTTCGTGGGTTTTTTCGTTGGTTTCGGTAATCCAGCAACATCGCTGGGCGGGATGGTCCTCGCGTCTCCCCATGAGCGACATCACGGGACGAGGATCATCACCCCATTGTTCGGTCATCAACGCGAAATTGACCGATCTGGCGTCGATACGGGGAGGAGTCCCTGTTTTCAAGCGGCCCACTCTCGGGCACACATCCCGCAAGCGATCAGCCAGCCCTACCGAGGCAGCGTCACCCATGCGCCCACCCGAGGCCTGAGACTCACCCACATGCATTTTCCCATTAAGGAAGGTGCCTGCGGTAAGGACGACGCTCCTCGTTGAGAACACAATACCCGTGCGTGTGACAACACCTGAAACCGCGTCACCGGTGATATGTATATCCTCAACCGCATCCTGAAAAATATGCACATTTTCTGTGTTTTCCAGCGCCCTGCGGATCACTTGGCGATAGAGAATTCGATCCGCCTGAGCGCGAGTCGCTCTCACCGCGGGTCCTTTTCTCGCATTCAACACTCTGAATTGGATGCCGGATAAATCGGTGGCGCGAGCCATTATGCCGCCCATGGCATCCACTTCTCGCACCAGGTGGCTTTTTCCAATACCCCCAATGGCCGGATTGCATGACATCTGGCCAAGTGTGTCCACCGCGTGGGTTATCAAAAGCGTACGCGCGCCCATCCGAGCAGCCGCCAAAGTCGCTTCTGTGCCCGCGTGGCCACCACCAATTACGATGACGTCATATGCGTTAGGGTGCTGCATTAGGATATGGCTGCTGTTTGTTAGCGGGTGGGGAGTATAAACGCGCTAATCAAAGGTATGTACTAGTGTCTATGTTGATAATAGCGAATCGGTATCTGCCCTGTAGCGACAAAACAGCAGATTAAATTTATTTATTATTAATAAGAGTATCTAAATATTGTTGTTATTAAGGAGCCATTAAAAGCTGAAAATCCCCATTAAAAACATTAAAAACAGTAGGTTAGGTTGTTGTTAACCTTATGGGAAATGCTGGCAAAAGGACTGCTTTCGTCGGGCGTAACACGTGAACAAAAATCCAGTGGGCCGGGGTAAAGATAAAGTCCACAGGCTTGCCACCGGGTTTTTGGATGGTTGCCCACAACGTTCATGCCCACCGCCGGGATAACATCGACCCTCAGCGATATCGTGTAGACAGGTTGTGAATACGCAGTGAACAAAGGGCGCGTTCTATCGTGGTCGGTATCGTTCAGCGTTGCTGCCGGGACCCAGAATTCATGGGGATAAGCGGGTTAAAGGCCGCTGATTATTTACCAATACAAAAAGAAGAAAAGATTTCTCCCAGCAACGCATCAACGCCAACGACCCCCGTTATTTCACCCAACGTGTCGTGCGCCCTTCTCAGGTCTTCTGCCAGAATTTCTCCGGCACCGGTCTGATTGAATTGCGCGATACCCTCTTTCAATATTGCGTGGGTAGCCTGGAGGATCGACACATGACGCTCTCTGGCGCTGAACGGGGTTATCCCGGTGTCGGTGGACAGTCCGAGCGCGGCCAAAATAGCGGATTCAAGTGCGCTGATACCCGCACCCGTCGCAGCGGATACGGCCATAGTAGTGACACCACTGGCGGGTTGCGCTCCCGCCGGGCGGTTAGAGAGATCAATCTTGTTGAGTACGTGAATAACGGGCACGCCCGTAGGTAGTTGCTCTGTTTCGCCCTCCATTTTCTCTGAGTCATCGATAACCCGGATAATGAGATCGGCGGTATCTAACGCTTTGCGAGCCCGCTGAATACCTTCAAGCTCGATGATGTCCGATGCCTCCCGGATGCCGGCAGTGTCGGCGAATTCCAATATCAGGCCACCGAGGTTGATTGCCTGTTTGATAACATCGCGGGTAGTGCCTGGCACGTCGGTAACAATGGCGATCTGATCGCGAGCGAGTTGATTAAGCAAGCTGCTTTTTCCCACATTGGGTTTGCCAGTGAGAACAATTTTCGCGGCTTTACTCATTAGCGCGCCTTGCTGCGCATTTGCGATCAGCTCAGTTAAGGCCGTCAGCGTGTCAGAGAGTTGGCCGCGAATGCCCTCGTCCGACAGGAAGTCGACTTCTTCTTCTGGAAAATCAATCGCCGCTTCGATATAGATTCTGATCTGCAAGAGTGCGTTACCGAGTGTATTAACCGCTTCGGAAAAAGCCCCTCTCAGAGAGGCCGCGGCTTGTCGCGCGGCTTGCCGGGTCGGCGCATCGATCAAATCAGCAAGCCCCTCTGCCTGAGCGAGGTCAAGCTTGTTATTCATGAACGCTCGCTCTGAAAACTCCCCCGGTCTAGCCATCCTCGCGCCCATAGCAAGGCATGCATCGAGCAACATTGAGGTAATAACGACACCGCCATGGCAATGCAATTCGGCGACATCTTCTCCCGTAAAAGAATGCGGCCCTTTAAAAAGCAGCACCAGCCCTTGATCGATGATGTCGTTTTGATGCTTGAAGGTGCAGAGCGCAGGTGTTCTCGCCTGCAACGCGCGCCCGCACAGGCTTTGGGCAATAGACCAAGACAGGCCGCCGGAGAGTCTGATGATTGCCACGCCGCCTTTGCCCGCCGGGGTTGCGATGGCGGCGATAGTGTCTTGATCCAAACCACCGCCGTCGATCAGACCGCCTTGCTCTGCCATGACGGAGTTAGAGATTTCCGCTCTCAATGCGCCGATTAATGATGTGTTGCTGAGCCATTGACAGCAGGTTATTGCAGAGCCAGTACAGCACCAGCCCCGCGGGGAACCACAGGAAGAAAAAGGTGAAGACAATCGGCATCCACTGCATGATTTTTGCCTGCATGGGGTCTGGCGGCGCGGGATTCAGTTTTTGCATGTAATACATGCTCGCGCCCATCAGGATAGGTAAGACAAAGTACGGATCCATGGCTGACAGGTCTTCTATCCACAACGCGAACGGTGCCTGGCGGAGCTCTACCGATTCCATCAACACCCAATACAACGCGATAAACACCGGCATTTGTACGAGAATGGGAAAACACCCACCCAAGGGGTTAATTTTTTCCTTTTTGTACAGCTCCATCATGGCTTGAGACTGCTTGGCCTTGTCGTTTGCATACTCGTCACGAATGGCCACGATGCGCGGCTGCACTTTTCTCATTCTCGCCATGGATTTGTAGCCGGCGGCAGATAGCTGAAAAAAAGCGAGCTTGACTAGCAGTGTCAAAATAATAATGGCTATACCCCAGTTCACCACCACCGACTGGATCAGGGTGAGCAACCAGAAGAGCGGCTGGGCGATCCACCACAACCAACCGTAATCAACGACCAGGTCAAGGTGAGGCGCCAGATCAGACAGCACGGCTTGATTTTTAGGGCCGACATAGAGCGTGTTGGTTACCGTGGAGGATTCCCCTGGTGCGAGCGAGAGCGCGGGACCGGTGTAGCCAATAATATTGAAGCCATTTTTGGTATGACGCGTTCTAAACCGGTGTGTTTCGTCAGCATCCGGAACCCATGCGCTGACAAAGTAGTGCTGGAGCATCGCGACCCAACCGCCTTGCAGGTCGGCTTTGAAGGGCTTTTCGTCCATTTCCTCAAAATCAAATTTTTCAAAACGCTGCTCTGTATGAGTTAGCGCGGACCCCAGGAACGGCCGCATGCCCATGCCAGAGTTGTTGTCGGAGGGCGCTGGAGACCCATCCCTTTTCAATTGTGCGAAGGGCGTCAGTTGAACAGTGCTGCTCGAAATATTTTTTATCTCGTGCGTAACCGTAATGCCGTGACTGCCCCGGGTGAAGCGGTATCGCTTGGTAACCTCAAGAGCGCCGCCACTGTTTTGGTAACGCAAGTCGACATTCAGCGCATCGCCCTCGAGCAGCTCGTAAGTGGGCCGATCTGTTTGATAGAGGGCTCGGGTTTCTTTATCTATCCCGTCTGGACCGACCAGGCCCGATTGGGCGATGTAGGTTCTTTGGTTGTTTCTCTCAAGAAGCACAAAAGGATCCGAGGGG
>DFQW01000126.1:0-120 GCA_002377985.1 Halieaceae bacterium UBA3479 | reverse complement strand
CGAGTACATCGGTTGTTACGGTGACCAAGGACCCTGAAGCTGTGGCATTGGGGTAAGGGTCGGCGCTGGGAGGCCGGGCGAGGTCCTCCTCGCTTGGCATGTCATCCCGCGGAGATAGAT
>DFQW01000109.1 GCA_002377985.1 Halieaceae bacterium UBA3479 | reverse complement strand
CCTCACCGCCATCGCCGCCGAGGGCGCTTCCAGATGTGTGACCTGAATCACTTCGTCAGCCTGCCAGGCAATGACGAATCGGCCGTCCGGAGTCGCCGCCGCTGCGGGATATCCGACTTGGGCCGCTCCAGTCTCCAACCGCTGAACTGGTTGGAAATGTTTGCCTCCATCGAGTGAAAAGCGGTAGTAAATTTGTCTGGGGCCCCCAGCTTTGGCATGCCAAACCGCCAATAAGGTGTCCCCGATGCTGGCCAACGCGGGGCTGTCACTGATGTCAGCTTCGGGATGAATTTTCTCAGGTGGCTGAAACGCCCCACCCGTTTGCGAGGCACTGGCGTAGAGGAGACCTGGAGGGTCCTCTGCGCCATTGTGCACCAGCGTATGGACACGAGAGGGCGTAGTGGCCATCGCAGTGAGCTTCAACGGACATCCTTCCAACTGCCAGGGCGCACCGCCCGTCTCTACGGGCGAACTGAAAGTCTTGCCACCATCATCTGAATGCATCACCGCTGGCGTGCGGATATTGTCGTCACTGATTTTTCTCGCCGATACAAACAGCGAGGATGTGCCCTGGGCAATGGCACTCACCTGACAGCATGGACACTGTTCATTCTGTTGAAGCCGAACCTCATCAGCAAAACGGGCTCCGCCGTCATCACTGCGACGATAATAAAGGGCCGAACGCATCGAGCTGGTCATGCCCCGAGTATCCAACCAAAACGCGTGCACCGAACCTGACTCGGATACCGCCATACCCGCAAAAACCTGCGCTTGCGCAAGGCCACCCATGATGAGCGAAGATAAATCCTCCTCGGGATCGGCGTTCAACTGGGTCGGCGCATCAAAGGCGTTACCGCCATCGGTGGAGCGCGTGTAATAAGAGGAGGCTACAGATTTTCCTGACTTCGGCGACATGGCATTGCCGGGGTACACAATGTGAATCCTGTCACTACCGTCTGCGGCAATCACCGCTCGACTGATGGAAAAGCCCCACACTGACCCCGGGTCCGGATTCACCCTGATGCTGGGCGTAAATTGCGAGGCTCCCGGTGTCCAGCGCGCATAATGCAGGTCAGCAAACGCTTGATGACTATGGTGAGTACCTTTGACCTTCTCCCCTTTCTTGTCGGCCTCTCCCACCGCACCCTTGTCGAACCAGATCGCGTGAATACTGCCGTCACGAGTCACGGCAATAGCCGGCGCTTGGGCCCGTCGGTCTGAGGTGCTTGCTGCAATACTTTCACTCGCAGCGGGGCTGACCATTGCCAGCCATAGCAGGGGTGCCAAGGCGGCTACCGGAATCACGCCAGCACACCGCCTGACACCAGAGCAGTAATGGGTGAGGTCTCGGAAAAATGCGGACATCTCAAATCTCCTCAATGGGGTAATGACGACGCGGGTGACTCCTCCCGCGCGTCAATTATTTTCTTCATATAAGTCCACGATGTCTCATTCCGGCGCGGATCGTCCAAAGGCGGTGGCGCCACATACTCAGGATAATTCTCGGCAATTTCGGCTTTCATCATCTCAGGTAGCTGATCATAGTTTTGCAGTTTTCGGCCCATGGCATTGAAATACAGCATCCCCGCGCGACTATTCATTTCCATCCAGGGCAACCACTGCGCCAAGCGCACCCACGAAACCACGGGATACGCGACGGCCTGATCAGCATCGAGCAGCTCTGCAACATCGCCGTTAAAGTCAAAGATCTCGGTGGCATGATAGGTGCCACCGACATACTTCTGGTAATCGCCGCCCATCGCGTTTGTGTAGAAGAGCGGAATTTCGTAGTTGATCAGATACTGTCCGTTAACATCACGGTAGGCAAAGCTGCGTTCGTTGCCATCGGCATCGAGACCAAATGTGGGACGACCATTTACCGGGTCATTGGCAACGTGAATCACCTGGTTTTGCGCACCTGTCCAGGGATTGTCGAAGATCCTCATGATTTCGCCAGTTGTCGGATCGAGGTATAGCATGATCTCCCTTGAAACCAGTCGATACCCGGTCCCGCGATCCGGGTCCTCGATCGTCACACACTGGCGTATGTTCATGCCCAGCAACCCGAACAACTTGCGATCTGGTTCGCCAGGCACGCGAGCGTAGCCATTACCAGACCACTCAAATACCTGCGGCGAGGCATCTTCCAGCGAACATTGCACCTTACGATTGAGGGCAACAAAGCCTTCTGCCGAGTTGGGATCGATAGAGCCCGCGTGCGCGGCAACGCTTATTAATGTCAGCACTGAAATCAGGCGGAGACGCTTACCCAAGCTCGCCAACGCCCCCCACGAAATCGACAGAAATCGCATTACACACCCCTTTTGGCTACTCGAACTCGCTCGAGCATAGCCCGTTTGAGTAAAGTTATAAAGATATGACAATATGCCCAATCGATGTCCTAACGCTCCCAGACTTTGGCCCATGAACCCACTACTCTCTCGTCGACAACTCCTTCTGACTTCGGTCGCTGCGCCCTTTGCGAACGCTCAATCGATCGGTATCGGTGGTCCGGTAGGACACAAGATACTGGTCATTGGTGCGGGTCTGGCTGGACTCAATGCCGCGCTCATCCTTGAGCAATGGGGTTTTGACGTCGAGGTCGTGGAGGCTAGAGATCGCGTCGGTGGTCGTCTTTGGACGCTCGATCACATGCCAGGCGCGCCGGAGGGCGGGGGTAATGTCATCGGCAGTGGTTATGGACGCGTCATCTATCGGGCCCATGAACTCGACGTGCCTCTGCGCACCCCGCCGAGCGCGCTACCCAGTGACTACCAGATCGGCGGGCAACGCATTCCGCGCAGCGACTGGGCTGTAGCAGATGCCAATCCACTCCCCGATGACTGGCGGGAAATTCATCCGGAGCGATTGCTCGCCAAACTCAATGAGGACAACCCGCTGCTGAAGACCCGTGCCTGGC
The DNA here is from genome assembly GCA_002377985.1 of Halieaceae bacterium UBA3479. Taxonomy (GTDB): domain Bacteria; phylum Pseudomonadota; class Gammaproteobacteria; order Pseudomonadales; family Halieaceae; genus Luminiphilus. Next base: position 1,523 of record DFQW01000109.1, on the reverse strand, counting down.
ATCATGTCGATCTCATGGCCCAGGATCAGCCTGCAGATGTGGGGCTTCGCTCTTTGGGATTTCCCGAGAGTGCCATCCGCCTCATCAACGCCAATAACAGCTACGGTAATCATCTGAGCGACACCAGTCTGATGGGGCTGTATCGTGTTCTCGGAGAATTCGGGCGGTTGTCGGGTCCTGCGCTGGCGGTCACCGAAGTCACCCAGGGCAATATGCGACTGCCAGAAGCCATGGCCAACCGGCTGACGCGGCCTGTCTCGCTAAACGAGCCCGTCCTGCGTATCAGGCAGACCCCCGCCGGTATAAAGGCAACCCTCACCTCGGGCAGGACGCTGGATGCTGATGCAGCCGTTATCGCTGTCCCGCTGCCTGCCCTCGGCCAAATCGCGCTCGACCTGCCGCCCGATCGCCGGGCGCTCCTAAAGTCGGTGGCGTACCACAAGGTGGTGCAGTTGCACTGCATAGTTGATGAACCTTTTTGGGAGGCTGCGGGCTGGAGCGGCTCGTGGTGGACCGACGGCCAGCTCGGGAGGATATTCACTCGCCCGATACCCGACTCCACGCGGCATAACATGACCATTTGGATCAATGGCGACGACTGCGATCGCCTCAATGCCCTGGATGCAGATGCCTGCACCGACATGATCCTGAGTGCGCTGTGGAAGTTAGTACCCGAAGCCAAGGGAGTCACTTCGGTAGGGCAATTGGTGCGATGGACAACAGACCCGTTCGCCGGCGGAGCCTGGGCACTCTGGAAACCTGGGCAAGCTGGGAGTGCTCACGATGCCATCCGTGCGCCCACCGGCCGCCTATTTTTTGCCGGCGAGCATACCGCCGAGGCCTATCGGGGTATGGAAGCGGCCATGGAATCGGGTGAGCGAGCGGCATTGGAAGTGCTGAGGCTACTGGCATGAGACGTGCAGCGGGACATCGAATCGGTTTAGGTCTGATTGTGTGCTTGCTCGACACCGCACCCATGGCAGAACCGCTCTCGGGAGAAGCGCTGTTCGCCGTTGCGTGTGAGGCCTGCCACAGTTTAGGGCCCGAACCGGACCATCGTATTGGCCCCCCGCTGGGCGGGTTACACGGTAGAAAGGCGGCCGGCGTTAGGGGCTTCGGTTATTCGCCGGCATTGCAGGCATCAGGGTGGGTTTGGACCTTGCCAACCACTGTCGCGTGGCTGTCCGACCCTGACGCCGCCATCCCAAACAATGCGATGAACTATGTTAACGCGTTGAGTGCTGAGGAAACCCAGCGCTTGGCCGAATGGCTTTTGGCGCAGCCCTGAGATTAAAGCCTTGCGATGCCACCTTGCCACCCAGCCAAGAGGGGGAAATTACCGCTGGGTTGATGCTCGGCAAAATCGATGCCACCGTCTCGCAGCGCTGCCCAAGCAAGGCAAAGATTTGAGGACAGCACGGGTCCAGGCAATACTGCGGACAAATCGGCGATCAGGCGTAGCGTGGGCAACCCAGTGCCGGTTATCAAATAGGCGTCAGCCGTAACCTGTTGCCATCGCGCTG
>DFQW01000107.1 GCA_002377985.1 Halieaceae bacterium UBA3479 | reverse complement strand
CAAGTTTCCCGCGGCGCCTGCCCCCATTGATCTCGCTGTCGAGGGAGCAGCGGCTGACGAGCAACCCGGGAGCATTATCGGGCCCGGGGCAGAGGTGGCAGGACCGCCTGAGGGGAGAGCGGGCGCGGTGTCGGCCTCCTCGCCGAGGCGGCGCACCGTAAAGCCCGCTGGTGATTTAAAGCCCGATGCTGCGAGCGAGGCGAGCGCGCAGGGAACCGTTGATTGGCTAGATACCCTGGACTCCGCGGAGGTTCCCGAGAGGGACTCGGTGGAACAGGGTCGTCTGCCCAGAGGTGCCAATACCCACGTGTTTATTCTGTACGTGGTGGCCCGATCAGAAGACGGATTCGCCGGGATGGATATCCTTGAATCTTTATTGGCCTGTGATTTACGTTTTGGCGACATGGATTTTTTCCATCGGCATGAGCGCGCATCCGGGAGGGGTCCAATAGAGTTCAGCGTTGCCAATATGATGAAGCCCGGCGTTTTTGATATTGACAATATGGAGCCGCTGCAGACGCGTGGCCTGATGTTCTTTGTGACCCTGCCCGGGCCTACGGACATGCTAAAAGCTTTCGACTACATGTACGAAACAGCGAAAGTGGTGGCAAAAGCATTGGATGGCGATATTCAGGATGAGAAACGAAGCGTAGTCACCCGGCAAAGTCTGGAGCACATGCGCCAGCAAATTCGGGAGTTGGAGAGACGACTGCTCGTTCGCCGGACCTGATGTCCTTATGACTTCTCCAGAACAGGAAATGTCGCAGCTTCGAGAGCATTTAGTCCGCTGGTCTAAGGCTTATTTTGAGCAGGACAGTCCGGAAGTTCCCGATGTCGATTACGACGCCGCGATGCGGCGCCTGCTGGCGCTTGAGACCGCTCATCCCCACTTGGCTACGCCGGATTCACCCACACAGCGTGTTGGTTCCGCCCCACTGACTACCTTCCAAACCGTGACTCATCGGATACCCATGTTGTCTCTGGACAACGCGTTTTCCGATGAGGAGCTCGCTGATTTTGATCGGCGTGTGACCGAACGGTTGCAGCTTGAGGTGGTGGAGTATTGTTGTGAGCCAAAGCTGGACGGTGTCGCGGTGAGCATTGCTTATCAGGACGGCGAGCTGGTGCAGGCAGCCACACGCGGTGATGGGGCTTCGGGCGAGGATGTGACGGAAAATGTGCGCACGATTGACAACGTCCCATTGCAGCTGGTGGGGGACGCTATTCCCGAGTATCTGGAGGTGCGCGGAGAAATTGTGATCCCACGCCTGGCGTTTGAAAAGATGAATACGCGTGCGCGCGAAACCGGCGATAAGGTGTTTGCCAACCCCAGGAACGCCGCCGCGGGTAGTCTGCGGCAGCTGGATTCCAGAGTGGCAGCGAAGCGGCCCTTGTCTTTCACCGCCTATTCGGTGGGCGCCGTGGAAGGCCGGTTGCCGGGCCTCCATAGCGAGGTGTTACGTGCTCTGGCCGCATGGGGGCTGCCGATATCGCAGTATATGGAGACGGTAAGCGGGATAGCAGCTTGCGAGACATACTTCAGTCGTTTGGCTGCGGAGAGAGACGCATTGCCGGTCGACATTGATGGAATTGTGTTTAAGGTCAATGATCTGGCCTTGCAGGAGCGGCTGGGCTTTGTCTCGCGCGCGCCGCGTTGGGCCATCGCTCGCAAATTTCCCGCGCAGGAAGTGAGTACGCGGTTGGTCGGAGTTGATTTTCAGGTGGGCAGAACAGGTGCTATCACACCGGTTGCGCGGCTGGAGCCTGTGTTTGTGGCCGGGGTCACGGTGGGTAACGCAACCCTTCATAATGCGGATGAAATTCAAAGACTGGGGCTGAGGCTGGGTGATCGCGTTGTGATCCGCCGTGCCGGTGACGTCATTCCTCAAATCGTATCGGTGGTGCCCGAGTCAGACAGGACGTCCGCGCCGCATCAACGAGAGCAGATCGTTTTTCCGAGTGAATGTCCCGCTTGCGGTTCCCGGATCGAGCGCGAGGCGGGTGAGGCGGTCATGCGTTGCAGTGCCGGCCTGGCGTGCAGTGCACAGTTGAAAGCGGCAATTCGCCATTTCGCCTCCAGAAAAGCGCTGGATATTGAAGGGCTGGGCGACAGGCTCATTGAGCAGTTGGTTGACCAAGGTCTGGTGCGCTCGCTCAATGACTTGTTTCAACTCGACAGGGCGCAGTTGCAAGGGCTCGATCGGATGGGTGCCAAATCGAGTGATAATGTGGTCGCGTCCGTGCTGCGCGCGCGATCAACGACGTTTCCCAGATTCATTTATTCCCTTGGTATCAGAGAGGTAGGTGAGGCGACGGCAAGGGCGCTTGCGCTCCATTTTCTTAACCTCGATGCATTGTTGGCGGCCTCGAAGGAGGAGTTGGAGGGCGTTGATGACGTTGGGCCCATCGTGGCTGAGCACATCGAAGCCTACAAAACTAACCCGCGTAACCGGAATTTGCTGGCCTCTTTATTGGAATCAGGCATTACTTGGCCCGCGATAGAAGCAGACAGCGGCGAGGGCCCGCTGACCGGTATGATATGGGTGGTGACCGGGAAGCTCGTTACGATGAGTCGTGACGAGGCGGAGGCCCGCCTGCGTTCGCTGGGCGCAAAGACGGCATCCAGCGTCTCGGCAAAGACCAGCAAGGTGGTTGCCGGTCCCGGTGCGGGCTCCAAGAAGAAGAAGGCGGAGGTCCTTGGCATTCCTGTGATCGACGAGGACGAGCTGCTCAAAGTTTTGGGAGATTTATCATGAAAGTGTTTACTCATCGCGCGCGCGCTCTGAGTCTGGGTCTCGCAATTTCGGTGCTCAGCGCCTGCACGACGTCCCCTCCCGAGCAGGTCGACAACGTTTGCGATATTTTTCGAGAGAAGTCGGGTTGGTACGAGGACGCAAAGGAATCCAGAGCACGCTGGAATGTGCCAATTTCAGTATCGATGGCGTTTATGCATCAGGAATCACGGTTTGTCGCGACCGCCAAGCCGCCGCGCACAAAGTTGTTTGGCGTGATACCGGGTCCGCGGCCTTCCGATGCTTATGGGTACTCTCAGGCTAAAAACAGCACCTGGGACTGGTACCAGCGTAGCTCGGGCAATTACGGGGCAGATCGAGATAATTTTGGTGACGCCATCGACTTTATAGGGTGGTACAACGATATGTCTCACCAGCAGTTGGGTCTCGATAAGCAGGACGCGTTTCGACTCTATTTGGCATATCACGAAGGGCATGGCGGCTACAAACGCCAGACTTACCGTAGCAAAGAGTGGTTGGTCGGCGTGGCAAGAAAAGTAGAGAAGCAGGCGCAACGATATAACTCGCAGCTGCAGGGGTGCTCAAAGGAGCTCGAACCGCGTGGTTGGTTTGACTGGTGGTGATCACGAATCAAAGGCCGGTTGCACGCGTGAATGTCACATAACTGTCATATTTTTTCGCTGTAATTGTTGCGCGGAGCTGGCGAGAGAAGCAAATTATGGCTTTAAAGAAAGTACTGGTGGTCGACGACGAGTCGGATATCCGCGAAATGCTCAGGCTAGCGCTGGAGATTTCGGATTTTGAGTGTCTGGAGGCCGGCAATATCGACGAGGCCTATAATCTGGTGAGTACCGACAGGCCAGACTTCATCTTGCTCGATTGGATGTTGCCCGGTGGCAGCGGCATAGAGCTTCTCAGGCGTCTGAAAAAGGAAGAGGCGTCCATGAATATCCCGGTCATAATGCTGACCGCTAAAAGTCATGAGGATAATGTTATTCAAGGGTTGGATCTCGGCGCAGATGATTACGTCACCAAGCCCTTCGCCCCTAAGGAACTGATCGCCCGAATTCGTGCGATATTGCGGCGTTTATCTACAGATGATCCTAATGCGCTGGTAGTCGGTGAGTTGGTTCTCGAACTGGATAGCCATCGCGTTACTCTGGGCTCCAAGTCTTTGGGTTTGGGTCCCACTGAATTTAAGTTGCTGCAGTTTTTGATGTCGCATCCTGAGCGTGCCTACTCGAGGGCGCAGTTATTGGACCGAGTTTGGGGTAGCAACGTGTACGTGGAAGAGCGCACAGTCGATGTTCATATCAGGCGCCTCAGGAAGGTCTTACAAGACGTTGATGCGGCTTACAGCGACTTAATTCAGACCGTGCGCGGCACGGGTTACAGGTTTTCTCCAAGAGATCTAACAGTGCTGTGAATAGCGCCGGCCTGTTCCACTTGGAATTTCGCCGGGTGTTGATGGCGATGGCGCTAGGAGTCGCGTGCTGGTTTGCGACGGATGACGCATCGAGCGCTGTCTCTGCCTCTCTTTTGACGCTCCTCCTCTTGTGGGGATGGCAGTTGTCCCGCCTCTATCGCTGGTTTGCCAATCCTGATGACGTTCCCCCATTGGGAGATGCGGCGGTTCGCGGCGTTTTGCATGACGTTTATGTGCTTCGCAGTCGCGGTGCTATTGGCGATAACAGTCGTTCTCCATCGCCCGCCTATCGCAACGAGTCCTTTGAGTCTATGCGCGAGGCTGCAATGATTATCAATGCTCGTAACGAGCTGCTGTGGTGCAACAGTGCAGCGGAGTATCTGTTGAACATACAGCGAGCAGAGGAACAGGGAAAGCCTCTCCATGACCTGTTCCCCGGAAAGGCTCTCAAAAATTATCTTGCAGAACAAAATTTCCAAAAGCCGCTGAGACTAAAACCGGGTCCCGACCCCGAGTTCTGTCTGCAGTTGGAGTTTTCGCGCTTTGGTGCCAGCGACAGGTTAATTTTCATCAAGGACGTCTCGGAACAAGACAAGCTCGAGCGAATGCGGCGCGATTTTGTGGGGAACGTTTCCCATGAGTTGCGCACACCGCTTACCGTAATTAAGGGCTACATCGAAACCCTGCCTTCGTTGTTATCTGGACCCAATGCCGCGCTACAAAAACCGCTCGCCTCCATGGCGACACAGGTAGGTCGGATGGAGGCTTTGATCGCTGATCTGTTGTGGTTGACCAGAATCGAGACGGTCGAGGGCGAGCGGAAAGAAGACCTGGTGAATGTCAGTAACTTGGCTGCGAGTGTGGTTGCGGAGTTGCGTTCTGCATGGCCGAATCGTGATATTCAGCTCCGCGCTGAGTCTGTCCGCCAGCTACGGGGTGACGAGCGGGAGCTGCGCAGTGCGCTCAGTAATTTGATTGTTAATGCTCTAAAATACAGCGATAAGGGGCCCGTCAAGGTCCGGTGGACAGATTCCGCAGTCGGTCCGGTATTGTCGGTAGAGGATAAGGGGCTGGGTATCGCAGCCAAGCATATACCGCGGCTCACAGAGCGGTTTTATCGCGTTGATAAGAGCCGAAGCCAGCAAACCAGCGGCACCGGTTTGGGACTTGCGATTGTGAAACATGTTGCTGTGTCCCATGAGGCGAAGTTATTCGTTGATAGCCAGCTGGGCAAGGGAAGTTGTTTTAGATTGGTTTTTCCGGCCTCTCGCTGCGCCGATGCCAGTGCCTCTGGCTAGGCATGTGGCACGTGGAGTTGGGTTGCTGACACTGACATTGGCCATTGCAGCAGGTAGCATGTGCGCGGAATTGTCGGGTTAGCCATATGAGTCGTTTTTGGGTAGATAAAGTCTCGTCCTTGAGGCCCTACGTGCCGGGCGAACAGCCCGTGGGTCAGGCGGTTATAAAGCTCAATACCAACGAGCACGCATTGCCACCCTCTGATGCCGTTATGAGCGCAATATTGTCTCTTTCAGGAGAGGCCCTGCGTCGTTATCCCGACCCCACGGCCAGACCATTGAGGACGGCTATTGCGGTACAGGAAGGGCTGTCAGCAGCGCAGGTTTTTGTCGGCAACGGGTCCGATGAAGTCCTGGCTCACATATGGGCGGCCTGCCTCGCCAACCGACGCGTCGCCAGCGTGGATATTACCTATGGGTTCTATCCCGTCTGGAGCCAACTTTACGGATCCACTCTGACTCAGTGCCCTTTGCGGGACGACTTTAGTGTCGATATCGATGCGCTCCTCACTGTAGAGGAGGCGGTAGTGCTAGCCAATCCCAATGCGCCCACGGGTCTTGCACTGACGCGTTCGCAAATCGAGACCTTGGTCGCTGCGAATCGTAATCGGCTAGTTGTCATCGATGAGGCGTATTATGGTTTCGGTGCTGAGACCGCCGCGCCTCTGATTAACAACTACGACAACCTGATTGTCACGCGAAGTTTGTCCAAGAGTCACAGTTTGGCTGGCATGCGCGTTGGGTACGCCTTAGCTCACCCCGGCCTCGTTGACGGGCTGAATCGAATCAAGGATTCTTTTAATTCCTATCCATTGGACGCAGTGGCTCAATTGGCCGCAACCGCGGCTATTGAGGATGTGGAATGGTTGGCACGGGCATCGAAGGTGGTGATCGACAGTCGAAAAAGCATGACAGAGGGATTGCTTGCGATGGGGTTTGAGGTGCTTTCTTCTCAGGCTAATTTTATTTTCACCCGCCCCGGTAGGGGTTCGGGCCTGAGGTTGTTCGATGCATTGCGTCAGCGCAACATTCTTGTGCGCCGGTGGGATACCCCGCGAATAGCAGACTGGCTGCGCATATCGATCGGCACACCAGAACAGACCCGGGCGCTGTTGGCGGCTGTGGCAGACATACTAGACGGTGCTGGCTGATCCCGTTGGGTCAGCGGCGGCGCAATACAATAGAACCAATACTGTAGCCCGCACCAAACGAACACAGTACCGCCTGATCGCCGCTCTTTAAGTCCTGACTGTGCTTGTGGAACGCGATGATCGAGCCGGCCGAGGAGGTGTTGGCGTATTCATCGAGAATCGTGGGTGCCTCAGCCGCCGAGGGGGCCCTGCCGAAAACCTTTCGCGCGATGAGATCGTTCATGTTCTGGTTGGCTTGATGTAACCAGATGCGCTTCAAGTCATCTGGCGAGATATTGAGATCGGCCAGTTGTTCGGTGATTTGTGCCGCAACAGCGGGGCAGACTTCCTTGAATACCTTTCGGCCTTCTTGAACGAAAAGTTTGTCGATACTTCCTATGCCGGCTTCATCGGCCCGGTTGAGAAAACCGAAGTTATTGCGAATGTTGTTGGAGAAGAGCGTCTGTAGCCGCGAATCGACGATGTCCCAACCGATGCTTTCCGCGGCGTCGCTCGAACTCTCCACGATTACCGCTGTCGCTACGTCGCCAAAAATAAAGTGCGAGTCCCTGTCTCTGAAGTTGAGATGCCCCGTACAGATCTCGGGGTTTACCATTAAAACTTTTTTTGCGCTTCCAGAGCGCACTGCGTCCCGGGCCTGCTGAATGCCAAAGGTCGCAGAGGAGCAGGCAACATTCATATCGAAGGCGAATCCCGTTGCACCCAGCGCGGCTTGCACCTCTATCGCCATCGCGGGATAGGCTCGCTGCATGTTGGAGGCGGCCACGATGACCATGTCAATTTGATCGGCAGTGATATGTGCTTGATCCAATGCCTCTCGTGCAGCCGCGCAGGCGATTTCACACATCACGGAAGGTGATTCGTTATCGCGTTCGGGAATGTTTGGCGCCATTCTGGTCGGATCAAGAATGCCCGATTTGTCAATGACAAAGCGGCTCTTTATGCCCGAGGCTTTCTCGATGAACTCGACCGAGGAATGCATTTTCTGATCGCGCTCACCTCGCGCGATCGCGCCTGCGTGCTCAGCATTGTAAAGATCAACCCACGCATTGAAAGCGCTGACCAGCTCCTCGTTACTAATCGCGTTGTCGGGTGTGTATAGCCCCGAGCCAGTAATGACAGCGCTGGATCCCATTGAGATTAGCGCTCGTCTACTGGAACAAAGTCTCGCATCGTATGACCGGTATAAAGTTGTCGCGGTCGGCCAATTCGATAAGCGCCACCAATCATCTCATTCCAGTGTGCAATCCATCCCACGGTGCGTCCGATCGCGAATATCACGGTAAACATCGAAGTGGGAATGCCCAAGGCCTTTAGAATAATGCCAGAGTAGAAGTCGACGTTGGGGTACAGCTTTTTCTCAATAAAATATTCGTCTTTTAAGGCGATTTCTTCGAGCCGTTTTGCGATTTCCAGGTTTTCGTCCTCGATGCCGAGTTCGGCGAGAACCTCATCCGCGGCCTGCTTCATGACCTTTGCGCGGGGGTCAAAATTTTTGTAAACGCGGTGTCCAAAGCCCATCAATCTGAAGGGATCGTCCTTGTCTTTTGCGCGCGCAATGAATTCGTCAATGCGGTCTACGGAGCCGATTTCCTCAAGCATTTTTACGACCGCCTCATTGGCACCGCCATGGGATGGCCCCCAAAGAGCGGCGATACCCGCCGCGATACAGGCAAACGGGTTGGCCTGAGACGACCCGGCGAGCCTCACGGTAGAGGTTGAGGCATTCTGTTCGTGATCCGCGTGGAGCAAGAATATACGGTCCATTGCACGGGCAATGGTTGGTGATATCTTGGTCTTTTCGCAAGGATTGCCAAACATCATGTGCAGGAAGTTTGCCGCGTAGTCCAAACTGTTGTCGGGGTACATAAAGGGCTGGCCAATGGAGAATTTGTAACTCATGGCAGCCAGAGTGGGCATTTTGGCGATCAAACGAAAAGCCGCCACGTCTCGGTGCCAGGGATCCGAAATGTCCGTGGAATCATGGTAGAACGCTGAGAGTGCGCCGACGACGCCACACATGATGGCCATGGGGTGGGCATCTCGGCGAAAGCCGTTGAAAAAAGTTCTGATTTGCTCATGCACCATCGTGTGGCGCGTTATGATCCCCACAAACTCTTGCTTTTGCTCTGCGCTTGGCAGTTCACCGTTCAATAGCAGGTAGCAAGTTTCGAGGTAGTCGGAGTGCTCGGCCAGTTGTTCGATTGGGTAACCCCGATGTAACAAGATCCCCTTATCGCCATCGATGAATGTAATTTGTGATTCACAGGACGCGGTCGAAGTGAACCCTGGGTCATAGGTAAAGTACCCGTTGGCAGTGAGGCTCCCGACGTCGACAACGTCAGGCCCCAGGGTGCCCGAACGGACTGCCAAGTCAATCGCGTGCTGTGACCCGTTTTCACCAGTGATATTGAGCGTCGCTTTTTTCTCGGACATGTCTCTCTGCGCCGATTGAAGATAAGAGGGCGACAAACTAATCGTGCCCGCGGGTGATGTCAATTTACATGGCGATGAACACCGCTTTTTATGGGTCCGAAATTGTATTCGATGGCCTGCCAAACTATACTCCAGCGCCCGGGCTTTGACGCGCCAGCGACGTCCCGCCCGATATCCGTAAAACTGTTTCGAGAGCTAACGTGAGACCGACATCTAGGGACAAGCGCCCGGTTAATCTGGATTTGGGCACCATCAATCTGCCCATTACTGCCTATGCCTCTATCACCCACAGGATCACCGGCGTGGTGATGTTCTTTGCCAGCTTTTTGTTGCTGTGGGCCTTGGATCAGAGCCTGGCCTCTGAGGCCTCTTTTTTGGCATTAGGGGAAATGTTGGGCTCCCCTGTGGCAAAGCTCGTCATCTGGCTGATGGCGACATTTATGAGTTATCACGCATTGGCAGGCATCAAGCACCTGGTAATGGATGCGGGAATTGGTGAAACCATGCAAGGCGGGGTGATCGGCGCGCGATTGGTATTTCTGCTCGCCGCGGGCGCTGCTGCATTGTGGGGGGTGGCGATATGGTGACGTCGGTTACCAGTTTTAGTCGAACGGGGCTGTCGGATTGGCTGATACAGCGAGTCACCTCGGTGATTCTTCTCGCCTATTTTGTTTTCGTTGTATACCAGTTGGGCACCTCAGTTGATTACACTTCATGGAGAAGCCTGTTCGATCAGAGTTGGGTCAAGGTGTTTACGCTTCTGGCTGCGTTGTCCCTGGCAGCACACAGCTGGATTGGGTTGTGGTCGGTTTTTACCGATTACTTGACGGAACGTATGCTGGGTACCGTGGGCAACGTGCTTCGATTGTTATGCCAGTTGGGCGCCTCGCTAGCGCTAGTGGTGTACGTGATCTGGGTCGTGGTCATTGTCTGGAGCTGACCGCTTTTCGGTGGTCAGGGCAGTGGGCCGCTGAAACCCGAGTACTGAGAAATACGAGAAGACTATGAGAACGATTGCATTTGATGGGGTCATCGTGGGGGGCGGCGGGGCCGGCATGCGCGCTGCACTGCAGTTGGCCCAATCTGGCTACAAGACTGCGGTGATATCTAAAGTGTTTCCGACCCGGTCGCACACTGTCTCAGCGCAAGGTGGCATTACCTGTGCGATTGCAAGCGCTGACCCCAACGACGACTGGCGCTGGCACATGTATGACACCGTAAAGGGGTCCGACTACATCGGTGACCAAGATGCCATTGAATATATGTGTTCTGTGGGTCCCGAAGCTATTTTTGAGCTAGAGCATATGGGCTTGCCGTTTTCGAGAACGGAAGAGGGGCGGATTTATCAGCGACCTTTCGGTGGGCAATCAAAGAATTTTGGAGAGGGTGGGCAGGCCGCGAGAACTTGCGCGGCGGCAGATCGGACCGGTCACGCGCTTTTGCATACTTTGTATCAAAACAACGTTAAAAACGAGACTGTCTTCTTCAATGAATGGTTTGCGGTAGATCTGGTTAAAAATCAGGATGGCGCGGTTGTCGGCGTAATAGCGATCTGTATCGAGACCGGCGAGACGGTATATGTGAAATCCAAAGCCACTGTCTTTGCGACAGGGGGCGCGGGCAGAATTTACGCATCCACGACTAATGCTCATATTAATACCGGTGACGGTATGGGCATGGCGCTGAGGGCCGGTGTGCCCGCTCAAGATATGGAGATGTGGCAGTTTCATCCCACGGGTATCTATGGCGCCGGCACGCTGGTGACCGAGGGTTGCCGCGGCGAGGGTGGTTATCTCATCAACAAAGATGGTGAGCGTTTTATGGAGCGCTATGCCCCTAATGCCAAGGACCTGGCGGGGCGCGATGTTGTAGCCAGATCTATGATTCTGGAGATTTTAGAAGGGCGCGGGTGTGGCCCGAACGGCGACCATGTCAAGCTCAAGCTCGATCATCTTGGAGAGGAAGTGCTTGAATCGAGGCTGCCAGGAATTTGTGAGTTGAGCAGAACATTCGCCCACGTTGACCCCGTGAAGGAGCCCATACCGGTTGTGCCAACCTGCCACTACATGATGGGAGGTATACCGACGAATATTCATGGGCAAGCTCTCACCGTTGATAACGAAGGTAATGATCGGGTAATTCCGGGCCTTTACGCTTGTGGTGAGGTGGCCTGCGTCTCTGTGCACGGCGCCAATCGTTTGGGCGGTAATTCGTTGCTGGATCTTGTTGTGTTTGGTCGCGCTTCCGGATTGTTCATCGAAAAGTCACTGCGCGAAGGTATCGAATTGCGCGATGCGTCCCCGTCCGATGTCGAGGCGGCGAGCGGGCGGTTGCAGGCGCTTAATGACCGTGTGAGCGGGGAGAGTGTTGCGCCATTGCGTCGCGAACTGCAGGAGATCATGCAAAACCATTTTGGGGTATTCCGAACCGGAGATTTCATGCGTGACGGGATCGCCAAGTTGGCTTCATTGAGGGAGCGCGTTGAGGCGGTGGTCCTGGCTGATCGTTCTTCGGCTTTTAATACGTCACGCATTGAATGTCTTGAGCTGCAGAATCTGTTTGAGACCGCTGAGGCCACTGCAATTGTTGCAGAAGCCCGAAATGAAAGCCGGGGCGCGCACGCGCGGGAGGATTTTACAGAGCGCGACGACGAGAATTGGTTGTGTCACTCGCTGTATCACAGCGATGGCAAGCGAGTGTCAAAGCGCGGAGTCAACTTTACGCCCCGTACGGTTGAAACCTTCCAACCCAAAGCGCGAAGTTATTGAGCGAGTCAGGAGTTCAGAGTAATGCTGCAGGTTAGTCTATATCGTTATAACCCCGAGACCGACGACGCTCCGTACATGCAGGATTTTTCGGTCGATACCGGGGGGAGGGACCTTATGGTTCTTGATGTGCTCGAACTGATAAAAGCCGAGCACGACGGTAGCGTTACTTACCGCAGGAGCTGCCGAGAGGGAGTGTGCGGCTCTGACGGGTTGAACATCAACGGAAAAAATGGCTTGGCGTGTATTTCGCCGCTGTCAGAATCGGTGAAGAACAATAAGTTGGTAATTCGTCCGCTACCGGGATTGCCTGTGATTCGGGATCTCGTGGTAGATATGAGCCTCTTTTACGCGCAGTACGAAAAAGTGCAGCCTTATCTTCAAAACGCGACGCCCGCACCCGCCATTGAGCGATTACAGTCACCCGAGGAGAGGGCAAAGCTTGATGGCCTCTATGAGTGTATTTTGTGCGCTTGTTGCTCGACCAGCTGCCCCTCTTTTTGGTGGAATCCGGATCGGTTCATCGGGCCAGCGGGGCTCCTTCAAGCTTATCGCTTCCTCGCCGACAGTCGAGATACCGCAACGAACGAGCGCTTGGCAAAACTGGACGACCCCTTTAGCGTATTTCGTTGCCACGGCATCCAAAACTGCGTCAATGTGTGTCCCAAGGGGTTGAACCCCACCAAAGCGATAGGGCATATTCGCGGCATGCTGCTAAACCGGGCTACCTGAATACCCGCCATTCCTTTTAATTATATTTTGCTCCATCATTGGTTATGCATTGCATAACCAATGGTTATTATATCTTCTTGCTTGGTGTTTTCACCGTCTTTACGGCCGCAACCTGCGGCTTTACCGGCTCCCCCTGAGTTATTTTTCTCGTAACATAGCGCCCCGCGGTGGTCGCAGCTTCGCGCGTGGCGGGCCCGGCGCGTCCTGAGTGCATGACGGTTATAAAGGGGGAGAAGCGTGTCAAAGATGACCTCGCTGCCAGGCATGCTGGCACAGTGGGCCACCTCGCACATTGCGGGGGGCAACGCGGAGTATGTAGAGGCGCTCTACGAGTCGTATCTTCAGGACCCTAACGGGGTTTCGCCCGAGTGGCGTGACTACTTTGACAAGTTACCATTGGTGCAGTCGGACGCCAGCACGGTTCACGATTTGCCTCATTCCGTTCTGCGTGAGCGCTTCGCTCGCATTTCGAAAATGCGTGTGCGTACCGATGCTACGGTGGCGAATGACGCCCATGCGACGGAGTATGAGCGCAAGCAGGTACGGGTCGTGCAGCTTATCTCTGCATATCGTCAACGCGGACACCAGCAAGCGTCACTGGACCCGCTTGCGCTCGCCCGGCGGCCCGCGGTACCCGATCTGGATCTCTCGTTTCACGAGTTGAGCGATGCCGACCTCGATACTACCTTTCAGGTAGGTACCCTCTATTTCGGTCGTTCCGAGGCGACGCTCTCACAAATTCGCGATGACCTGCAACGCACCTATTGCGGCACAGTGGGTGCAGAGTTTATGCACATTGTTAACACCGAAGAACGTCACTGGATCATGAACCGGATGGAGGCAGTGCGCAGCGCCCCTGAATTCACGCGAGAACAGCGGCTTAATATCCTCCGGCAGCTTAATGGCGCGGAAGGCCTTGAGCGTTCTCTCGGATCCAAGTATCCGGGCACAAAGCGTTTCGGTCTCGAGGGCGGAGAGAGCTTGATCCCGATGCTGTCAGAGGCCATTCAACGGGTTGGTGGATACGGCGCGAAAGAAATCTGCATTGGCATGGCGCACCGCGGACGCCTTAACGTGCTGGTAAACATCCTCGGTAAAAACCCGATCGAGTTATTTGACGAGTTCGAGGGAAGAGTAGCGTACATCGGCTCCGGTGACGTGAAATATCATCAGGGATTCTCTTCTAATATGATGACGCCGGGCGGTGAGGTCCACCTCGCTCTGGCATTTAATCCTTCCCATCTGGAGATTGTCTCTCCCGTGGTAGAGGGTTCGGTGCGCGCCAGGCAAGACCGGAGACGCGATCCGGTCGGCAATTCGGTTGTGCCGATCGTGATTCATGGGGATGCGTCATTTGCGGGGCAAGGTGTCGTCATGGAGACCTTCCAGATGTCGCAAACCCGCGCCTACAGAACCGGTGGCACCTTACATATCGTCTTGAACAATCAGATTGGCTTTACCACCAGTGAGCCTACCGATGCGCGTTCTACAGAATACTGCACTGACATCGCTAAAATGGTGCAGGCACCCATATTTCACGTTAATGGTGACGACCCTGAAGCTGTCGTATTCGTTACACAGTTGGCGGTCGATTTTCGCAATCAATTTCAGAAGGACGTCGTCATCGATCTCGTTTGCTATCGCAGGCGGGGGCACAACGAGGCTGATGAGCCCTCGGTTACCCAACCGAAAATGTACGACACGATCAAAAGCCACCCCACAACCCGTGATCTCTACGCGCGGCGGCTTGTTCGAGAGGCTCTACTCTCCGAGCAGGAGGATACCGAATGGGTTGAGCATTACCGGCAGGCTTTAGAACAGAATCAGCCGCTGGTGAGTTCGCTCGTCTCTGAGCCCAACAAGGAGCTTTTTGTCGATTGGTCTCCCTACCTTAACCATCGCTGGGATGTGGCTGCAGATACGCGAGTCTCGATGAGCGAGCTAAAGGCGCTGTCGGAGAGGATGGCCGATGTTCCCTCGGGGTTCATCGTGCATCGTGTGGTCCGCAAGCTGATGGATGACCGTCTAAAGATGGGAGCGGGCGCGCAGGAAGTGAACTGGGGGTTTGCGGAAACCATGGCCTACGCGTCGCTCCTGAAGGAAGGTTTCCCGGTCAGACTCACCGGTCAGGATGTAGGGAGGGGAACTTTTAGTCATCGCCACGCCGTATTGCATAACCAAAAAGAGGGGGGCACCTGGGTACCGCTAAAATCAGTCAGTGAAGAGCAGGCCCCTTTCCAGATTTTTGATTCGCTTTTGTCAGAAGAGGCGGTTCTGGCATTCGAGTACGGGTATGCCACCACGGCGCCCGGTGGGCTGGTTATCTGGGAAGCCCAATTTGGTGATTTCGCCAATGGCGCCCAAGTGGTAATCGATCAATTTATCTCCAGCGGCGAGAACAAGTGGAATCGATTATGCGGCCTCACCATGTTGCTCCCCCACGGCTATGAAGGTCAGGGTCCGGAGCATTCCTCGGCGAGGTTGGAGCGATTTCTTCAGCTTTGTGCCGAAGATAATATTCAGGTTTGCATTCCAACCACGCCCGCGCAGGTTTTCCACATGTTGCGGCGACAGGCGATCCGGCCATTGCGATCGCCTTTGGTTGTCATGACTCCCAAAAGCCTATTGCGCCATAAAGAGGCGGTTTCGCAGCTTGAAGAGTTGGCGGACGGCGCCTTCCAAACCGTAATCGACGAGACGGACCAGCTTGATCCTACGGCAATAAAGCGGGTGATTTTCTGCTCCGGCAAGGTCTTTTATGACCTCCGTGCGGCGAGAAGAGAGCGCGAGATTGCCGATATCGCGATCGTGCGCATCGAGCAAATGTATCCTTTTCCGCGGCTGGATTTGCTCGAGGTGCTGGCCCGATATCCCAATGTTGAGGATGCCGTTTGGCTGCAGGAGGAGCCCAAGAATCAGGGCGCTTGGTATGCCATGCAGAGTCGAATGGCCTCTGTGGTGCAGCGTCATCGGGTAGATGTATTTCTGCGCTACGTGGGCCGGGAGCCTTCTGCATCCGCTGCAGCGGGCTATTCAGCGCTTCATTTGCGCGAGCAGGAAAAATTCATTGACGAGGCGCTGGGGCCTATGCCCTGGGGCCACTAGTCGTGTCTTGATCAGAGGACATTTTCATGACGATTGAAATCAAAGCGCCGGCGTTTCCGGAGTCAGTGGCAGATGGTGTTGTTGCGGCCTGGCATAAAAAGCCCGGTGAAAGCGTTGCCAGAGATGAGCTACTGGTGGAGATAGAAACCGACAAAGTGGTGATGGAAGTGGTTGCGCCCGAACCGGGCGTGATCGAGGCCATTCTCGTCCCGGAGGGAGAGACTATTGCCAGCGAAGCGTTATTGGCGACCTTGGTCGCAGGTGCCGCGGAAGCGGGAGAGGATCAGTCCGGCGGTGCTGATGATGCCGCGCAGCCGCGCTCGGCGGTTATGACCCCGGAAGACGGCGCGGTCCCTGCCGGTGCAGTGCCCATGGGGCCGGCAGTACGGGCACTGCTGGAGGAGCACGGGCTCGACGCCCAGCGTGTTTCAGCTTCGGGCAAGGGCGGTCGATTGTTGAAAGAGGACGTGCTTGCACATCTTGCGCAGCATTCTGCGCAAGGTTCAGTGGGGAAAGAGAGCGAACCCCGGGATGCGTTAGTTTCGGGCGAATTGGATGTGGGAGGCGCCACAAGCGAGCGCATTGAGAAGCGGGTGCCCATGAGTCGGATGCGGGCACGGATTGCCGAGCGGCTGCTGGGAGCCACTCAGCAAACAGCGATGTTGACCACCTTCAATGAGGTCAACATGGCGCCTCTAATGAAGCTGCGTCAGCAGTACCGTGATCAATTTGAGGCCGTTCACAATGGCACCCGATTGGGATTTATGGGCTTTTTTGTGCGGGCGGCTTGCGAGGCTTTAAAGCGGTTTCCTGCGGTTAACGCCTCTATCGATGGTAATGACGTCGTGTACCATGGGTATCAGGATATTGGCGTCGCAGTCTCGGTAGAGGAGGGTCTGGTGGTCCCTGTATTGCGAGACGCTGATTTTATGAGCATCGCCGATATTGAGGCCGCGATTTACGATTTGGGGATCAAGGCGCGTGACAAAAAGCTAACCATCGAAGAGATGACGGGCGGCACTTTTACGGTGTCGAACGGTGGCGTTTTTGGCTCGCTCCTCTCGACGCCTATACTAAACCCCCCGCAAACCGGGATTTTGGGGATGCACGCGATACAGGAGCGACCCATTGCCATGAACGGCGAGGTGGTGATTCAGCCGATGATGTATCTTGCGCTGTCCTATGATCACCGTCTGGTTGATGGAAAAACAGCAGTGCAGTTTCTGGTCACAATCAAAGGATTGATCGAGGATCCGGCCAGAATTCTGCTTCAACTGTGATTGTGGAGGTTAAACATGTCTACTCATTTTGATGTCATCGTTATCGGCTCGGGACCGGCCGGATACGTCTGTGCAATTAAGTGTGCGCAGCTCGGCATGTCGACCGCGGTGATAGAGCAGGCGACAGACGCAAAGGGGCAGCCCGAGTTGGGTGGTACGTGTTTGAACGTGGGTTGTATCCCGTCCAAGGCGCTGCTCGATAGCTCACACCGCTACGCCGAAGCCACAGCACATATGGCTGAGCACGGTATTACGGTGTCCGGTTTGTCGCTGAACATTGCGGATATGATGACGCGCAAGCAGAAAATTGTGTCGCAATTAACCGGCGGCGTATCGGGTCTTTTAAAGCACAACGGTGTTCAGGTGGTCACGGGATCTGCGACCCTGGGTGCGGCACGTCAGGTGGAAGTGACCGGGAGTGATTCTCAAAAGACCGTATACAGGGCAGAGAACGGGGGGTGGGCGGGAGAG
>DFQW01000059.1 GCA_002377985.1 Halieaceae bacterium UBA3479 | reverse complement strand
CGACTCACGGCCGGCGAAACCGTGCTCATCCACGGCGGTAGCAGTGGCATCGGGTCCATTGGCATTCAAATGGCGCGCGCCATGGGTGCAACTGTACTGTCTACGGCAGGGTCCGAGGCGCGCTGTGCGACGGCAGCGAAGCTGGGTGCCGATTATGTCGCCAACCACCGCGAAGGAGATTTGCTTGAGCAGTTCAAGCAAGCGGGCTATGCCGGCAAAATCGATGTGATTCTGGATATCGCCGGTGGTGACCTGATGCAAACCAATCTGGAATTGGCGGCGCAGGATGGTCGCATTGTCTGTATTGGCGTCATGCGGGGGATGCAAAGCGAGATCAATCTGGCCACCGTGTTCATGAAGCGCCTTACCCTTACGGGCAGCACCCTGCGACGGCTAGAAACAGCCACGCGCGCACGGTGCTTCCAGTCGATTCGCGCGCATATCTGGCCTGCCGTCATCGCTGGCGACATCACGCCGATAGTGGAGGCAACCTATCCGCTCAAGGCCGTATTGGAAGCCCACCAGCATATGCAGTCAGGCGGGCATTTTGGTAAGTTACTCTTGGACTGCCGGGTTGCCTGAAAAACCGGGGCCTGCCAGCGGCAGGCTGAGCACACTGATTGACTGGAGCCTGCGAAACGCACCCATGAAAACCCTGCCTCGAACACCAATGCACGTTGCCCGCACAGTGGGGCAGGCACTGGCGTCGACTCTGATCGCGGCGCTAATCATGGCTTGCGGGGCAGAAAGCGCAACAGAGGTCACTGCGTCTGAAGCCGCTATTCCCTTGGTGGGCGCCGCTCCCTCGATAGGCGACACGGAGGAGGAAATCATGACGGTAGCGCTTGCCGGAGGTGAGTCGCCGCCGGATGCCGCACCCCTCTCCACGCAACCAGCAGCGGGCGCAAATGGGCGCCTGAAGCGTTTTGGCGTGATGCCCCATATGGGGGACCTCGATACCATGGTGGATCGCCGCGTCATCCGGATCCTGACCGTCTACGGGCCCGGACGCTATTTTCTGGAAAATGGCCCTCAGGGCATCGTGCAGGAATATGCGCAAAAATTGCAGAAAGTCGTCAATAAAGCCTACAAAACGGGTTTGCTGACGGTACAGGTAGCCGTGATCCCGGTGGCGAGAGATCAGCTTTTCTCGGCATTGAAGGCGGGATACGGCGATATCGTAATGGCAGGCACCACCATTACCGAAAATCGCAGAGAAGAAGTCGCCTTTACGGCGCCCGTGAGCAAGCCGCTGAGAGAAATTCTGGTCACCGGACCCAGCGCGCCGGCCATTGCAACGCTTGAAGATCTCGCCGGGAAAACGGTGTATGTGCGGTTATCCAGCAGTTATGCAGAAAGCATTCGCGCGCTCAGCGACGCATTGCTAAAAAAAGGCCTGTCACCGATTCGTGTCGAGCCGATGGATGAGTCGCTTGAAGACGAGGATCTGATCGAGATGGTCGATGCGGGTCTGCTCCCCTGGGCCGTTGTTGATGATTACAAACCACAAATGTGGCAAGACGTTTTTACGCGTACGGTGGTGCGCGACGATCTGGTGCTGCGCTCCGGGGGTCGGCTGGCATGGGCGGTTCGCCCGGATAATCCAAAATTGCTGCAGTTTCTCAACACCTTCGTCAAAGACAACAAAGAAGGGACGTTATTTGGCAACGTCGTCCGCAACCGCTACATCCGCGATTTTGATTGGGCTGAGAATGCCATCGGTGCCGAGGAACTCAGCCGATATCGGGCACTGTCTTCGTACTTCCTGAAACATGGCACCAACTACGGCATCGACCCTACCTTGCTGGCGGCCCAGGGTTTTCAGGAGTCACGACTGGATCAGAGCGTGCGCAGCCAGCGCGGGGCTATTGGTGTGATGCAACTGCTCCCCAGCACGGCAAAAGACAAGAATGTGGCCATACCCAATATTGAAGAGGTGGAACCCAACATAGAAGCCGGGGCCAAATATATGGCCTTTTTGCGGTCACGTTATTTCAGCGGCCCCGGGATCGATGACCTCAACGGCGCGCTGATGTCGCTGGCTGCCTACAACGCAGGCCCCGGACGCATTCGGAGAATTCGCAGTGAAGCCGAGGCAAAAGGCTACGACCCCAATCTGTGGTTTGATAACGTCGAGGTCGTTGTTGCCGAGCAAGTGGGTAGAGAAACGGTGCAGTATGTAGGCAATATCTTTAAGTACTATCTGACCTATCGCTGGATCAATTCCGCGGATGCGGAGCGCGCGGCGGCGAGGAAGGCCTCAGGCGTCGACTGATTTTATTCGGGGTACTCAGGCCACGCTGATCAGGCGCGATGTCTCCTCGCACCACTGCAACCGACCCGCTGGCGCGAATCGGCGCCTGACACCCGGCGTCGGACTCAAATAAAACAGGTCGCCGTTCTCGCCAGTTAACGCCGTCTTCGCACCGACCGCCTTGGCCAGCCGGGCGTTCTCCTTCATGTGGGCCGCTTCACCGTGCACGGGAATCACCAGCGCCGGTTTGAGTATCTGATAGAGATCGCGGAGCTCATCCTGACAGGGGTGACCCGAAGCGTGTAATGGAACTGGGCTGTCATCGGCCTCAATGACCTCGACCCCTCTGCCGCGCAATCCTTGCACCAATCGTTTCACCGGGTCCTCGTTGCCGGGAATGGTTTTGGACGAGAGGATAACGGTATCCCCGGCATCCAGACTGAGGTCCGGGTGGGTTTGCATCATCAGCCGGTGTAGCGCAGCACCCCACTCGCCCTGGCTACCGGTTGCCACCGCCAGAACTTCAGCGGGTGGCAAGTAGCCCAGATGCTCCGGATGGATGGGCTGAAATCGGCGCCCTAACAAGCCCACCTGCTGCGCACAGCGCGCCATACCCGACGCCGATCGACCCAAAATGGCGAGATAGCGATTGGTTTTGGCGGCAATATCGGCCAGCGTCTGGATTCTGGCGATGTTGCTGGAGAAGCAACCCACCACCACCCTGCCGTTGCGGCTTGCAATGAGCTCACCCAGCGCCTGCGCCACCTCACCCTCCGACGGCGATTTTCCCGCGCGTAATGCGTTGGTGGAATCGCATATCACCGCATCTACGCCCTCTTTAGCCAGCGCCTCAAAGCGTTTCGCCGACCAGGCATTGCCCACGACGGGTGCGGCATCAATTTTCCAGTCTGCGGTATGCACAATGCAGGAATCAGGGGTGCGGATAGCCAGCGCACAGGTCTCCGGAGTCGAATGCGTGATGGGAATCCATTCCACGGAAAACGGGCCGAGGGTAAACGCATCTCCTGGTTCAATTTCGATCAGCGGCGATGGCAATACACCGCCCCGGCTACGCGTCTTATGGCGCAGCACTGCCGCGGCAAAGGGTGTCGCATAAACCGGGCATCCGAGCGCTTCCCACAGATAGGGCAGTGCCCCCAGATGATCCTCGTGGGCGTGGGTAACAATAAGACCCACCAGCTGCTGGCGGCGCGTACTGATGAATTGCAGGTCCGGCATTTGCACCGATGGCCGTAATGCGCCCGGCTGTTGCTCGAGCGTGATACCGCAATCAACCGCCAACCAGGCATCCCTGTGGCCAAAGAGATTGAAGTTCATGCCGATCTCGCCGCATCCACCCAAAGGCAGAAACACCACATCGCTTTTCGCTTTGGACCCCATAGCCGCCTAAGTTGCGTGCACTACCATTTGTAGCCAACACGAAACTTCAGCGTCTCATCGTGGTTCTTTTTGCCTTCTGCGGCACCGCCGTCGTAATCAGCAGACACTTCGGCCGCTGCCTCAAATCCCAGCAAGAGCGGGAAGCGCAGGCCCGCCGTCGTGCGGTAAATCGATTTGTTCATGCTCGATAGATTCATAATGGTTACATGGCGCAGATAGAGCGTGAGTGATCCGTCCAGAAAAGTGGTCTCCCCGGTAATATTGATGTTGGCACCAAAGTAGTCGTTGTCTTCCGCGACGATAAAATCGGTGTCGACATAGGAAATACCCAATTCTGCATCCAGCTTGAGGTCATCACGGGAAAACAGCTTTCGCCCATAGTAGGGGCCCACATAGTACCGCTGACTGATATCGGCGAACTCATCTGAGTTCAGGCCCAGATTGACACCCAAATAATTTCGGGGGTCGGCGAGGAAGTAGTCGTATTTACCCGTGAGCTGCCAGTTATCGGCGGTGGTCTGGTTGGTACGGGACGTCTCACCATTTTCATTGGTGATATTGGAGCTGGTGTCCTCAAGATCACCCCGCAGCGTGAAGCGGTCACGCCGGCTTTCAAGGAACATCTCCAGATCAGCGTTGATTTCGTCGGTGTCGGTATTGCCCCGGTTGTAATCAATTGCAGTGCTGGCACGGCCGGTCATGTGATAACCCTGCCCTGCTTCCCAGGCCTCGGGATCCGACAGGCTGACTTGCTCTACCGGGATACCGTCCTCACCCTCTATCAGGACCTCGCCGTCAACGAGCTGTAGATGAGAGAGACTGAATCGCCGGTCATCCGTGGTCAATATTTCGATCTCTTGCTCTGACTCCAAAGTGGCAATGGAGGCCAAAGGAATGGTGACCTCACCCATCCAAAAGGTCGCAACCTTAACGTTTCCGTTGGCAATATCGATGACATCACCGAAGATCACCGAGTCATCGTGTAAAACGATTCGGGCCGACGGGGCCCCCGTTTCTTGCGCAAACGGATCCGACACTGCATGACCAAAACCACTCAACAGGCAGCTACACAGCCCGACAAGCAATAATCGGTGTATCCTTACGTTGAGTTTGCATCCCATATCTTCTACCTACTTCGATTTATCGTAAGGGGCGGCACTTTAAGCCAACTCTCTGCTAATGGAAACGCAGGCCAATGACGCTGCCGCCAAATGATTCAAATATGAGCTCTGTATGGCTTTTGACTACGACCTGTTGGTAATCGGCGCGGGCTCCGGCGGCGTCCGGGCAGCCCGTAAAAGTGCTGAGTTTGGTGCCCGCGTGGCGGTAATTGAAGAACGCGCGCTCGGCGGCACCTGCGTCAACGTGGGCTGCATCCCAAAAAAACTGTTCGTTTATGCGAGTGAATTCAGTGAGGCGCTGAAAGCATCGGAAGGTTTTGGCTGGCAAACGGAGGCTGTGTCCTTTGATTGGCCAACGCTGCGCGACAACGCGGCGCAGGAAGTTGCCCGACTCAATGCCATCTACGAGCGGCTACTGGAAACACCGGGTGTCGACATCATCTACGGTCACGGCACGCTTACCGGCTCTCAGACAGTCAGCGTGGGTGAGCGCATCATCAGCGCCGAAAAGATTCTGTTGGCGACCGGCACCTGGCCGGTGCTGCCCGATATCCCGGGCAAAGAGCTCGCGATCACCTCAAACGAAGTGTTCACGCTGGATCAATTTCCGGAGCGCATTCTGATCGTTGGCGGAGGCTACATTGCCACGGAATTTGCCGGTATTTTCGACGGCCTTGGGGCATCGGTACTGCAAAGCTATCGCAGCGAGCTCTTCCTCAAGGGGTTTGATCGAGATATTCGTCGTTTTCTCGCCGAGGAGATGCGCAAGAAAGGGATCGATCTTCGCTTCAACCATCACGTCATGGCGTTGGAGCGTTCTCTGGCCGGCGGCATTAAGGCGCACCTCAGCGATGGCGTGGAGGCGTTCGATACCGCGCTGTGCGCGACAGGGCGAAAACCCCTGATTGATCGCCTCGGCCTGGAACACACGGCGGTGCAATTAACGCCTGAGGGTTACGTCGCCGTGAACGCCCAATTCCAAACCCATGAGCCGTCCATCTATGCGCTGGGCGATATGACGGGCGGCCCCGAACTCACACCGGTCGCCATTGCCGAAGCAATGGCGTTTGCGCAGACGCAATTCGGCGAGGGGCAAAAGACCATGGACTATGGCCATATCGCCACCGCGGTTTTTAGCCAGCCGCCGATTGGCACCGTAGGCCTTACCGAGGAGGCCGCTTTGGCTCAAGGCCACGCTGTCACGGTTTACGAATCCAACTTTCGGCCGCT
This sequence comes from Halieaceae bacterium UBA3479, assembly GCA_002377985.1. Classification (GTDB taxonomy): domain Bacteria; phylum Pseudomonadota; class Gammaproteobacteria; order Pseudomonadales; family Halieaceae; genus Luminiphilus. The sequence goes on along the minus strand of DFQW01000059.1, from coordinate 1,850 downwards.
CAAACACACCGTCAGTGGTTGCGAAGATCGCACCTTAATGAAGCTGGTGGTGGACGCTCAATCCGACCGGGTATTGGGCGCCCATATGGTGGGTGCCGACGCCGGCGAAATCTGCCAGGGGCTTGCTATTGCCCTGAAGATGGGCGCGACCAAGGCTGATTTTGATCGCACCGTTGGTATTCACCCCACCGCTGCTGAGGAATTTGTGACCATGCGAACACCCCGGACCTGAAGCATGGACCTGGAGGTTTGGAAAGTCATTGCGCTGATTATGGCGGGTCTCGCGGGGGGCGCAATCAATGTGCTGGCCGGCGGTGGTTCGGTAATTACCGTACCAGTAATGATATTTTTGGGGCTGCCCGAACCAATCGCCAATGGTACCAACCGGCTTCCGATATTGGTGCAAAATATCAGCGCATGCGCGACCTACCTGCGACATGGGGTGCCCCGCATCGGGATGATTTTTTCCCTCTCGCTGTGCGCGATACCCGGCGCAGTCGTTGGCGCTACTGTTGGGGTAAAAATACCTACCGAGACCTTCAATCTTATGCTCGCCGGCATCATGGGCCTGGTGTTGCTCATGATGTTGCGCAGTGGCGGTACTGACACCGACGTAGATGCAGCCGACATTTCCCAACGCCGCCTGATTTGGGGGCACGTACTCATGGTGCTCGCCGGTTTCTGGGGCGGCTTTATCCAAATCGGGATGGGCTTTGTACTCCTGCCGATTCTGAACAGGGTGCTGGGTTTGGATCTTGTCACCGCGAACATCCACAAGGTCTTCATTATTTTGTGTTATACCCTCGCGGCACTGATGGTCTTTGGCAGTCAGCTCGAACTCCTCTGGTGGGTCGGCGCTATCATGGCAATCGGCAATGCCCTGGGTGGGTGGCTCGGCGCGCGGCTGACGCTGGCAGGTGGCGAGGGGTTGATTCGTAAAGTTGTCGTCTTCGCCATCGCAGTAATGATCGTGAAGCTGGTATGGTTCCCTTGAGGGACGATTGAGGAGTGAAGCGACAATGAAAACATGGGTCAACTATGCGCTGGGTAGCCTGTGCACTGTAATCTTGACGCTGTCAGGCTGCAGTTCAACACAGGTTGATTCCGCGCCGCCCGATCGATTCGCCGCCAAGCAATATCAGTCATACAGTTGGCGTGCAGCACTCCCGACGGGTATGTCCGGATCCATGGATGAATTCTATCGGCTGTCGACCACCGTTCGCGACGTGGTATCAGAAGCACTCGAAAAAAAGGGCTATCGCAACGTGGAGTCTGACGGCGACTTTGTTATCAGCTATGCATTCAAAGCGACTCTGGAGACGGGGGTGGATCCCACTGCTACCGAATTCAACACCACCAGTGCCGTCATCAACCGCGGCGTTGATCCTGCCGAAGCCGCCAACGCTCAGGCGCTCGCGGGCCCGCGTGAAGTCGCCAGCCTGTTACTGCTGTTTGAAGATGGCGAAAATCTGGCACCGGTGTGGTCGGCAACCATCAGCCAGGTGGTCGAAAATCGTAATCAACCCGATCTGGAAAAAGTGCGGCGCAAGCTTGAACCCGGCGTCGCCAAAGCACTCCGCCCCCTGCCAGACGCGCGTTAAGCCTTAGGGGTCGACGCCATACGCGGCCGGGTTGGCACACGAGGCCAGCGGCTCGCCACTCATACCGGCATCCAGGTTCTCAAGTGCCCGGCGCACCATGGCGTTTCGAGTCGATAGGGTTGCACTCCCTACGTGGGGCAGTAGCACCACATTGCGCATAGTCAAGAAAGGATGGTCCGCCGGTAACGGCTCGTTGCAAAAAACATCAAGCCCCGCCCGCAGGCGCCCGGATGCCAGCGCCTCAATCAA
>DFQW01000196.1 GCA_002377985.1 Halieaceae bacterium UBA3479 | reverse complement strand
GCAATCTGCGGCGCTTAACGATGAAATATCCACTCCATCGTCACCGCCGTTGGTCTCCCGTAGTACTGCTCGTACAGCTACTCTCGCTGGACACCGCAACGGCACAAACCCTGCCCTTGCAGGAGGCAGCCTGCCCACCGGCAATAAACAATGGCCGCCATTGCACCGCCAACTCCATGCGCGTAACCGCTGTATCGGCGGAACCCGAACGGACGAGTTGCGACGTGGGAGAGCGCTTTAATCTCAGAGTTGGCGTCACTGTGGGAACAGGGCAAAACCGGGCGGCGAAGGAGCGTTACGACCTCGGCTATTGGGTCGCACAATCAGGCGCTACTGCAATTGGTGGCACACAGTGTGCCTTCTCTGCGCTGCTACCCGCAACCGACGGGGTCGACTTTAACCTCAGCGCCGGAGACGGGCCTTACCGCGCAATTAATGCCAATCAATGCGGCGATATCCTCGACGCTGAACTGACCTACCACGAATTCGTTGTCAACGATGTGGTATGCCAAGACACCAACGCCAACGGCAAGCTCGACATTCCCCTCGCCGTCGGCTGGCAACAGAGTAAAAACAACAATGGTTGCTCGGTGGTCACAGATCCCAACGACGCGCTTCAAGTCTCCGCTTTTGTTTCCAGTTTGTTTCCGCAAACGAGCTCTTCCTGCTGGGACAACGGCGGTGCGCCGGTAGACATTGACGAAATCACGGTAGAGCCGCCGCCTGAAATCGAGGTTTACAAAACCGCCACGCCACGATTTATCCGCGGCGACGCTGGCGTAATTACCTTCGAAGTCGAGGTATTCAATGAGTCCGACCGAACTGATGAACTCACCATCACATCACTGACGGATGATCAATTCGGTGATCTGGCGGGCGTCGGCAACTGCGCCCTCGGCAGTCGGTTGGCTACCGGCGCCCGGTATCGATGCGAGTTCCAAAAAACACTGCGCGGCAGTCCGGGAGATATTCATCAGAATACGGTCAGTGCGACCGCCACCGACGACGCAGGCCTGGAGATCAGCGATACTGATTCTGCGCGGGTGGTGTTTTTACCGGCAACAGACCCGCCCACGCCCGATATCCGTGTGATCAAGACTGCCTCACCGCATTCGATCGATGAGCCGGTTGGCCCCGTGATTTATCAGGTCGAAGTGTGGAATGACGGCGAGACAGAGTTAGAGCTCGTCACACTGAACGACAGTAGAGTCGGTGGCGAGGGCTCACTTCACAACGTCGGTAGCTGCGCCTTACCGCAATCGATTCCGATGGGGCTCTCTTACAGCTGTGAATACACCCTCTCAATCAATGGCCGCTATCCAGACACCCACACCAATACGGTGACCGCAGTCGCCACCAACCCCGCCGATGGCCAACAAGTCAGTGACACCGATACGGCGGTGGTGACCTTCAGGGAGACCCCCGCTGTTCTCACCATGAAAAAACTGCCGAGGCCGGCAGTCATTCAGGATCGCACCGCGGTGACCTATGAATTGGTAGTTGAGAATCACTCTCCTGCGAAGACCATTACCATCACATCACTCGTCGATAGCTACCATGGTGATATCACCGCGCTGGGTCTTGACTGCGGCGAAGTCTCGGTCGGCCCGCCGTTGGCGCTCAGTTTGCCACCCGCGGGATACACCATCGAATGCACCTTTTCTGGCATTGTCCCCGAAGCCAACGAGCCCCTACCCACTGAAATCAGTTACTTCCCCGATACGGTCACCGCATCCGGGACCGCTGACGACGGCTCTGCCGTCTCAGCCAGCGCAACCGCTGAGGTGCAATTCGTGCCCCCGGGCTCGGCCACGCCACCCGCGCCGATCATAGAGGTGGTAAAGCGAGCCATCCCCGATCGCGTTCCCACCACGGGAGGTAATGTGGTTTTCTCGGTGGAGGTCATAAATGCCTCGCTTTCCGAGTCCGTGCTTATCGATGGGCTAAACGACGACGTTCACGGTAACCTCAGCGCCCGCGGGACGTGCGCGGAAATTAGCGTGGCCGCCCCGCTAGAAATTGCAGCGGGCGATCAATATCGCTGCGCATTCACTGAGAGGCTGACCGGTGCAATCGGGAGTATTGAGCGGGACACCATCATCGCAGTGGGCACCGGGGAAGATTCGAACACCGCAGTCATCGGCTTCGATACGGCGGCGGTGCTCTTCGAGGGAGTACCCCTCGATATCACTGTGTCCAAGACTCCGTCGCAGCCGTTGACCGATCCAGGGGCCGAAATCACCTTCACCGTTGAAGTCAGCAACAATAACGATTTTTCTGTAGAGATCCTGGAACTGACGGATTCTGTCTTTGGCGATCTCACCGGCGTCGGAACTTGCACGACACCGATTACCATTGCCTCTGGCACCTCGGCCGAATGTCGTTTCGTTAAAGCAGTGTACCCTAACGTGCGCCCCAGGGTGCACAACAACGTCGTTACGGTTATCGCTCAAGCTGCAGGGCTGTCGAGGTCTGACAGCCGCTCGGTCAGCGCCACCGCTCAGGCGTGGGTGCTTTTTACCGCTGCGTTGGCTGACATTCCCGTGCCCGTGCCAACCCTGCCCCACGGGCTGCTGCTGGCCGTCGGAATACTCGGTACCGCTTGGCTAAGGCGACGCCATATGCGCCGTTAGACTGATCAGCAGTCCCGCCTGCCTCGCGGGCAGCGCAAGCGCACCTACCAGGTCACGCCACCGGCCAGCGTGCCGGCCGCCAGCACCAGCCGAGACCACTCAACCGTTCCCCAGATCCCGGAGCGCGCATAGGGATCACCATCGAGCCACGCCTTGGCCTGAGTCAGATCGTCGGTTCTATAGGCAAGCATACTTCCAACGATGCGTTCGCCCGAGAGATCCTGGAGCGGACCGGCCATGGCAATGTGATCCACAATCGCCTCAATATGCGCGAGGTGACCTGCCATGTGCTGCTGCCGTAAGGCATCCACATCGTCGCCCTCGCGGTCAGTGCATTTCACCAGCCAAAGCGTCTCCCGGGGCATGTCACTCTCCTGTTTCTCATGTGTGCTCGCAAAGCGTCACGGGCCACCTTAACCAGCTTTTAACCAATGAGCCACTCGGATAGCACCTAAGAGCAGGATTTTGAAATGTCCGTACCAATCTCGCTCCCAAGCCTTTATTATTTTCGGCACAACAATAACGGAGTAGCCGCCATGAGCTTTGATATGGGGAGTCGCCTCGGTGCCGGGGCCATCATTTTCGCTTTGACACTGTTTATAGGCTGTCAGGCTAAAGAAGAATCCGAATCTTCGGCGGCGAATACGTCAGCGGAATCAGAGCCTGCCACATTGGGCTCAATGGATGAACAGTATGCGTGGGTTGGTGATCTGGGTGACCGTGATGCCCTACCCGGCAAACCCCTGTACATCGAGCATTGTGCCGGCTGCCACGAAGCACAGGTCTACAAAGCGCCCCACACGACTTGGCTGGAACTGATGTCTCCGCAGGTGCTGTATCGGTCGGTTACCGAGGGCATTATGCAATCACAGGCCGCGCATCTCTCAAACGAAGACAAGCAGCACATCGTCGAGTACATCACGCAAATGCGCTTGGGCGACCCGAATGCGGCGCCAGATGTCGCCTGGTGTGAGGGTCAGGCGAATGAGTTCTCCTCGCTCGACGAGAGCCAGCTGACGGGCTGGGGCCATGATACCCGCCGCTACGTGTCGTCCGAGGCGGCCGGCTTTGATCGTTCGCAGATCGACGATCTTGAGTTGAAGTGGAGCTTTGGTTTCCCCGCCTCCACTCGCGCCAGATCCCAACCGACCATCGCCATGGGTTCTGTATTCGTAGGCAGTCAGGACGGCACAGTCTATGCCTTTGATCTGGAAACCGGTTGTGTCCGCTGGACCTACGCGGCCCGCGCCGAGGTCCGGACCGGCATTACGCTTGGCAAACGCGGCCCAGATGGCATTGCCACTGCTTACTTTGGCGACATCATCGCTAACCTATACGCCGTCGACGCCAACACGGGTGAGCTGGTCTGGCAGACCAGCCCCGATGAGCACCACAGCGCCACGCTCACAGGCACCCCTGCGTATGCGGCAGGCAACCTTTACGTACCCGTCTCATCACTTGAGGTGGTCACAGCGGCCAATCCTGAGTACGCCTGCTGCACCTTCCGCGGTCACGTGATGGCGGTAAACGGCAACGACGGTAGCGTGATCTGGGACACTTACGCCATACCCAACCCGCCCGCCTCGGTGGGCACCACCAGCGTGGGAACCGACATGCTTGGGCCATCAGGCGCGCCGGTGTGGACCAGTCCGACGATCGACGTCGACAAAAATCTGCTGATCTTTGGTACTGGAGAGAACTACTCCTCCCCCGCCGACGCCAACAGCGACGCCGTGATTGCTGTCGCGCTCGATACCGGGGAACGACTGTGGTCGCGGCAAACCTTCCCGGGGGACGCCTGGAATGTGGCCTGCATGATGGCCGACAACCCCAACTGTCCGGAGGAAGATGGCCCCGATTACGACCAGGCCTCGAGCCCGCTACTGGTTGATGTCGGGGATGGCAAAACCGTCGTTGTGGCGGGGCAAAAAGACGGCCGCGTGTTTGCGCTGGATTGGGAAACAGGCCAAAACAAATTGTGGGAGATCAGGCTGGGGCGCGGCAGCATTCAGGGGGGCGTGCACTTTGGCATGGCCGCAGATGGCACCACTGTCTATGTCCCGATTAATGATATGAATGACACCCGCAATGGTGAGTGGCTCGACCCCAAGACCGCGCGGCCGGGTGTCTCAGCCGTCAACGCGGCAACCGGCGAGGTGCTGTGGAGTCACCTGCAAGAGAACGTCTGCGGCGAGGGCCGTCCGTTCTGTGACCCCGGCGTGTCAGCGGCGATTACGGCAACAGATGGTGCCGTCATTGCGGGCCATCTCGACGGCATTATCCGCATCTATGACCGCGACAGCGGCGAGATCATCTGGTCCTACAACACCACGACGCCGGTAACCGGCACCAATGGTGTCGTCGCGCAGGGTGGCGGCATGAGCGGCTCAGGACCAGCACTCGGCGCGGGCCATATGGTGATCAACTCGGGCTATGGGCTCTACAACCACGAACCGGGCAATGCCTTGCTGGTTTTTGCGCCCAAGGGGACCGGCTCGGTCAGCGCGCGTTAGCGCTCGTAATCCAGTGCGAGCACCTCGCAGTGCTCGCGCAAAACCACTCCGACGGCCTGATGGTCAGGGTGCGCAAGGTAGAGCGGCAGATCCTCGGCATCTTCCAAGGTCACCAATACGCCGTAAGTGGCGCCGTTGGCGCGATCAGTGATGTTGCGCCCCGCCGAAATCGCAATCACGCCGGGGATATGCGTGAGCGCACGAATCGAGGCCGCGATTTGCTCCATCTGCGCCTCGCTCACGCCCGGCTTCGGCGTCAGCCACACCATATGTTCAAGCACCATTGTTCCGCCCTGCTCTAGACTAAGTTAAACCCCTGACTCGACAACGGGAACCGCCGGACGCGCCGCCCTGTCGCGTTAAATAATGCATTAGCGACGGCCGGCGCAATCGGCGTAGTAGCCTGTTCACCGATCCCGGTGGGCGGCTCATCGCTGGGCAGGATATATACCTCAACCTTTGGCATCTGGGGCAGACGCATTACGGGGTAGTCATGGAAATTACTCTGCTGCACTTCACCGTTGACGATATCGATATTGCCGAAGGCCACTCCACCCAACCCGTAAGCGAGGCCGCCTTCTACCTGCCCCTCGACACCCAGCGGATTCACGGCAAAGCCACAGTCGAGCACACAGACCACCCGATCCACGCTGAAGTCGCCATTCTCGGCAACGGTGACCTCGACAACCTGAGCGACAGGTGAAATGTTATAAATCCGGGATGCCACGCCACGGCCGCGGCCCGGTGCCAGCGGTTTGCCCCAGTCGCTTTTCTCCTTCAGCACGTTCAGCACGCGGTTCATACGCGCATGGTCTTTGGTCAGGCGTAAGCGCAGCTCGAGTGGATCAATGCCGCCCTTTTCTGCCAGCTCATCCAGAAAACACTCATAGGCAATACCCGTATGAGTGTGCGCTACCGATCGCCACTCCTGAGGCACAATGCCCTTTTTGGGGGCGTTGTGGCTCTCAACGCGATGATTGGGGATCTGATAGGACGTCCCGTAAGGGAACACGCCAAAGGGCTCCTGCAAGCAACCATCCAACGAGTAGATATCCATGCCTCGCACCATATAGGCGGGGTCATGCTTGGTCCCCTGCATCAGCGATTGTCCTACCGCCACTTGATGCCAGGCCTCCGGCATGCCGGCTTCATCCACGCTGCCACGGAGTTTGTGCACAAACAGCGGCCTGTAATGCCCACTGCGGATATCCTCTTCCCGCGACCAGATGATTTGCACGGGCACCGACTCACCCATAGCGGCCTCTACCGCTTCGACGGTGTAATCCGCCTTTTTGCTAGAGCGACGCCCAAAGCTACCTCCCATAAGCGGTCGATGAATGGTGACATTCTGCTGCGGGATCCCCAGAAAACGTGAGATCACCTCCTGGTCGTTCGATTGATACTGCGTGCCGCTCCAGATGGTGCAGGTATCTCCCTCCACATGCGCAATGCAGTTCATGGGCTCCAACGTGGCATGAGCCAACAATGGCATCTCGTAGGTGGCCTCGACCACTCGATCCTTCGCCTCAGCCGCATCGAGCGCACCGAGCGCATCGCCAATATCCTCGGCCAACATTCCGGGGGTATCCGCCAAAGCGCGATAATCAGCATAGAACTGCTCGCTCGAGACCCCGTCATTTACGCCCCGGTCCCAATTGATCTTGAGTTTGGCGCGCGCCTTCTGTGCCCGCCAGTAGCTATCAGCCAACACCACCACGCCCGCCCTGATCGCCTTGGCTTTGACTACGCCGGGCATGGCCAAGGCTTCAGTCGCATCAAAGTCGATCACCGATCCACCGTAAACCGGAGGCCGCGCAATCGCGCCGTAAAGCATTCCGGGTAGTTTGATATCAATACCAAACTGAGCTGTGCCATCTACTTTACCCACACCTTCGTAACGCCGCGCGGGCTTACCCAGAATCTTGAACTGGCTGGGGTCCTTCAATGCCACGGTCTCTGGAGGTTGAATATCGAACCGATGGATGACCTCCAACAACTCACCGTAAGTGCTGCTTCGACCGCTGGCGGCATGCGTGACAGTGCCGTTCTCGGTCGCAAGTTCGTCAGGGGGCAATTGCCAGTCTCTGGACGCCGCCTCCAGCAACATTGCTCGCGCCTTTGCCCCCGCCGTTCGCATTGGTATGAAGGTACTGCCGGTAGTGACAGATCCAGCGGTCAGGTACTCGCGGAAGAGTGGTGAGTAATACTCAAGCGTCGTCGGTGCAGCCTCGAGTGCGATGCTGCGGTAATCGACGTCGAGCTCCTCCGCCAGCATCATGCTCATCACGGTATAGGCGCCGTTGCCGAATTCCGAGTTATTCGCGAGCATGGTAATGACGTTATTCGGATCGATGCGCACGAAGCTATTCATCATTGCGCCATTACCGCCCGCATGGACTTTTCGCGAGAGGCTGATCGGGCATTGTGCGGCAAACAGCAGTGCGCCGCCGCTCTGGACAAATCGCCTACGGCTCATTGAGCCTGCTGTTGGGATCTCACTCATGCGCTGTGCTCCTCTGACATTAACGAGGCCGCCAGGTGGACCGCTTTACGAATTCGGGGGTAGGTACCGCACCGGCACACATTACCTGCCATGGCCGCGTCAATCTCGGCGTCGCTGGGATTGGGGTTGCTCGCCAGCAAGGCCGTAGCCGCCATAATCTGCCCCGACTGGCAGTAACCGCATTGGGCGACATCGGTTTCCAACCATGCCAGTTGGACCGGCGACAAGCCGGCCTCAGTGGCTTGCCCTTCAATGGTCTGGATCTGTTTATCTGCAACCGCCGAGACTGGGGTAACGCAGGAGCGGATTGCGCGACCGTCGAGATGCACCGTACAGGCGCCGCATTGGGCGATACCACAACCGTACTTGGTACCCACGAGCTTCAATTCATCCCGCAACACCCAGAGCAGCGGCGTGTCAGCCTCGCTACTCACCTCCACTTCACTACCGTTTACCGTCAGTCTCATGGCCGTTCCTCTGATGATGCGCCTGTACGGACAATATACACTGCCCGGTTGTCTGATAAAGGGCTGACGGCCCCTGACTCTGCCTGTTACAGGCATGACCCACGCCGGAATCTGCCCTCCCCGCCATGGCAATTCACCCTCGCAAAGTGTGTACACTTTTTTCTATTTTGCATACACTGAGAGCTCGGCAATCTGGCACGCTCCCGTCAGACAGCGCATTTTTAGAGGGAATCATCATGGATATTCACCGCGTCAGTGCCTATCACGATGTTGAGCACGCCCTGCGGATCACCGACCTTAAGCAATCGCTCTATGACGAAGGCAAGATCCTGATGGATAAAGTGCTGGTCACGCTCCACGGTGACGAGCACAGGCAGCGACGCTCCATTGAGAGCCAGCTGTTTCGGAAAAACTTTTTCCGTGTCTATGAAAATGAGGTATTCCCTGGATTACTTCTGGAAACACTGGACCAGTTCCTCACCGAATCGTCTCTGGATCTCAAAGAACTGGGGTACCGCATCATGGTTCACCTCTCACTGTCGTTCGCGGGGATAGACCGCGTCGATGGCACGCATGAGGAGGCGGACGCGCAACACCGCCTGCTGATCCAACTGGGACAAGCTGCAACCATTGGTCAGTTCAAGGGCGACCGAGAACCTATCTTTCAGGAAATCCGTGAAGCGATCGATGAATTCCGGGAACGCTTTTTTCTGCCGTCTCGCGCGCGGCGCCTGGCACTGTTGGCACAATACCGCGCGGGCGAACTGAGTGACGAGGACCTGCCCAGAGATATCCTCACGATATTGCTCATGCACGATGCCGAGCTATCAATGCCCGATGAACTCATGGTCAGAGAGGTCGCCTTTTTCTATCTCGCCGCCTCTCACACCTCTGTGCATACGCTGGTACACGCAACACACGAGCTGTTCACTTGGTGTCAAAACCACGGCCAAACACCGGCGGATATCGTTGCCGACGCGCATCAATTACAGCGCTTTGTGCTGGAGAGCATGCGATTACATCCCTCCAGTCCCGAGGCATGGCGGCGCGCCGAAGCCGAGATCACCCTTGCCGACGGACGCGTGGTCCCCGAGGGAGACAAAGTCGTAGTGGATCTGCAAACTGCCAACCGCGATACCCGCGTGTTCGGTGAGGATGCCGCAGAGTTCAATCCGCTACGTTCAGTTCAGGGGCGCACCAGCCCTGCCGGCATGTCCTTTGGCGGCGGCATGCATGTCTGCCTCGGTATGCACCTCGTGGCAGGCACCATGCTCAGAGCGGGAGAACCGCCCAACCCAGATAACCACCAGTTCGGTACGATCACGCTGATTATCAAAGAGCTGATCGAGCGCGGTATGCGGCCCAATCCCGATCAGGCACCACAAAAAATCGAAGCCTCGGAGCGCGATGTCTGGGCGATTTATCCGGTGCTTTTCTGACCCCATGAATGCGCCCGCCCGCGTCAGCGGCTACCAGAACGCCCACCAGGCCCTATGCGACCGACGCCTGGTGCAATCCATGTACAGCGAGTGCAACGTGCTGATGGAGCGCGTCTTGCTGACGCTCCACGGAGAAGCGCACACCTGCCGGCGAGCCATCGAGTGGAAACTGTTCCGGCGAGACTTTGCGCGCTACTACGAGCGCGAGGTCTATCCCGCCACAGTGGCAAGGACATTGGCACCGTATCTGGCCCGCGGCCGACTTGATCTCCCTGAGTTCGGTTTCAGGGTGAATATTAATCTCAGCGCGGATATTGCCGGCATTGACCGCCCTGATGGCGCCATAGAAGAGACCGACGCACTCGTCGCGCTTACGCGTAAGTTTGGCGAGGGGGCAACGCTGTTTCATTCCACCCGAGACAAGGACGTGGTGCGCAATGAAGTGACGGACGCACTGAACGAGTTTAACCAGCGCTTTCTTCTGCCTGCGAAATCTCGACGAGAAGCGCTGTTGACGCGGATAGCCGAGGGCAGCTTGGCCGAAGAAGAAGCGCCCCGGGATATTCTTACTGTCCTGCTTGCCAATCGCGCTGATCAGGACCTGGATGACGACATGATTCTGCGAGAGGTGGCCTTCTTTATGCAGGCGGGCTCGCACAGCTCAGCCAATGCGCTGACTCACAGCTTTCACGAACTCGATCAATGGTGCCGCGGGCACCCGGAGGATCGGGATCGACTCCTGACGGATGATCTTTTTCTCCAGCGCTGCGTCCACGAGAGCCTTAGACTGCATCCCGCCAGCCCCGTCGCCTGGCGCACTGCAAGTGAAGCATTTGCCCTTCCCGATGGCACCGATGTGGCAGAGGGTGACAGCGTGGTAATTGACCTGATGTCGGCGAATTTGGAAGAACCGCTTTTCGGCGAGGACGCAGCGCACTTCAATCCGCATCGGAGCGTGGCGGATCGCATACCGCCCTTTGGCCTGAGTTTCGGTATTGGCATCCATACCTGCTTCGGGAGGGACATCGCAGGCGGGTTGGGAAATGCGAGGGCAGAAGGTGAAGCGCCCCACCTCGGCACGCTGACTAATCTGCTGAGGAATCTCTTTCAACACCACGCTCGCCCGGATCCAGCCAATCCACCGCTGGTAGACGCAGGCACCGAGCGGCACAACTGGGGATCCTATCCATTGCTCATTGGGCAGGAGCCAGACACCGCAGGAACCGCGACGTGACGGATCATGATCTCACTCAGGCCGACACCGTCCGCCTCGCTATCGAACGCGAGATCTTCGGCGGTCAATTGGCGCCGGGGGATGCCCTTGAAGAGGGCCGCCTCGCTAAACGATTTGGCGTGTCACGCACCCCGGTCAGAGAGGCCATTACCCAGCTGGCCCAAGCAGGACTGATTACCAAGCGGGCGCATAGGCGCGCAGTTGTAGCCCAGCTTGATCCCGGCACTATGCTCGAGCTATTCGAAGCGCTGGCAGAACTGGAGGGCGCCGCTGTCTTTTTAAGCACCTCGCGAATGTCGGCGAGCGAAAAGAGCGAATTGAAAGACATTCACGAAGCAGCTGCCGAGAACCTTCGAAGTAACGGTGACCCCAATGAGTATGCTGATCTCGGTTTTGCCTTCCATCAGCGTATCGTTCGCGGCTGTCACAACAGCGCTTTAATCGACACCACCGAATGGCTCGCATTGCGGGTACTCCCCTACCGCCGTTTTCAGGTCGTCGCACCGGGTCGATTGCAAATTAATCAAACAGATCATGACGCCATCGTTTCCGCTATCTTTGCAGGAGACGCCGAGGCTGCCCGCGAGGAAATCAGGCGGCATACGCTCGAGCAAGGCGATGCTTTGATGCGCTTTATTGCGCTCAACAAAACCTCACACGCCGACTTCCATCCGAACGGGCTCATCAAGGAGCAACCAGTATGACTGACGCCTTCACCCTGATTCAAAACGGCCTGATTATTGATGGCACGGGTTCAGATCCTTTCCCCGGCGATGTACTGATCAGCAATGAACGGATTGTGGCCGTGGGCGCTGACGCGGGCGCTGCGTGCCTGTCAGAGGCAGTGGTTAATAAAATTGATGCGTCCGGATGCCGCGTGCTACCGGGGATGATCGACAGCCACTGCCACATCAGCTTTGATCACCCCAACAGCAACGACGAGCTGTTCTTTCACAGGCGCTATGGCCTCGCCGCACTGGTTGCCGGCGTCAATGCTCAGAAAGTGTTGCGAGCAGGCTTCACCGGCTTCTTTGATGCGGATTGCGTATTCGATGTCGGAGTAGATCTTCGCGACGCCATAGAGGGCGGCGTTATTGAAGGGCCAAGAATGACGACCGGCGGCAACGTCTTGATCAACTGCGTGGGTGGCACCGCGGCGCGGCTGCTGCCGGATGAAGGTACACGGGGTTACGCGCGGATTGTTCATACGCCCGATGAGATCGTCAGAGAGATCCACAAGCAAATCAAAATGGGCGTCGACTGGATCAAAGTTCACGTCAGCGGACTGCCCATCCGTCCGGGAAAGGAGAGCGGCGAAATCTCCACCTGGACGCTCGACGAACTCAAGCTCGTCTGCGACACGGCGCATCAGTTTGGCATCCCCGTGGTCGGGCACTGTCGCAATGCTACCAGCACCCGAGACGCTGCCATTGCCGGTTTCGATATGATCCTGCACGCCACCTACATGGATGACGAGGCACTGAAGGCCGTCGTCGATCGTAAAGTGCCATTGGTGCCCACCTTTACGTTTCAGGCTAATTTGGCAGACTTTGGGGCAGCCATCGGCTCCGATGAAAATCTTCGCGAGGTCTTTCGTGCTGAAATCACCGATAGCGTCGGCACTCTGCGCGCGGCTTTTGATGCCGGGGTACCGCTGCTCACAGGCAGCGAGAGCGGCTTCAGCCTGACGCCTTATGGTGATTGGCACTACCGGGAACTGCAGGTTTTTGTCGAAGATCTGGGTATGACGCCCCTGCAAGCGATTAATAGCGCCACCGAGCAAGGCGCCCGAGCGCTTAAACTTGAGGGCGAGCTCGGGTGTATTAAGCCGGGTTATCTCGCGGACATACTTGTGTTTGAGGGCGAGCCCGAACAGACCATTACACAACTAGGCGATCAACGACGCTTCCGGCACATCATGAAAAATGGTCAGCTTGTCGACACCAGCGCACCCCTGCCCAAGGAATGGCATTTGCCTGGCTGGCGGGTAAGCGAGTATTCGGAGCGCATCCTCACTAAAGAGTTGGTGCAGTCCATGGGACTGAATCCGTGATCAAGGAACAAGCAGATCAGTGCAAGCGAGTTGAATGCGGGCAGCTGCTGGC
>DFQW01000201.1:4533-5336 GCA_002377985.1 Halieaceae bacterium UBA3479 | reverse complement strand
CTCCAAACTGCGGTCGCCAAACACGATCAGTGCGGGGAATACGCTGAGATCCTCGGTGGGTACACCCAGCAAACACAATTTGCCACCACGCCGCAGAAGCGGGAACCAACGATTTAAATCGTGCGAGTTCGAGATCGTATCCAGAATCAGATCGCACTGGCCCATCCAATCCTGTAACGCAGCGGAATCAGGATCCAGCGCCACCTCTGCCCCCAATCGCGTGGCATCAGCGCGCTTTGCTTCGGATCGCGAAGCAACGATCACCCGCGCGCCCATGGCGCTTGCAAACTGGATTGCGAGGTGCCCCAACCCGCCCACGCCCAATACGCATAAGGTCGTGCCGGGCCCCACACCGAAGCGCTTTAGCGGCGTGTATACCGTAATCCCCCCACACAATAGCGGCGCCATCCGCGCGAGATCAGCGCCTTGGGGGATAGGCACAACATAGTCGTAATCGACCACGTAATCCGAGGCATACCCGCCGTAGTTCACCCTGCCCTCGCGGTCTTTGCTGTTAAAGCTCAAGGTAAAGCCGGTGTCGCAGTAATGCTCGTCGCCGGCCGAACAGGACCTGCACACGCGGCAGCTGTCGGCGATACAACCCACACCAACCGCATCGCCCACGCTGACGCCTTCAACATCTGCGCCAACTTCGGTGACGATGCCGACCATTTCGTGACCGGGCACCATGGGGTACATCCCGCCGCCAAGCTTGTTACTGGCAGCGACCAGATCGGAGTGACAAATGCCGCAAAACTGCAGATCAAGATGTACGTCGCGCGGCCCGAGGGGGCGCCGCTCAA
>DFQW01000201.1:732-4166 GCA_002377985.1 Halieaceae bacterium UBA3479 | reverse complement strand
CGTCAGCTCGCGCGGGTCTATCTGAGATGCGGTGCTTGCCGCATCAGTTAAGGACAAAATGATCTTGGAGGCCATTGCATCGTGATCGTAGCAGGCGAGTGGGCTCAGGGCGATATCACAACGCCTACCAGCGCGTGCGATTCACTATGGCCACAAGAGAAAGCATGACCGGCACTTCTACTAGCACCCCCACCACCGTTGCCAGCGCGGCGCCCGAGTGCAAGCCAAAAAGGCTGATGGCAACCGCCACCGCCAGCTCAAAAAAATTGGAGGTGCCGATAAGCGCGCAAGGCGCGGCGATGGCGTGTTCAACTCGCCACCACCGCGCGGCAAGATAGGCCACGAAAAAAATACCATAGGTCTGAATCAACAGCGGAACCGCAATCAGCACAATGTCGATGGGTTGCGCAACGATGGTCTCTGCCTGCAATCCAAATAACAGGACCACTGTGCCCAATAACCCTGCCATCGATAGCGGTTTTAGTTTACTTAACAGCGACTCCAGACGTGCGGGCGAATCAGATCGGAATAACGCCTTGCGCGTGACTGCACCGGCAAGGAGCGGAATGACCACATACAACACCACCGACAAAAAAAGTGTCTCCCATGGCACCACGATATCGGTGACGCCTAGCAGAAACCCAGCCAATGGTGCGAAGGCAAAAATCATAATCAGGTCATTCACCGAAACCTGTACCAGGGTGTAATTGGCATCACCTCTGGTGAGATGGCTCCAGACAAATACCATCGCCGTGCACGGCGCGACACCGAGTAAAATCATACCCGCGATATATTCAGTCGCGGTTTCGGGAGCCACCCAGTCAGCAAACAGCACCCTGAAAAAGAGCCAGCCCAGTGCTGCCATGGTGAAGGGTTTAATCAGCCAATTGACCACCAGCGTAATGGCGAGGCCCTTGGGTCGGCGGCGAATATCTCGGAGAGAGGAGAAGTCAACCTGCACCATCATCGGATAAATCATGACCCAGATGAGTGCTGCCACGACCAGATTAACGCGCGCCACTTCCAGCGCTGCCAACGCAGCAAAAACACCGGGCAGTACGTTGCCCAGCAACACGCCTGCAACAATACTGAGGGCCACCCAGACACTCAGATAACGCTCAAAAATACCCATGCGGGCACTCCTTTTGGGTGTCAATCATCGCGTCTCAAACCGCGGAACGCGCTATACCTCCGCCAGCCACTGATCAACTTTAGTCTCGATGCGATCGATCACCGACATAAAGGCTGCGTGGGCGGCACGCTCACCCTCCACCTTTGAAGGATCGGATAAACCCCAATGCTCTTTCGAGATGTCGCTCATCCACAGGGGACAGACTTCACCCGCAGCGCTATCACAAACCGTAATCACGCGATCCGGCTTGAAATCCTCGAGTTCATCCCAGGACTGACTGCTTAACCCAGCGATGTCGTAACCACGCTCGGAAAGGTAACGAAGCGTGAGCGGGTGGACCGCCCCCGCAGGGGCGCTGCCCGCGCTGGCCGCCCGCAACGCACCACCGCCGCGCTGATTCACAATGGCTTCGCACAAGATGCTACGACACCGGTTATGGGTACAGATAAACAACAGCTTCACAGCAGGCTCCATTCCAGAGCCCACAGATTGATGCTACGCGGACTCTTTTATGTAAAGTGACCGTCGGGGCTCTTTAAACACACGCTCCATCATAGGCTCGAAAAATGACAGTTCGTAGTACTCCGCGTCCGGGTCAAAAGCGGGGGCGTCATACTTCTCGATGAACTCCAGGGTCTGCGCGTAATGCGGATGGTCCTTGTACTGGTCCCGAAGATTTCGATCCAGCCCCATATAGTGGAAAAAATAATAACCCTGAAAAATCGCATGATGCTTGACCATCCAGTGGTTGGCTTCACTGACATAGGGCTCCAACAGCACTGCCGCCACATCGGCATGATTTGCCGGCCCCAGGGTGTCACCAATGTCATGGAGCAACGCACACACAACATACTCCTCGTCCTTGCCATCTTTATGGGCCAGAGTAGCCGTCTGTAAACAGTGGGTCAGACGATCCACCGGAAAACCACCGCAGTCACCCTCAAGCAACAGCAAGTGATCCTTGAGTCTCCGGCTTACCTCCCCCCGGAATTCAAAAAATTCTGCGCCAATGATGTTCCAGTCTTCCTGGGTGCCGTCTTTCATGTGATGAAATTTTGCACGGGGGGGCAAGGCCTGATTCATGAGAGTGCTCCTGACGGTTCACTGTGAGAATACTGTCGTCCCCCGATGGCATCAAGGCAGTCGCGGCCGCGGGTTGCCGCGCCTGCGACATCACCCCTCGGGCGCCCGAAGTACCATACCCCATAGAGACCCATAAAATTACCTGTGCATATCCTTCGCTCGTATTGCAGGAATCGTTATCAGATAGTGACAATTACGCTATAAAGGGGTGCGGACGGATACTGCGTTCTGGCACAGTAGTCCGTGCAAACAACGTCGCTTGGCGGCAGCAAATCAGGGATTGATGAAAAGGAAAATACCATGAAAAACGCGATTATCGGCGCCAGTATGTTGGGCCTCATCTCTTTAGTTGGGTGCGCTTCTACCAGCACACCGCCGCCTGCCACCACGCCTGACGGTTTGGAGTTGGTGCGCAGCGACAAGCACAGTGCGGTATACATGAAACCCGACGCACAGCTCGACAGCTATGCCCAATTCGGCATCGTGCCCTGTCAGGTCGCTTTTCGTAAAAACTGGCAACGCGATTACAACTCTGCCCATCGCAGCAGCTCTCAGCAGGTCAAGCAGCGGGATATCGACCGCATCAAAACCGAGCTGGGGGAAGAGTGCACCACATTTTTTACTAACGCACTAAGCGAAGCCCCGGCGTATGACCTCGTGACCGAATGGCAGGAAGGCGAGGCAGTCCTGCTGGTGTTCCCCAATATTGTTAATCTCGACATTACCAGCCCGGACCTCCAAAGCCCCAGTATGAGCCGCAGCTATTCGGCCTCGGCGGGCTCAATGACGATGTATCTGGAGCTCATCGATGCAGAGACCTCTGACGTGTTGGTGCGCGCCTACGACAGCAAGTCGGACCCCGATACCATGGTGAATTACGCCAACAAGATCACCAACCGCCAAGCGGCTGATCGAATGCTGAAGGACTGGTCTTCTCGTCTGCGCGCCGCACTGGACGCGGTTTTGGGAACATCCGCTGACGGCTCGTGAGGGCCCTCGGCAAAGGTTTTATTGTTCTGACAGCGCTGGCTTTCGCCAGCGTTTTGCTCTTACCACGCTGGGCGCCCGTGCAGGCGGTCAGCTGGCACCCGCCCTCTAATCCGGGCCTTACCGGCGCCTTCACGCCAAATAAGGCCTTGGCCGAACTGACGCTCATGCCTGTGGGTACTGCCCCTGAGCATGTGGCCTGCGATAACAATGGTGCGCTCTACACGGGCCT
>DFQW01000201.1:0-397 GCA_002377985.1 Halieaceae bacterium UBA3479 | reverse complement strand
ACCGAGGGCAGGCCGCTGGGTCTCAGGTCGGATGACCAAGGAGGACTCTGGATCGCCGACTCGATCAAAGGTCTGCTCCACATGGCGGGCGATGGCACGGTTACCGTGCTCGCAGACAAAATCGGTAACGAGCCCCTTCGCTTTGTAGACGATCTGGATGTAGAACAAAACGGGCGCATATGGTTCTCGGACGCCAGTCAACGCTTTGGCTATCGCCAGGTCGCGCTCGATTTTTTTGAAGGCAGCCGAACCGGGCGGCTCCTCAGATACGACCCGGCGACCCAACAGGTCGACGTGATGATGGAGGGGCTGTTTTTTGCCAATGGCGTAACCCTGGGGCCCGGTGACGACTATGTGCTGGTGAATGAAACCGGTATGGGCCGGGTCCATCGGCTGT
>DFQW01000087.1:3308-21553 GCA_002377985.1 Halieaceae bacterium UBA3479 | reverse complement strand
AGGCGCGAAGGTATGAGGCAGGGTGCGCCGCTGAAAACCAGCCAAGCAAACAAGTGATAGCAAGGGGAAGATGATGAAAAACTGGTTGTTAGTCTGTCTGATTTTATTTACACCGCTGGCCTGGGCTGATGGTCATGGCGATCTGGGGCTTGAGAAGCGTCAGCCCGACACCGCCATGAATGTCACCTCCGTTGAGCTGGGTCAGGAAGTTACCTCGGTGAGTGCGGAGGGAGACATGGAGGGTTACGGAAAAGTCTATGTGACCTACCACCTGAGCTATAACAGCGCGCGCAATGGCGGAACCGTCGACGGGCAAGGCCGAGGCTTTACGCCAGAGGGCTATGCTTCGGGTCGCTTTCAGGGCTTTTGGGAGCTGGTGGATGGCGTGGTGGTCATGCGTAATGTGGTCAACATCACCAACGGCCAGATGAATCTCGATGTCATCAAATTCAATCCACTCACCCGGGATTTAGTCGTGCAGGCGTATATTCTCAAGTGACGCCTGCCCCAGACATAAAAAACCCCGCAAAGCGGGGTTTTTTATGTCCAGCTAAATCCCACCCGGCACGTCAGCTTTTAATCTGTGCCTTGATGTTATTGTCGGTTGTCTTGCCGTAGGGCGGTAAGACCCCGCCCAGCTTCGCCACGTTGAACTTCAGGCTCTGACTGTACACCGACTTGGCATGGCTAAAGGTTTTGAAGCCCTCAACGCCGTGATAGGAACCCATGCCTGAGGGGCCTATGCCGCCAAAGGGCATGTCTTCCTGCATGATGTGGAAGATCACATCGTTGATGCAGACGCCGCCCGAGGTGGTGCGATGCAGAAAAGTTTCTTCCTCGGCTTTGTCGATGCCAAAGTAGTAGGCTGCCAACGGCCTCGGTCGACTGTTGATGTAGTCGATGGTCTCCTCAAAGTTTTTGTAGGTGCGAATTGGCAAGAGGGGCCCGAAGATTTCCTCCTCCATACACAGGGCATCGGTCTCGGGTGACACAATCAGCGTGGGTGGGATTTTGCCCGTGCCGTTGCTGAAATCCTCGTTTGCCGGGTTAAGCGGAATGATGCGACAGCCGCGTTTTGCAGCATCTTCAAGATAGCTGCTCAAGCGCTTGTGATGGCGCTCGTTAATGACCGCGGTGTACTGGTCGTTGTCACGCAGGCTGGTGTACATGTCGGCCACCGCTTGAGTCGCGAGCCTAATAACCTCCTCAAGCTGCTCTTCGGGCACCAAAAGATAGTCTGGGGCCAGACAGATTTGGCCCGCATTCAGGGTCTTGCCCACCATGATCCGCGATACCGCTTGCTCCAGATTGGCGGAGCGTGAAATCACTACCGGAGATTTGCCCCCCAGCTCGAGCGTCACGGGCACCAGATTGCGCGCTGCGGCCGTGAGTACGTGCCGGGCGATGTTGGTTGCGCCGGTGAAGATCATGTGGTCGAAGGGAAGTGAGGTGAAGGCTTGCCCTACCTCAGGACCACCGCAAAACGTTGTGACTTCTGTGGGATCAAAGGCCTCGGCAACGATGTCTTCAATTACCTTGGACGTCTCGGGCGTGAACTCTGATGGTTTGATCATCGCGCGATTGCCCGCCGCGAGAATGCCAGCGAGCGGCTGGAATACCATTGACACGGGAAAGTTCCAGGGCGCCACAATACCGACTACACCCTTGGGCTGGTACTGGATGTGCGAGCGGCCACCGAGTAGCCCCAGCGGAAAGGTGGACGGGCGCTTCTCATTCTTCATCCACTTTTTAAGATGCTTGCGGCAGTGTTTCATCGAACCAATTGACGCCGCGACATCGGTCATCAGATTAATCTGGTCAGGTCTGCAGACAAAATCCTTGTTAATCGCCTCACTGATCCGACCTGCATGGCGAACCAGCACATCGATGGCGCGGTTAAGGCGGTCGATACGGACCTCGGCAGAAACGAAGCCTTCCTGCAGATAGCTTTCTCGCTGCGCTTTCAAGGCGTCCTGCATTTTGATTTCGACGTCGGGGCTGACTACAACTTGCTGCGGGGCATTCATATCGTTTTCCTCGCGGTTGACCGGCCGAGTAGTATACACTCTTGAGTGCCTAACAACGAACAACGGCTCTGCTGTGGGTGGCTCGGCCGGTGCCCGCCGGTTTTAATGCCGGTGCAGCCGACAGTGCGGTCGACCATCTCGATGGGCCAGATTTGAAGGGAGAATGCCGCTGATGCGATGGTTTCGATTACTGGCGTCGGTTATTGCGGCACCGCTCATCTACGGTGTGTTGTGCGTTCCGCTTCTGGCGTGGTGGATTGGAAATTTCCCAAGCTACGTCAATAGCTTGGGAGGCACTTTTCACGTCCCTTTGGTGCTTTCGATCGAGCTAATGCAGGCCATTGTGTTGCTGTTGTGTGGCATCGCTGTGGGTTTTATCTCGGGCGGGGGTCGCTGGCGCGTGGTGTGCCTTGCGGGTGCGACGGCGGACATGCTGTTGATCGGGATATCGGTGCAAACACAATTTTGGGAATCCATGCCGGTCTGGCATCACTGGATTTTCTTTGCCTTGATTGTGATTTGTCTGCCATTGGGTGGCTGGATCAGTCATCGTCTCAGCGCAGGCGGGGCCGAGGCGCCTGAGCTGGCAGAGAGTACTTAGTCAGCCGAGTCTCGCTCCGGGCCTGAGGCACCCGCCCATGAAGACTCAGTGCGGGGTTATCCGGTCACACAACTTTGCGGCCAGTGCGCTGGGGACGCTTCCTCCGTAGCGCGAGGCCAACCACTCCTCAACACGGAATGTGGTCATGAGTGCATTAAAACCCCAGCGCGGTATCGGCTCGGGCTCCCATTTTTTGAGCGCGGTTAGCTCACGAGACGCGACCCAGGGCATCTGAACCCTCTCGGACGGGATGTTGGTTAGCAAATCGGCCAGCGTCTGGCCGAACAGGAAGCTCGCGCCGACGCCTTCCCCAACGTAGCCTCCGGCAGTAGCCATGCCCGTTGCACGGTCGTAAAGCACATGCGGCTGCCATGCGCGAGCCACCCCCACGCTACCGCCCCAGCTATGGGTAAAGGTCACGCCCTGCAATTGCGGGAACAGCGACTGGGCAACTTTCTCTCGGTGCCTACGCAGTGCATCGTCGTCTGAGAGTGAATGCTGTGGCAGGCCGCCCGGACGATAGTGGCCTCGAGCACCCACCACCAGCCGGTTATCGGCCGTCCGCTGCAGGTAAGTCGCTGCGCGGCTAAAGTCAGCCAGCGTTTCCTGCTCATGTAGCCCGAGACTATTCCATTGCGATCCGCTCAGCGGCTCGGTGGCCACCATCCCGCTTTGCACGGGAACAATACGGCGATGCAGCGGGCTGCCATATTCCGAGTAGCCCTCGGTCGCGATGACGATGTGGTCTGCATGAATGATGCCGCGATCGCAGGTCACCTGCCCGGGGGAGATGCTGCTTGCGCGGGTGTGCTCGAACAGTCGAACCCCCAGAGCTTTAACGGCCTTTGTCAGCCCCGTTACCAATTTGGCGGGTTGTATGCGGGCAACGTGTGGTGTGTAGATGCCGCCACCGGGCTTGGCCACCATGACCTTTTCTTTGAGTTGTTGCGGCGAAAGCCATTGGTAGTCTTCATCGGAGAAGCCGAGCCCTCTGAAATTCTCAAGTGCCGCGCGCGCGCGATCTGTCTGCGCGTCGTATCGAGCAGCCGCCATAATGCAGCCTCCATGGTGAAAGTCGCAGTCGATCTCGGCCTCTGACAGCGTCTTTCCGGCATCGGTTACCAGTTGATTAAGCGTGCTGCGCACGGATTGGGCGAGCCTTCCGTCTGCGCTCACAAACGTGGACAACCCCTCGAGAGAACCCATGAGCCAGCCGCCGTTACGCCCGGACGCGCCGTGGCCAATCCGGTGGGCTTCTACCAATACCACGTCAGCCTGTGGTTGCCGCTGTTTAAGGAAATAAGCTGTCCACAATCCGGTGTAGCCGCCGCCTACGATGGCATATTGGGTGGTGATTGCGGTTTCCAGCGGCGGCTCGGGAGTGGCGCGAGGTATGCCATCCCACCATAGGGCCGGGCTGGTGAGCTCACGCTCGGGCGTAGTCATCTAAGCGGCTTCGAGATTGCAAGGCTTTCAGCGATTGAGCCAGCGTTCCAGTTCAACATGGAAGTGGCGCAGACGTTGCTCCTGTTCCCCCCATAGCTGGCCCTTAAACGCCTTGCTGCGCATGCCTTCCTGAACCGAAGGTAGGAAAGCCGCATCCTGACTCAAGACCAGACCGAGGCCGGGATCCTCATCGATCAGGAACTGCTCGGTCGCGGGTCTGTGCTGCCCAGTTACGTCGGTGCCCTCGGGTAGGCCCATCCACGCCGGTGGGCAGTAATTGGGGTCATCCACGGGAAACATCAGGGTCATGGTGTCGTACCAGAAGCGCTCGGGATCCGTATCGTGGGGCATAAAACGCATCAGAAAGATGGCCTCGGGATGGCAGCCGATTTGCACATTGGGAAACAGACCCGTGGCCCAGCTGTCTGACAGCTGCCCATCGGAGAATCGTTCGTAGCCCAAATTGAGTCGATCGGATCGCGCTCGTTTCGCCTGCTGGATGGCGGCCCGCACATCGGCAGCAGTGCCCGAAAACTCGGCGGGATCCACGCCCGCCTCCTGTAGCATCCACTGCAGACCTTCGTTGACGGTGGTCTGGTCAGCCTGACGGGGGCTGGGCTGTCCCAGCGGGACGATCATGCGACTCGCGCCCCCGGGGTACAAATCGTATTGCACATTAAGGTCACCCATAACGCCCCGGGTTTCGGGATGCACTGCGTGGAGGTGATAACTCTCATAAAAGGCCTCAACACCCACTTTCCAGTTGGAGCCCCACTCGCTGCGAACATGTCGGACTACCCGCATCTTGTCGATTTGATAGTTCTCGAGGTAACCCTCGGGTAGGCCAATGGCGGTCTTAAGCGGGATCGGGTCGTCAGACATGCTGATAAAAATCAAACCGGCATGCTCCTCACACGCTACCGGGGTCAGGCCCGGTCGATGACAGATCACTGCGTCCTGAAAGGTCTCCTCGTCGGTGATGGCGCGAAGCGTCCCGTCGTTACGGAAACTCCAGCTGTGGAAAGGGCATACGAATACTTTTTTATTGCCGCGCTCTTCAGTGAGCAAACGGGCGCCGCGATGCGGGCAAACGTTGTAAAACGCGCTGATCCCCGCCGCCGTTTTGGTCACGATAATGGATTCGTCGCGCACCTTAAAAAGAAAGTAGTCGCCGACCTCACCAAGATCTGCGCTGACGCCAGCGATCAACCAGCTTTCTGTCCAGACTTTATGCCACTCACGCGCCATATACTCGCGACTAAAATATCCGTCCTTGGCATAGACTTCCGCACCATTGTCGATGGCAGGCTGTTTAGCCTCGAGGCTCTCCGGGTTTGCCTCGGGATTGATTACGGCAACAGGAATCATTCGGCTGTTCATTTTCTCCTCACTTTCTGGGTGTTGAGTCGGGACTCATTTGCCCAAAACGCCTCGCAATTTAAAAACGGGTAGTTTGATATCGTCTGACCATTCCTCGAACGCAACTAAGACTGATTGTCCCACTGCCAGCACCTCTGGTTCAGTGTCAACGATCTGGCTCATTATTCTCGGGCCCTCGGCCAGGTCGATAAGCGCGATTACGTAGGGGGCCGTAAAGGCCTCGGATACCGATCTTCGCACCACGGTATAGCTGGCGATAGTGCCCTCGCCGCTCACCTGCCGCCACTCGAGTGTAGGATTGTGGCAGTGATCGCAGTGGGTTCTCGGGTAAAACAGGAATCGGTTGCAGGGCTTGCAGTATTGCAGTGCCAGTTCGCCACGAGCGCAGGCGTCATAGAATGGCTGCTCGGTGGGAGAGGGACGAGGTATGGGTCTGCTCATGATGGTCGCGCGTTCCCCAGAATCAGTGTGGCGTGGCTGGACATGATGCCGCCCTGCGCATGGCACAGCGCCGTATTCATGCCGGCCAGTTGCCGCTCACCGGCTTGCCCTCTCAGCTGCAACATCGCCTCGGTCAGCCCGAACATCGCACCCGGATTACCCGGATGACAGTAGGACAACATGCCGCCATGGGTATTAAGCGGTTTAGTCCCCCCGGGCAGGCTGATGCCGCTCGCCAACCAGTCGCCTCCCTCACCTTTGGCGCAAAAACCGAGGTCTTCGATCTGTATGAGCAGGGCGGGGGTAAAGCAATCGTATAGCTGCAGTAAGTCCATATCATTGGGGGTCAAACCTGAATCTGCGTAGGCTGCTCGGCCCGATGTGACGGCCGCGGATGTCGTGAGATCCTGAGCCTGACTGATGTGCTCGTAGGCGTGACCCTCGCCATAACCCAATAGGTAGATCGGCTTTTGGGCAGCGTTGCTCGCGCGGTCCCCGCGGGTGATTACCACAGCAGCACCCCCATCAGACACGAGAGAGCAGTCGAGAACCTTGAGAGGATCGGCGATGGGGCGAGAGCCCATGACGTCCTCGATGCTTATCAAGTCTCGCATTTGCGCCTTCGGATGCTGGTTGGCCCACGCTCGGCAAGATACCGCCGCGTGCGCAAAATGTTCCTCGGTAGTACCAAAGCGGTCCATGTGCGCTCGTGCAATCAGCGCATAGTAGGCAGGTACCGTGGGTCCATACGGTTGCTCGTAATGAGGATGCCCGGAGCTCGACTGCACCACCATCGCCTGCTCGCGGGTCATAAAACTCCGCAGACTGTCTGCCATGGCTACGACAATGGTATGTGCCATTCCTGCGGCGATGGCTGCGGCAGCCATCTTGATTGCCATAAACGTGGTGCCACCACCGGTGTTCACAGTGACGCAGTGCCTGGGTTGCCAGCCCAAATATTCTGCCACCGCTTCCGCGTGATACATGATGGGCTCTGCAAAGGCATTGCAGGTGATGAGGCCGTCAACCTCCTGCAGCGTCAGCCCCGCGTCACGCACCGCATCCAGCGTCACCTGAACGCAGAGCTCCCGCGGTGTCTTGTCCGGGACGATTCCCACGTCGCTCTCGGCCATGCCGATCAGTGCGCAGGTGCTGTTTAATCCGCTCTTTGCCATCGACGTCTCGCTACCGTTCCAGCCTGGCCGTTACGACGCCGGGCGCAAGCACTTCTTCGCGATCATTTTTGACGTACACCTCGAGCCGAATTTCACCTGACTCCGGATCATAGGCGGTCACCGTGCCGCCGGCCGTCACGGTCTCGCCGATAAAGGCGGCAACCCGGTTTGAATATTCAATACCCGTGATCATGCCGGCGTCGCCGAGCCATTCATCAACAACTTGATGCAGCCAGTCGCCGATCAGTGGTCCCGCCACCACCAGGCCCGGATATCCCTCGACTTCGGTCGCGTAGGGCACGTCGAAATGAATCCGATGGCCGTTCCATAAGGAGGCGTTGTAGAGCATTTGTTGCACCACCTCGCAGAGGTGCTGGCGTTCGGGAAGCGCCATGCCCACCTTTGGCGTGAGGCTCATCTCAGAATCCTCGTGGTCTTTTCGGTGACGACTGGCTCGCCCGCGTCGTTACGCACTTCCATCAGCACTTCGTAGAAAATCAGCGGGCCGCTGCGCCCCGATTTTTCATAGATGTCAGTGAGTGTCCGGGTAGCGGTTAGCCAGTCGCCGGGCTTGATGGGTTGGTGGTAGGTGATATCGAGGCCCCCTGCCATCGCCTTTTCGAGGGGGAATCGAGGCAAGAGCGTGTCGATGGAAACACCGTCGGGCGAAAGCTCGCTCAGCGGCACTACATCCCAAAACAGATGCACATGAAATAGCGGTGGGGCCACGTCACCTGCGAGGTACTTCGCCTGTCGGTTATCAGTAGCAATGGCATACTTTCGGATGTCGCGACGGGTGACGATTTCCCGTCGGGGCGAACTCTGTCGGCCGATGCAGGAGAGGATCTCCTCCGAGAGCAAAGCCGTCATACATTGCGCTCCGCATCGCGCCAATACGGCTCGCGTAAGTCCCGCTTCAGGATCTTACCCGTGGGGGCCTTGGGTAAGGCATCGACAAAATCCACCGACTTGGGTTTTTGATAGGAAGCCAGATGCTTACTGGCCTCAGCGATAATTTCAGCCTCGGTCGCGGTCTCTCCGGGCTTGAGCACCACCACCGCTTTGACAGCCTCGCCCCAGACATCGTCCGGTACGCCGAAAACCGCGGATTCCAGCACGGCAGGGTGCTGATGAATCGCCGCCTCAACCTGCGTACTGTAAATATTTTCGCCGCCCGAAATAATCATGTCTTTGGCCCGATCGACGATAAACACGTAACCAT
This sequence comes from Halieaceae bacterium UBA3479, assembly GCA_002377985.1. GTDB lineage: Bacteria > Pseudomonadota > Gammaproteobacteria > Pseudomonadales > Halieaceae > Luminiphilus. The sequence goes on along the minus strand of DFQW01000087.1, from coordinate 13,261 downwards.
CCTCGTCCCAGGTAGCGATGTCTCCGGTCCACATCCAACCGTCCCGGAGCGTTTGCGCGGTCAGCTCCGGTCGTCGCCAGTAGCCCAGCATGTTGGCCTCTGAGCGAACAATGATCTCGCCCGCGCTGACCCCGTCTCTCGGGACAGGCTTGCCATGGGTGTCGACGACTCGGATTTCTGAGACAAATCCCTCCCGGCCGCAGGAAGCCAATCGCTCTGGGTGATCGCCCTGTATTGCGCGGGTGTGATCTTCCTGTGACAGAAACGTCATGGTCATGCCTTCGGTTTGGCCATAACCCTGAATCATTGTGCAGGGGAAGGCCTTCAAAGCCGCTTCCACCACGGTGCGGGGCATGGGGCCCCCGCCGTATTGGAAGTTGCGCAGGCTGCTCAAGTCATAATCTGCGAATCCCTCCACTGCCATCATCCAATTGATCATGGTGGTAATGCCGAGAAAAGCAGACACGCGCTCCTGCTGAATCACATCGAGGGCCAGTTTGGCCTCAAAATTAATCAAGACCACGGGGCAGCCGTGCGCCATGTAGTTCATGGCCAGTGCCACCGGTATATGGAACATTTGGCCGGTGAGCATGTAGACATCAGTCGGCACAATCCGCTCTGCAATGGACTGATTCAGCATGCCCATGTAAAGCGAATGATGGGAGTGCAGGGCGCCCTTGGACTCGCCGGTGGTACCCCCGGTGTAGAGGATAAGGACTGGATCATCCCCGCTAACATCTGTCGAGGATGCGGGTTCTGCGTCGCTGGCGTTGGCGATCAACTGCTCGTAACGGCAGTCGGGATCGGCGGTAAAAACCAGTGCGGAGGGGATCTTCAGGTCCGCCGTCAAGCGCGTGGTCTGGTCGCTGTACTCTTCAGATCCGATGAGCACGCTGGGCTCGCCATCCGCTAGAATCTTCGCCATCTCGGGCTCGCTGAGCCTCCAGTTGAGCGGCTGGGCGATGAGTCCGCAACGCGCACAGGCATAGAAGACTTCCATGTACTGGATACAGTTCTTGGACAAAATGGCAACGCGATCCCCTTTGCTCAGACCGAGCTCGGTGCACAGTCCATTACCCAGTCGCCGGATGCGCTCGTCCAGTTCACCGAAAGACATTCGGCGATTGTTAGGGATATCAATCAGCGCTTCCTTGCCGGGGTTCAGCAGGGCAGTCTTTGCGGGAATGCGGCCGAGATTCACGCGGAGTGCTCAGTAAGCGCTGTCGAGATCGATATGACGCCGCGTGATCTTCCAGTCACCTGCTACCTGCGCCACCTGGTCACGATAGACCCCGGTGGTCAGTAACTTTGTCTCACCGTGCTCGGTCGCGAACAGGGTCAGATAGGATGTGACCGCGAGGGTATCGCCGGAAGCGTCAAACATAATGTTGGTAATGTCGTGGCGGCGCACGTCAGTTTGAGTCGACTTGGCGCCGCGGTAGAGTTCCATAATGTTATCGCGGCCTTCAAACGGCCCCACCATATCGCCGCCGGCGATTTGCATGCTCATGATGGCGTTGTCGGCAAAGCAGGCTGAGAGCTCATCAAGACGGCCCTCATCGTAGTAGTAGGCCATTCGGTTCAATACTTCTGAAATAGCGAGACGGTCTTCGGCTGATGGCATGGCGTGGGTCCTCTGCAGACACGTTTTTAGTGGTTATCGTCGCAATAACTTGTTCCAAACAAGTCGCTGCACTTTAGGCCATGAGGCTGGTAAGGATCAACCTGGAGATCGGCTTGCTAGTCGGTAGCGGTCACAGCGATGCCGTGTGCTGCCAGCATGGCATCCGGCACCGGACAGTCCATCACAGCCGCCATGGCTTTGACCAGCGTCAACTCGCTGTCACTGATGACCCCGTCATCGGCGGCGACGGCTGCCATGGCTTTCAATACCGATACCTTTAACAGCGGGTAGCAGGCTGAGAGGTTATTCACTGCCGCGCCAAAGGCCGACACGTCCAATGCTACGACATTGGGCAAAACCAGAGGTAAGTCGAGTGCCGCAGCTCCCCGCTTGAACGCTCGCTCGGTATCTTCCGCTGTCAGATGGGCGAGCGTTCCTAGCGCCGTGGCCAGATCGCCAGAAACGGCCGCCAGGGTTTTATGCTGTGGCCGCGTTGAGCGAGTGCCCAGCAACTCGGGGTCGAGATAGTGCCGAATGATTTGGAACAGACACCATTCACCGAGCACGGTCTTGCCATCCGCGCTGATCCAGCTGAGCAACCGTTCGCGAAAAACCCGGTACTGCTCGGCCGAGAGTCCGCGCAGGGTGGGAAGACACAGCTCCAGAAGCGACAGTCGCTGAGCGCCGGTGCGTCGCCTCAATGGTTCGCACCATCGACGCGTCGTCTCTGCGAGGCCCGCAATGGTGTCGGATTCCATGGCCTGCCACTGGGCTTTTTCGTGACGGGGGTCCCAGACCATGGCCAGTACCACAGCCATGGCGCCCAACGGATCGCGGGTTTCCTCCAGCAGTTCACTGTCCTCGTCTTGCGTGGCAGTAGTGTCAGTTTGAGCGGCAAAGCCCGCCGGAGTGGCGTTGGCGACGGTAGCGCTTGCGGCGATCGCCGCGAGTGCAGCACGGTGGCCGGGATCGGCCTCGGATGTGGCGTGCGCTGCTACTTTCTCAGGTTCAGGAGCTGCCAAAAATTGGCCATCCCAATCCGGGTCTATGCGTGCAATACGCTTTTCTATGGGCGGGTGGGTGGCGAAGCCGCTCCAGAGGCGATGCTTCACTTGACCAAAGAACAAGTGCGACATCTCCTCCGCTCGGGCACTGTCGACGTATGTGCCTGATGCGTGCCCGCCAATGATTTTCAGGGCATCACCGATGCCCTCTGGATTGCGGGTGAACTGCACGGCCGAGGCATCTGCCAGATATTCTTTTTGTTTGGAGATGGCCGATTTGATCAGTCCGGCCATCAAGCCACCCAGTAAGCCAATCAGATACAGCCCCAGACCCACAGCCAGCGCTACAACGCGGCCATCATCTTTGTCGCTGGATCTGAAGCGGCGGCGTCGCGACGAGCTGCGCAGCAGGATACTGCCAACGTCACCAATAAAGGTAATACCGCGCAACATGGCGGCGAGGCGAATGCTGAGTCGCATGTCGCCATTGAGAATGTGGCTGAACTCGTGCCCGATCACTCCCTGAAGTTGATCCCGGTTAAGAGCCGTCAGAGCGCCACGCGTCACTGCCACAACGGCATTGGCGGGACGGGTGCCTGCCGCAAAGGCATTGATGCCGGATTCGGCATCGAGCACGAATAACGACGGAATCGGCATGTTGGCTGCCAGCGCCATTTCCTGAACGATATTGGCAGCGCGTCGCTCTAGAGGGTCGTCCGAGCCGGGTTGCACTAGTCGGCCGCCCAGCGCAGCGGCAATCTGGCTCCCGCCGCGAGCGAAGTTGATCCAGTTCACCAGCACCACGGCGCCGATCACCAGTGTGATGACGCCCCCCACAGCGAGGAACTGTTGCCAACTGACGAGATCGGTAGTCAAGGTCGCCGAACCGCCATCGTCTGTCTCGACCAGAATGAAGCCAACGAATAGCGCGTTGGTAATGCCGATGAGCACCAGCACCGCGACGATGAAAAGGATGGTCAGCAGACGCGTGTTACGGCGGGCAATCTCCTGCTCGCGGAAGAAATCCACGGCCTGGCTCCGCGTCAGGAGAAGCTGACGTTGGGCGCCGCCTGAATTTCGGCGCTGTCCTCGAACTCCAGTAACTCCGCGTCTTCACTGTGCCCAAACTGGTTGGCAATCAAAATGTTGGGGAAAGACTGGCGGTAGGTGTTGTATGACATCACCGCATCGTTAAAACCCTGACGGGCGAATGCCACCCGATTCTCGGTTGAAGTGAGCTCTTCACTGAGCTGCTGCATATTGGCGCTGGCCTTGAGGTCAGGGTAGGCCTCCATCACCACGTTGAGTTTGCCCAACGCACCGGCCAGTGCGCTCTCGGCGCCCGACAGAGTCTTAATGCCGCTGGCGGTGACATCACCCCCCCCTAAGCTCCCGAGTGCCGCGGCGGCTTCGTTTCTGGCCAAAATGACCGCTTCTAGGGTTTCCCGTTCGTGACTCAGATAGCCCTTGGCCGTTTCGACAAGATTCGGGATTAGGTCATAGCGTCGTTTTAGTTGCACCTCAATTTGCGCGAAGCCGTTCTGGTAACGGTTCGACAGAGAGACAAGTTGGTTGTAGATGGCAATCGCCCAGATGATTCCTATGCCGATGACGCCGAGCGTAATCCATGCGCTTGTATCCATGATGCCTCCCTTGCTTCCATTCCATTGGCTTTGGGTATCGGCGGGTGAGGTCCAAGGTTTGCTCTGTGTGGGCAAGGTCGTCACCGCACCGCTCCCAACGATAATAGCATCTGGCCGCAGGGTCGATAAGTTGGTTCAGGCTGAACTCGCGTGACGCCGAATGACAGGGAGATGTTTGATCAGAGCTGAGCCCACGGTGCCGGGTGAAAGTTTGTTTAGCCATACAAAAAAGCGTTCCGGCCAGCCAATATGGCAAACGAGCTTGTTACTGCGAAGAAACTGCGAGAATGCCTGCGCCACTGTCTCAGTGGAATCCATTGTGACACCCAGCTCGGCATTGAGGGCATTCACGGCGGCGCTGTTAAGTCCGGTTTGAGTCGCCCTGGGCGCGAAGTAGCGAATGCGGATATCCGTATCGCCATACTCGCGCGCCAATGCTTGGGAAAACCCTCGGAGGGCGAATTTAGTGGCGGAGTAGGTGGCGAAGCCGGGGTAGCCGATAATGCCGAAGGTGGAGCCGATGTTGATCACTTCCAGCCCGCTTCCTGTTCCTCCGACTTGACGTAACACTGACTGAGTAAGGCAAATGGGAGCTGTGATGTTGGTGCGAATTAGCTCTTCCGTCGCGCTATCGTGGCTATCAACAAACAGACCAAAGTGGCTGGTACCCGCATTGTTAACGAGAAGCTTGAGAGGCCTCGATTGCGACACTATTGCATTAACGAGCGCGGCGCGGTCTTCAGGTAGGGTCAGGTCCGCTGTCATCGAGTCGACGTCGACACCATAGCGCGCTCGTAATTCTGCCTGTAGCGCAGAGAGTTTATCTGCCTGTCGGCCGGTCAAGAGAAGCGCATAGCCCTCTTCAGCCAACGCGCCTGCTATTGCCCCACCAATACCCCCGGTTGCGCCTGTGATGACAGCGAGTTGATTCATTGAAATCTCCTTAGGCCGAGTCAGTGGAGGTCGTCCGATTGCCCATGGCGATGACAAGTTGTCGTTCACTCAGGGGCACGGTGATTGCACGGCGTCCATGCAGGCAGCGCTTGTTGTCGATTACAGCGACATCTCCGTCCTGCCAGGCAATTTCTTTGGTGTGCTCCTCGCAGATTGCCGCGAGATCCTCAAACAAAGCCGCCTCAAGCGGTATGCCGTCGTGCGTCTTATACTCCGGGGGCTCATAGTTGTAGGAGGGTCCCAGTAGGGCATTGGCGTAGGCAGGTATACCGGCGAAGTTATCCGCACGAATGGCGGGGATGCGAAGTTGATAGAGGATGCCGCCATCGCTTTGCATGACACAGGACTGGTTGGGGTTGGCCCGAATAAAATCATCGAGCTGTTGTATTGTTACGCTCGACGGATCGGGGACGGCGTTCGCGGTTGCGACATAGCGTTGCCAGATTGTTTTCGGCAGGTGCCGCGTCATGAAGTAGGGTTGTGCCAGCCGGTTTTTCAATGGATCGGGTAGCGCCTGATAAACCGCCGCACCGTCGCAGACAGTGGTTTGCGCTCCACTGGATGCGCTGCGCATGCTGAAAAATGCCACCACGTCGGGTGGCATGGGCGTATTGCCATTTTCGATATGTAAACCGACTGCTGCAGTTCCGGCATCAACGGTTTGCGCCACGTTCGAAGCGAATTGTCTGGCAGGGTCGAAAGTAAGGACGTCGCAAAGAGACTGAAAAAAAGTGCTGAAGCCCTGTAAGTCGAGGGATGTGTGCTCAATAAGCATCCAGCCATTGCTTGTTAGCGTTGACTTTATCGCTTCAACCGTGGGCATTGCGATGGGGTCGGCAATACGCTGATTCATGCAGCGACCTCACCCTTGTAGGCAGCCTCGAAATATTTTTGGGCGATGACGTCCCGGCGCATTTTGCCATTGCTGGTCAGGGTGCTTTGGTCAACTGAAAAGGGTTTAGAGGTTCGGGTCCACGCCATGACTTTTGCGTAATCGGGGAGCGCCTCGTTGACGCTGCGGACCAATTCTGTCAGTTCAAGATCGTCAAGCCCGGCTGAAACCACGAACACCGCGCTGAGGTGAGGCTGGGCCTCCCCGAACACGGCCATTTGCTGAATTCGCGTGTCGGCTAGAAAGTAACTCTCGACCCATTCGGGAGAGATATTCCGCCCGTAGCTTGAGATGATCACATTTTTGATTCTGCCGGTAATGTGCAGGAAACCGTCGGTATCTATAAAGCCAGCATCGCCCGTAGCGATTTCTGCTGAAGCAGGTGCGTCTTGCAGGTAACCGGTCATGGCCGCTCCCGTAACAAACACTTCTCCAGAGCCGCCAATGCGCACCTGTGCATGGGGCAGGGGTTTCCCCACGCTACCGACGCGATTTGCCAGCGGCGTGTTAAGTGCGACACAGGAACCACACTCTGTCAGCCCGTAGCCCTCGTAAACCGGTAACCCCAAAGCCCGGGCTTTTAGTAAAAGGTCTGGCGCGACTTTACCTCCGCCCACCGCCATGAATTTGAGCCCTGCCAAAGACTCTGCCACGTCGGCTTCGACAATGAGTTTCAACATTTGCGGCAATAAGATAACGCTCTCCGCGCGGGACGCTTTGATTTGCCTGGCAAACAGTTGGGGATCAAACGAGTGGTTGGAGGACAAGCCCAGATGGTCCGGCGGTTCGATGAAAATGCTCCGCCCCATCCATAGCGCGAGGTAAATGCCGGCGACGTTCTCGAGCAGCGTTGCAAAGGGGAGTAGAGCCAGATGGCGACCCAGTCTGCTCGGGATCAATGCCTCCGATAGCGATGTCACGATCGACATCATCGTACCCTCGCCGAGGCAGGCACCCTTGGGCTGTCCTGTGCTGCCAGAGGTGTAAGTGACTTTGCAGTAATTTGGCAGTGCTTGGGGGGCTTTTATCTCCTGTCGGACATATTCACCCTGCAGCGTTTTCGATACCAGGTTAAGGCCCGAGACATAGGGAAAGTCTCTGTCGGTAAAAATGTAGTCGACGAAACTGTTGTTAATCAGATGCTCCACCTGATGAGCACTGAAAAAAAGTGGTATGGGTACTACTACGATGTCCGCTGAAGAAGCGGCGAGATCGAGTATGGCCCAATCAAGTGAGTTGGTGGCGTAGATTCCCAGTCGCTGAACCCCCAGTGCTTGGAGTTCGTCGCGTGTGCTGTGAATGCGCTGCGCCAACGTCTGATAGGAAAGCTGGGCCCCTGCACTGACCAGGCTCTCCCGATCCGGATAGAGATTGGCGAACTGCTCTATGCGTTTGACTAGCTGGCGCATGATGGCTCCCGGGCCACCCAAAATCGGCGCTGGATCTGTTCGAACCCTACGCCCACATCGACGGCCATTATTTGCGGATCGCAGTTGTAGTAGTTGCCCCAGCGACCCTTGTCCGTACCGAGTTTTTCGGCGTCGGCGGTCTGAATGGTGTAGTAGGGCACCTTGGCTCTTTTCAGTGCCATTCGGAGCGCGTAGGTCCCCGTAAAAACTGCGTGTGAACGGTTTCTTCTTTTCGCCTCTTCGAATAAAAAGGCGATTAACAATACCGCCACCTGCATGTTGTCGGCAGCGAAATTACCGACTTCTAGCATGCGATCGCGATTAATTATTTCGCCCGTCAGGTCGCTCAAAATGGATTCAATCGGCTTGTCCAGATAGCGCTCCAGCAGACCGCCTTCCCTCTCCATCATGCGGACGCCCACGGCGCCAGCGGCGGGCCCACCGAGAGCGCGAATGGAGAATAGGTGAGGTAGATAATGCTCGATTTTGGCACCGTGAACTGCCTCAAATTTCTGTCGGATCAGTTGCTCGACAGTTTGTCGGTCCGCCGAGCCCTCTTGGTGATAGCGCGCCTCCCATTGTTTAGCGCCATTTAGGGGGCCCACGGTTGCAACTGCCTCACTGGCACTGCTGTAGAGCCGGCCACCTAAGATCTGGCTTGTTTTACTTTTGGCGGCAAAGACGTTGCTCTCATGTTGCCAATAGGTCTCGTCCGTGAAGGAGGTTTGGTTCAGCATGGCTGTTACTCACTCTTTGTGAGCTTTCATAATCGGCCACAAAACTTAAGGAAGACTTAAGGCAGAGATGGCACTTTTGCGGCGAGAATAGCCTCGATGGACGGGAACTTTTTTGCAGTGGGGCTAGAAAAACTCGTACTCGAATTCGAGCTTGACCGTGTAATCCAGCTCTGAATTGAGGCCTTTCAGGGCTGAGAAAGCCCAGCGCAACTGCTGGCCTGGGCTCAAACGGATGACGCCGGCTGCCCCGGGACCGATAGCAGTGGTGTCCTGACCCTGAAAAAACTCGATCATTGGCTCAAACTCGGGACGCAGACGATACCGAGCTTGCAGGCCGAGGCGACTCTCGAATTCATTGTCGAAGCCGGAGCCCCACTCGTAGCTCGCCACAAGATTGGAAATCAAGCTGAACTCGTTCCAGTCTTTCTGGTTCAGCACGCCGGCGCTGAGTTCGTGATTGTGGGTGTCGAGATTGGTCTCGGCTTCGAACAAGACCCCCCAATCGCTATCGTATTCCCCCTGCTCGGTAAGTTGCCAAATGACCTCAAGTTCAACCTGTTGGCTCTTGCTCGTGTCAGTGTCGAGTGTCGACACGCTTAATTCGGTATACACCCCATCAAAAAATGAGGTGCCGAAACCCACTTTGCCCAAGGTATTGGACTCGATGCGCCCACTCGGTCGATTCTCATGTAGCCACAGCATCTCGATCTCTCGCTCGAGTGGCTGTACATAGGGGGCGTAGATCTGGCTGATCGCTGACCCATCAGCTAGCACCTGACTGCTGGTCAGTGCTCCGAGCGTGATGGCGGTCAGGGCAAGGCTAGGACGCTTCACTGGCGTAAATCTGAGGCGAGCGAGATGTAGAGACTGGCAGCCGGTAAGACATGAAAAGCACCAGCAGGGTGGCGACATAGACAATGGCGTGCCAGCGAGACGGGGTGGCTTCGTAGCCCAGCAAAGCATAAAGCAATTGACCGAGCAGTGAATTTTCCGGAAGCCAGCCACTGGTATCCCATAGCGGTGGCGAATAGGGGATGCGATCGACTTGTTCAAGCAGCGAGACGGCCTGCGTCAGGATTCCCGCCACCACAACCGCGAGCAAAACGGGCACAACGACATCCCTTTGCCGTTGATCCATCCACCCCAGCAGGTGGTAGATGAGCACGCCCGTGCTCATACCGGTAACGGCGCCAATCAACGCGCCCGTCATGGCGGGCCCCGCCATTGTTTCGGTGCTGAGAAAAGCCTGCAGGTATAGAAAAATCTCGGATACCTCTCTTGCCAAGGCCAGCGCAATGGGGATACCCATGCATGTGGCAATGACAGAGCGATGCACGCCAGCTGCTCTCATCGCGACAAACAGCCCGCAAATTGAGGCAAAAATGAGGCCCTGCAGTAGGGCATTGAGTATTTCCTGGCCTGCATAATCAAATTGTTCACTCACCCACGCAATCTGCCAGGCGTAGAGCAGTGCCCCCGTCAGCCCGACCAGAAACGCCGGAACGAGCCAGCGTAGCCCGACTTTGGTTTCATGACTTACGAGCAGGAGCAAGGCGATGAGCAGCGCTGCTTCGAGAACCTCGCGCAGTACAATAACGACAGCCTCCAAAATCACGGCGCTATCACCCGGATAACGCCCTGGGCGGTTTTAGGATTGAATTCGCCAAAGAAGGGGTACTCACCAGGCGCT
>DFQW01000087.1:0-3038 GCA_002377985.1 Halieaceae bacterium UBA3479 | reverse complement strand
ACCAAAGAAGGGGTATTCACCAGGCGCTAGCGGCCCCACAAAAATCACCGCTTTGGCGTGACCGGCGATCACTTTTTCTCGATTCAGTTCGTAGCTTTCGAACTCTTCCGGCGTCGGGTCGCGATTGACCACCAACAGCCGCACTTTCTGACCGGCTGGGATTTCTAAAGCACTCGGCTGAAACACATGGTTGATGATTTCCAACTCAACGGTGGGGGCGGCCGCCTCGGCGTGGGGCAGCGTTGCGAGTAGAGGCAGGGCCTTAAGCCATCGATACCGATTCATCCGGCTTTCCTTGTAGCGCAAGCGAAAGGGACACTTTTGTGCCCAGACCGTTGGGGCCATCGGCCAATGCCCAGGTCCCCTGATGTAATTTTGCGACGAGATCCACGATAGACAATCCCAGGCCGCAGCCGGGGATTTTGGTGTGAGCGACGTCCGTGCCACGGACAAAACGGTGCGCAACGCGTTCTTTGAGTCTGTCCGGGATGCCGGGGCCGGAATCGATGACATCAACGGTGACAGATTGACCCTGTCTTAGGATGCGCACTTCAATCGTGGCACCTCGGGGGGAATATTTACTCGCATTGTCGACAATATTTTTGATCAGAGCGCTCAGCGCGTAGGAATGCCCATTCACCACGACTTCATCGCCCTCGAGGGAAATCTGTTGTTGCCTTGCCTGGATAAGCGGATAGAGGTCGGTGATGACCTCCTGGCATAAACGATTGATCTGTATTTCCTGAAATTGGCTTTTAATCTGTTCGGAGCTAGCGCGATAAAGCATGAGCAGTTGTTCAATGATATGGCCCATGCGGTCAAGGTTTTGCTCGATAGCTCGGATATCTGGGTCGTCAGGGGCTAGTTTTTTGCCGAGATTAAAGACGTCAATTTTTAAGGCACTGACGGGGGTGCGCAGCTCGTGCGCGGCATCTCCCGCAAACCGACGTTCGCGCTCGAAGGCGGCTTCGAGCCGATCTAGCAGTGAGTTGGTGGTATCCAGCAGGGGTTGGAGCTCCAGAGGCACCGCGTCGAGTGTCAGCGCTTGCAAGTTCTGCGAGGATCTCGCGCGGAGCTCTTTTTCTACCAGTCGCAGGTGACGCAGACCGAAGGTGATAATGGTACCGATCAGCACCGCCAGTATGGGGATGCCGATGCCAATGGGTAGCAGGGTTTGGGTCACCACCTCTTCGACAATTTCAAACTGCAATGCCCGGCGCTCGGCCACGACAATGAGCTCCCCAGAGGGGGTCTTGGTCGATAGCGTTCGCCACAGGATGCCGTCGTGACTGACGTCGATAAACCCGTCAGATCCACTGCTTATCGGGGTTTTAGGGGCTCCCGGTGAGCCTCTGACGAGTTGCCCATCGCGATCAAAGATCTGAAAAAGTTGATTGACTGATTCCGATGTTTCCAGCGTTGCCTCAGAACGCAACAGCTGGCTTTTTTCGACCAGCTGTTGGTCGAGCAGTGATTGTGTGGCTAGGGTGCCCGCGCGGTAGCCCTGAAAGGACGCTATAAAAATGACGACAACGGTTGCTGCCAGAGAGACCAGAATCAGGAACCGGCGGATCGAGAGTATCAAAGACCGACTCCGTAGCCGATGCCTCTAACCGTTTTTATAAAATCCCGGCCAAGTTTTTTGCGAAGATTGTGGATATGAACTTCAATAGCATTGCTGGTAATTTCTTCGCCCCAACCCATGATTTTTGCTTCCAGTTGCTCGCGCGAGAGGAGCCGCCCACGATTCTCCATCAGCGTTGTCAGCAGGGTGTACTCTTTAGAGGAGACCGACACCGGCTGATCGTCGCGAAGTACGGTATTGGCTCTGACGTCTATGACTACTTCACCATGGGTCAGGGTGTCTTGCGACTGCCCATTGTTGTGGCGTTGCATGACCCGCAGTCGCGCAATGAGCTCGGGCATATCGAAGGGTTTGGTTAAATAGTCGTCAGCCCCACTGTCTAGGCCCGACACCTTATCGTTGAGGGAGTCGCGCGCGGTGAGTAGCATCACGGGCAAATGCCGCTTAATGCGCTTGAGTCTCGCCAGCACCTCAAGACCATCCATGTCTGGTAGCCCCAGATCGAGAATCACCGCATCTGCGTCGGTATTTTCCACGAGGAAGAGCGCAGCCTCGCCCGTATTGACGCTATCTACGGTATTGCCTTCTGTTGACAGCGCCTTAGCCAGAGCCGTGGCCAGACTGTGATCATCCTCAACCAGAATGATGCGCATGAGACTGTCTCGATTTGACTTCGATATACACCGTTCCAACTCCATAAGGCACGTTCGTGAAGCTGTTCAGCCAGCCTCATCGGCCGTTGGCTTGCGAGCAAGCCAGCTCTGACACTTTTAGTACCAAGAAGTTCCGAGTCCGTATGCTTTAGTCGGGTAGCGGTCCTGCACCAGTGACGTCTACTTCCACTTCAATCTGGCTCGATTCTCCACTGATGGCGGTTACCGCGGCTGTGATTTCTTCCTCAGTCGGTTCGCGACCCTCCGAGCGCGCAGCATCCACCACCTCCCGAATCGCCTCGGCAAGTGCCTGACCGCTCGCAGCAGCATCCAACTGGTCATTTTCGACCTTTACCATAATGATTGTCTTTCCGCGGTCAGCCCTCGTTGGATCATCATCCATAATGATGCGCATTTCACGATGCATCGCCTTATCGGCGTCACCGCCTTGTTTCATGACCCACACTTTGTGGTCAGCACCGGGACCCGGTGGGGCGGTATCGACTGCCATTTTCATTTGCCGGTGCTGAGCATGGGGTCGGATAAAGTCATCGACGATGATCGCACCGCCAATGATTAGCCCAAGTACGATTGCCGGACCATATAGATTTTGCATCAGTTCATCTCTCTAAGTGGGCCATCGGAGGCGCGATTGTGCTTTTTGACTGCACAGACTGTCATTTCGATTGATGGGTTGCCAAGCTGACTGTTTGCCCGACGTGGTCATTGGACTGAGAATGCTAAAGTGGCAGTAACGGTGCAACAGGGTTCGAGGGGACAATAATGGGTTTATTTCACAG
>DFQW01000120.1:5848-27803 GCA_002377985.1 Halieaceae bacterium UBA3479 | reverse complement strand
AACCGTACCCATGCGCGGGCCGAGGCATGGCGGAGAGAGTTCGGCGGCGCCGGCGCCAGCACCCCCGCCGAGGCGGCGGCAAAGAAAGATGCCGTGATGATCTGCGTGGGCAACGATAACGACGTGCTATCGGTCACCACGTCGGATACGGGCGTGCTGAAAACCCTGTCCGCTGGCGCCCTGCTCATCGATCACACAACAACCTCGGAGGCGCTGGCCGTATCGCTCTCTGACACCGCCCGTCAAACCGGCGTCCGGTTCCTCGATGCGCCGGTTTCGGGGGGGCAAATTGGCGCCGAAAAGGGTGCGCTCACCGTTATGGTGGGGGCCACCGAACCAGACTATCAGAATGCGGTAGCGCTGATTGGATGCTACGCCAAGTGCGTCCGACATATGGGCGCCCCGGGCACGGGTCAGCTGACCAAAATGGTGAACCAAATTTGCATTGCGGGACTGGTGCAGGGTTTGGCGGAGGGAATTCACTTTGCTGAGCGAGTCGGTCTCGACGCATCGCGGGTGATCGAGGTGATCGCCCAGGGTGCGGCCCAATCCTGGCAGATGGATAACCGCGCCAGTACCATGATCGCCGGCAAATTTGACTTTGGCTTTGCTGTTGACTGGATGCGAAAAGATCTGGGCATCGTGATCGACGCGGCGAGGGCTGCCAACATTAACGTCCCTGTCACCGAGCTGGTCGACGGGTTTTATGCCGACGTGCAGGCGCTGGGGGGGAACCGCTGGGACACCTCAAGCCTGATCCAGCGATTGCGCGCCCAAGGCAAAGATACTTGACCCATCAGCAGCGACGGCCGCCGCGCCCGCCACGGCGGAGCGCCCGGGCTACATTGCGCCGGGAAATGCGCCCCCATCAAGCAGAATATTCTGACCGATAACAAATCCAGCCTGATTGGAGCACAACCAGGCACACGCCGCGCCAAACTCCTCGGAAGTGGCGAAACGCCCGGCGGGTACGGTCGCCATTCGCGCCGCCCTGGCGGCCTCTACCGAAATCCCGCGCGCATCGGCATCCACCTTGTCCAGGGTGGCCAATCGATCCGTGTCGTGTAGGCCCGGCAAAAGATTATTGATGGTGACTCCGGTACCCGCCACCTGTCTGGAAACACCCGCAACGTAGCCGGTTAACCCCGAACGAGCGGTATTGGATAGCCCGAGAACGGGAATCGGGGCTTTGACCGCGACACTGGTGATATTGACGATGCGGCCCCATCCGCGCTCCGTCATACCGGGTAACAGTGCCTTAATGAAGGTAATCGGTGTAAGCAGGTTGGCATCGAAGGCCGCAATAAAATCGTCTCTCGTCCAGTCAGACCACAGACCGGGGGGAGGTCCACCGGCATTGGTCACCAGAATATCGACATCGCCGGCGGCGTCGAGCACGGCCTGCTGCCCAGACTCGCTGGTGACATCCGCCGCCACCGCAGTCACCTGCACGCCGTATTGACCACGCAACTCATCAGCCGTGGCTTCCAGCGCCTGGCTACCCCTGGCATTGAGGACCAGATCAACGCCCTCCGCCGCAAGAGCCCGGGCACACCCCTTGCCTAACCCTTTTGAAGAAGCACAGACGAGTGCTCGACGACCCTTGATTCCCAGATCCATATTTTACGGCTCCTTAATCCTCTCTGGCGTGATTATCCGTCATCCGGGCGCCGTGTTCTAATCTCGATCATCAGGCAGGTCAGTCACCCCTGCCGCACGCAGATGCGCGCCGGGCAACCGCTGCAGCGTATTTTGCGCATCCCCCTATCACAGCGCCAACAGCTTGCACCCAATGCGGTAGTATCAAACCGTCGGCCAAAGGGCACTGGTCCAACACGAGCAAGGTATGTCTGACGCACCTTTTTGGGAACAGAAAACGCTGGCCGAGCTGACCGACAGCGAGTGGGAATCTCTTTGTGACGGCTGCGGACAATGCTGCCTGCACAAACTGGTCAATGAGGAGAGCGCTGACGTTTTTTACACGCGGGTTGCCTGTACGCTACTGAATACCGAGACAGCGCGCTGCACCAGCTACCGGGATCGCTTCTCCAAGGTCAAGGATTGCCTCAATGTGCGGGGTATGACCGCTTCGGAACTGGCCTGGATGCCTAAAACCTGCGCCTACCGGCTGGTTCATGAACGCCAGCCACTGCCGGCGTGGCACCCTTTGATCACGGGTGACGCAGCATCAACCCGTGACGCAGGTATTGCAGTAATCGGTTGGGCTGTCAGCGAAGATACGGTCGATATGGATAACCTTGAGGCAGAGATCATTGAATGGATCGACGCCTGACGCAGCTCCGCCTTTGCTTGCCGGGGGAAGGAGCATGCTCCGACCAAGCCGGCCCGAGCGTTGCAATTTTGCGCAGTGGAGGATCGGCTACGGGCAACAGGAAACCCCGCCCTCTTCTGATAAGGTGGTGACCTAGCGGCCGACCTTGCCAGCCATCGGTTGGCTGGGGGGGCCCGGGACCGAAATCAGCCTGACTTTGGAGGAACATTCTATGCAAGATGAAAAGCGAGCCGCTACCACGTCGGGCTACCCGATGTTGGCTGTTCTACCCATCTCAATTGCTACCGGTGTTGCCGGGGCGATTCTGTTGGGGGGCGTCGCCCCCAAAGCGTTGGCGCTAGTCGTTGCTCTATCCGCGGTCATCTGTCTTGGCGGTTTTTATATGGTGGCACCCAATGAGGGCCGGGTACTGCAACTTTTTGGACAATATGTCGGGACCGACCGCGCGCTGGGCCTACGGTGGGCAAACCCCTTCTACAGCAAGCAGCGGGTCTCCCTGAGAATCCGTAACTTCGAGAGTGGTCAGTTAAAAGTCAATGACTCCGCTGGCAATCCGATCGAAATCGCAGCGGTCGTGGTATGGCGGGTGGTCGATACCGCAGAAGCGGTTTTTGAGGTTGATGACTATGAAGATTACGTCGCGATCCAAAGCGAAGCGGCCATTCGCAACATGGCAACCAGCTACCCCTATGATGACCACGAGGGCGAATCCATCACGCTACGGGGTAGCGCTAACGAAATTGGCGACATCCTAAAGGCCGAGGTACAGGAGCGCCTCGGCAAAGCGGGGGTCGAAGTGCTCGAAGCCCGCATCAGTCACCTCGCCTACGCGCCGGAAATCGCCAGCGCCATGCTGCAGCGGCAACAGGCTTCGGCCATTGTGGCCGCCCGTGGCAAGATCGTCGAGGGCGCGGTGAGTATGGTAGAAGCCGCACTGCAACAGCTGTCTGCGCGGCAAATCCTCGAATTGGATGCCAATAGCAAGGCAACACTGGTAAGCAATCTTCTGGTCATTCTTTGCAGTGACCGTGCGGCACAACCTGTGGTTAACAGCGGCACCTCGTCGAGTTAGACCTCTCAGATCTTGCGCGCCGCTTGAGTCAGGATACGATCAAGCTGATCGGCGAAGGTCTTGCGATCGCTCTGGTTGAGCGGCGGCGGCCCTCCCGTGTGCTCACCTGAAGCGCGCATGGTTTCCATAAAGTCGCGCATTTGCAGCCGCTGGCGAATGTTATTTTCGGTGTAACGCTCACCACGAGGTGTCACCACCAGCGCGCCCTTCTCCAGCACCTCGCTGGCAAGGGGAATATCTGCCGTTATAACCAAATCGCCGGGGGAGACCCGTGCAGCAATTTCGTGGTCCGCCATGTCGGGCCCCTTGGCCACCTGATACAGGCTGATCAGCGGCGAAGCCGGCACTTGAAACGACTGATTGGCAAACAGCGTCAGCCTCAGCCCACGCTTTTGGGCCGCGCGATAGAGTATCTCGCGAATCACAACGGGGCAGGCATCGGCGTCGACGAGGATCTGCATGCTGACCAACCTCCAGATTCGTTCGAGCCACTAAAACAGTGCTTTCAGACTGGGCACGCGCGCTTGGGTGTGAAGGCAATCGACGGCTGGCCCGGCCCCGTCAAGTGTGTATACTACGCGCCCCGACGGGCATCAGTCTCGTTGGGTACCGCGCGGAATTAGCTCAGCTGGATAGAGCGTCGGTCTACGAAACCGAAGGTCGCAGGTTCGACTCCTGCATTCCGCGCCAATTATCTCCGCAATCTGGTTTCACCCCCCTATTACTCGCATTCAGATCGCGGCCCCGTTTACTCGGTGTCGGCGGCTTTTGCCGGATCAAAACGCGCAAACCAAGACATGATGGCGTCCACTTTGGATGCCATATTACTTGGCCTCGCGGCAATGGAGTGAGACGCACCGGGTACTCGCGCATAGGCCGCGGGCACCCCCTGCATTTTGAGGGCCGTATACCATTGTTCGGCCTCCCAGGTGGGGGTTCTCCAGTCTTCCTCCCCCACCATCACCAGCGTTGGCGTGGTCACATTCCCTACTACGCGGATGGGTGAAAGATCAAAGTACTTTTGAGGTTCTTTCCACGGCTCGCCGCGGATCCAGTGGCGGGATACCATGACCCCGATATCAGCGGCCAAAGCCATGGTAAACCAGTTGATGACCGGTTTAATCACCGCTGCCGCGGCGAAACGATCGGTCATACCGGTGGCATAGGCACTGAGCACACCGCCGCCGGAGCCACCGGTGATAAACAAGCGATGCGGGTCAACCCAACCGAGCTCCACCACCTTGTCCACAACGCTCATGAGATCCTCGTGATCAGGACCCGGATAGGCCTGATCAATTTCGCGGGCGTACTGCTCACCATAGCCGGTCGAACCTCTCGGATTCGCCCAGACCGTTACATAGCCCTCGGCAGCATAACGCTGAATCTCCGCAGCAAACGTATCGGCATACATGGCAAAAGGACCGCCATGAATCTCGAGGATCATGGGCGCAGTGCCATCTGCTTCCACGCCTTCGGGAATGGCCATCCAGGCTTCAACGTTCAAGCCATCCAGTCTCGACGGCACCTGCAATTCAATAATATTGGGGGCCGAGATGGCAGCCAGTAAATCTGAGTTCAGGTCCGTTACAACAGCGGGTTCCTTGCCTCCTACCTGAATTACAAGATCAGCAGGTCGCTCACGCGCGCCCATGGTCCAGGCAATCACCCGTGATGCTCCTGTGCCGATCACTGCATGATCTCCAGCCGCGTAGGGCCGCCCCAGGCTGGTCCCACCGATGCTTCGGACCAATGTGGTCACTCCCCCCTGCATGTCGATTTCGACCAGATGAATCTGTCCCTCGACCGTAGCCTGAGCCAACACAGTTTGCCCGTCCTCCGACCAGCTGATATCCGAAAGACTGTGGTCGAAGTTGGCTGTTAGCAGTTTTGGCGCCTGATTCTCCGCAAGACGAACATAGAGCTCGGTTTGCTGGTAGGACACTCTCTGGTCGTCGTATCCCAACCATGCCAGACCCTTGCCCGCGGGAGCGATCGCCGGCGAATGATCGGGCCCGTCCCTGTCAGTGATTGCGCGCTGCTCTCTCGTCGCAAGATCAAATGTATAGATCTCGGATTCGATGGGATCCATTTCGGCCCTCTCGGCCTCATTGCCCACGAAATAGAGCATCCCTCCGTCCCGATTCCAAACGGGATCACTGAATCCATTGGCACTGGACGTAATCTTGTGAGGTGTGCCTCCGTGGGATGGCACAATGTAGATCTGGTCTGCACCTTCCTGCAGGAAGCCGCGCCCATCAAAGCGAAAAACCAGGTTGTCGGTAAATCTCATGGGGTCAGCCCACTCCGCATTGCCCGGTTTTCGGGCTTTCGACGCGCTGAGGTCCAGCCCCTCTGCGGGCGTAAACAGCACGAAAGCGAGCTGTTTACCATCGGGAGACCACCTCACCTGTCGAGGTGAGTGTTCAAGATCTGCCACCTTCGTTTCTCTGCCGGAGGCCAGCCAGCGCACCATAAGGGACGACGCCTTGTCTTCGCTGGCAATATAGGCAAGACGCGATCCATCGGGCGAGAAGCGGGGACTGTGATAACTACCCCGGCCGGTTACCAGGGGTTCTGACGAACCACTGTTGACATCCGTCACCCACAGCGCGCCTTTGGGTCTGTCAGTCACACGATCATAACCAGCCCTAACCCAGATGACCTGACGCCCATCGGGAGACAGCGCAGGGGACCGCGCCCACTCCAGCTCGAAGATATCGTCTGCGGAAAAGCGCCGCGGAGTTGAAGGTCCTTCAACTGCCAGCGCAACGGTACCCTCTGACAACAGGGCCATCAGCACCGCCAACTTGATCAATGAACTTACAGTGGGTAATCCCATGCTCTAGGCCCTCGGCGACGCACGTAGCGAGCGCAAATGGTGCCGCGGCTCCCCACCAAAGTCTACTCGCGTTGTCCGGCATTTAAGTCAACCTCCGTCAGGGGGAACTCGCTGTAAACCCATGCGTCCTGCAGGAAGGCTTTCCTCACCGCAAATGTTGGCGATGGTGAATAAGGTTTCCTTACTGTTGACACAGTCGCTGCCCAATCCGCCACCACACGCCGCCCCAAGCAGAATCGCAGCACGCGCCCATCAAATGTCCGTATTTATCTCTATCGTCGAACCCGGTAGGGTTCTTTCCATACCCTGACGATGAAGGAGATCTGTATGGATTCAGAGCCACTCGTTATCGTGTCAATTTGTCTCGCCCTCGGCGGTGTTGTGGCGCTGATTATTGCAGTGGTGTACCGATGCACCGCCTGCGGCAGCCTTGCCCACGGCTTCAATTCTGACAAACAAGCAGACTTCGACACAGGCGGCGCGTATATGGTGTGTAAAAAATGCGGCGATCGACAGCTCAAAGGCAGAGTAGAATCAGATGGCTCGGTGATGTGGTACGCCGGGGGTTCCGGCCACTTTGATAAGGACGGCGGCTACACCGGCGATGCCGGGGGCGCATTTGCCGGCGGTGGTGATGGAGGCGGTGGTGACGGAGGCGGCGGTGGCGACGGAGGCGCCTAGCATCCCATGAAGAGCAACAAGGCAATCTGGCTAAAGCGCGCGGCTTTAATGGCCGTCTGGTCATTACTGAGTAGTTGTGGCGGCGGGAGCAGTAGCGAAGCACCACCCTCACCGGTGGTGACGGCCCCGCCACCAGATCCACCCTCCGGATTGTGGATCAATTCCTCGCCAGGCGAGGGAATAGCCGCCTACAAGAACAAGCTCACGACCCTGGTCAACACAGAGCGCGCAGTGGCGTTTGCCGACAGTGCGCCGGCGCAGGACGGCGCCGGGAGCGGGTACTCGACAACCTACACCCTCGAGCCCAACACCGACGAATATGACATCGTCAAGTACGACGGATCCACCCTCGCCATCGCGCCCAGTCGCAGCGGATGCTGCTTTATTCTGGAAGACACACCGCTGCCTGCCGAGGGCGATGCAATCGCCCCGGAGGAACCACCAGCAAATGCCGAGATCCGTCTCTTCCAGACCGATCCCGGCGCGGGCGGCGGCACATTCCTTGCCCGCATCGCGCTAGAGGAGGGTTATCGGGCAGAGGGCATGTACCTGTCCGATGATACGCTGCAGGTACTGCTTTCGACGGCGTGGTGGGGCGCTTTTGGCCCGCGCCACATTGAACCCGGCTATTGGGAGGCCAGCGAGGTCAAGCTCGAAACCTACGACCTGACCGACCCCTCGCAACCGGCACTTCGTGATCAATGGTCTGTGGAGGGCGCGCTGGTTTCGTCGCGCAGACGCGCTGATCACATTTACCTCATATCACGGCATACGCCCATCATCGAGGGCCTGGTGCCCTACCCTTCCACCGAAGAGGAAATCGCCAACAACGAGGCGGTCCTCGCCGAGGTGACTGATCAAGATATCCTGCCCGCAATCAGCCTTAATGGCGAGGCGATCAGCCCCCTGGCCCTCGACGATTGTTATCGGCAAGACCCCGAGCATCCGCTCGCAACGGAGCGGCCTGCCGACCCGATTATTACCACCTTACTGACACTGTCGGCCAGCAGCGGCGAAGTGGTCGAGGCTGCCTGCGTGATGGAGTCAGTAGATGGCGTCTATATCGGCGATACCTTCGTCGCGTTGAGTTTTGTCGAGTGGCACAATGACGCTGATTCAACCTTGATACATCTCTTGGACCGCGACGATTGGTCGTATCTGGGCTCGGAATCGGTCAGCGGTGCGCTCTATTCCGGTGGCAACGCGGACTTTCGCATCAGCGAGTTTGAAGGCGCCCTCAGACTGATTACGACCCGATGGACCGGCGAAGTCGACGATCAATTTCGCCATGTGCTGCACATAATCGAGCCCGATGCCTCTGCCCCGGAGCTCTCGCTGCTGTCCTCTCTGGGAGATAATGACGACGCGCGCCTCGGTAAGATCAACGAGGACCTCTACGGCGTCAGATTTATGGGTCCGAAGGCGTATCTGGTGACCTTCGAGCGCATCGACCCGCTCTATATCATCGATCTGGCCGACCCAGCAGCCCCAAAAATACTGGGCGAATTGGAAGTGCCCGGCTTCTCTGATCTCTTGCACGAAGTCAGCGACGAACTGCTGCTGGGCCTGGGATCCAGCGAGACCCGCTTGCCGAAACTGGAATTGTTCGATATCTCGGATACCGCGGCGCCCGTATCACGCAGCTTGATCGAAATTGGGACGGGCTACGAGTGGGCCTACAGCCCGGCGCAATACAATCGCTATGCGTTTACCTATCTCGCGGGCGAGGAGAGTGACCGACTCACCGTGCCCTACTCCGCGAGCGGCAAAACAGACGACGGCTACCAGCAAGTTGACCGTGTCGCGCTGTTTGAAATCCGGGACAAAACGGACGCCCAGCGCGCCAGTATCGCACCGGTGGGCGAAGTCACGCTGAGGCCGGGGTCAGTGAGTGACGATACCCGGGTCATCATCGATACAGATGCCCTCTATGTCGTGGCACAGAGTGAATTGATGAGCGGCTTCTGGAGTAACCCTGAGGCGCTACAGAGACGCGCTGCCGAGTAACGCACGACTTTCAAAAAAGAACCTGCCGCCGGGGGTGCAACAGCCCGTTCACTCCGCGTCTCGATAATCGCGAGCACGATAATTTAGTGCTGGCGAAGACGCCCTTTTCTGCGTAACACTATCCTCGGATTCTGCAGCCCCGAGCGCTGCGGAACAACAGTCGCCGGCCTTAAGGGGGACCTGACAATGGCGAGACGTCCGGGAGGAAGACAAGCGCGGCATGCACAGCGGGCAGCACCATTAGAAGAAACCATGAAGCCCGTGCGGCCCGGCGAGCGCGGGGGGCGCTACAAGCCCTTCTCGGATGAAGCCCTCGCCGCAATCGTCGACAATATCTTTCGTATTCTCGAAGAAGTCGGCTTCAAGGACGCCACACCGCACTGCATCGAAACCTGTACCGCAGTGGGCGCCATCATGGGTGACGACGGTCGCCTGAGAATCCCCCGTAAAGTCGCAGAAGACGCGCTGAGCAAAGCCAAAAGAAACCTCACGCTGCACGCGCAGGATCCGGCCTTTGATCTGGACCTGTCTGGATCACGGGTCCACTTTGCTACCGCCGGCGCGGCGGTGATGATCGCCGACTCCGTTAAAAATGAGTATCGCGATTCCACAACCCGTGACCTCTACGACCTCGCCCGCATTGCCGACAACTGCGAACACATCCACATGTTTCAACGCATGTGCGTGCTCAGAGATCTCGAGAACACCTACGAGATGGATCTCAATACCACCTATTGTTGTGTCGCCGGCACGCGCAAGCACGTGGGTGCCAGCTGGAGTAACTGCGACCACCTGAGTAAAGCGCTGGAGATGCTACACATCATTGCCGGCGGCGAGGCCCAGTGGCGAGCGCGCCCCTTTGTCAGTCAGTCCAACTGTTTTGTCGTGCCGCCCATGAAATTTGCGCAGGACGCGCTGGAGTGCCTCAGGGTTGCCGTGGAGGGTGGCATGCCGGTGCTGCTGCTATCTGCCGGGCAAGCGGGTGCGACCACCCCTGCCACATTGGCGGGTGCGGTGAGTCAGGCATGGGCCGAATGTATCGGCGGTCTGGTCTACGTGAATGCAATCGAGCCGGGCGCACCGGCCATTATCGGCGCCTGGCCGTTTGTCTCGGATTTGCGCACGGGTGCTATGAGCGGTGGCTCGCCCGAACAAGGATTGATATCGAGCGGCTGCGCCCAGCTTGGTCTGTACTTCGACCTGCCCTTTGGCACCGCGTGCGGCATGACTGATGCCAACATGCCGGATTTTCAGGCAGGTGCGGAGCGCGCGCACACCCTGATGCCCCCCGCACTCGCCGGAGCCAATCTCATTTATGAAGCGGCGGGAATGTACGCAAGCCTGCTGGGCGCCTGCGCAGAGAGTTTGATATTGGATAACGATGTCCTTGGCGCCACGTTGCGCGCTGTCCGCGGGATTGAGGTGAACGAGCGCACGCTGGGGTTCGATGACCTCGCTCAGGTATGCCTGGGCGACAAAGGCCACTACCTCGGATCTGATCATACGTTGGCGGTCATGCAGAGCGAGTATCTTTACCCGGAAGTCGGCAATCGCTTCAGCCCCACCGTGTGGGAGGCGTCCGACAAGTCACTGGCGATTGATAATGCGATTCGCACCCGCGATCGCATTTTGTCGACCTATGTACCGCGCCATATCCCCCCCGAGATAGACGCCGAGATCCGCGCCAAGTTTCCGATCCGGCTGATAACAGAGGATTTGCAACAAAGCGCCTGAGTGTCCGAGTGAGACTGTTGCGTAGCCTCACTCACCGCGGCCCCATCCGGGCACCGGTCAAATCAACCTTGAGCTGCGCAAGGTCATCGGGGACTCCCCATACGGGGCGCAGACGCCCGCCTGATATTGCCGCTCTAGCGCCTGATTTGCGCGTTGTCGGGGTCGTAGAGCGGTCGTAGCGAGACCTCGGCAGGAACCCGCTCACAGGCCACCTCGACTTCATACTGCCCGCTCAATACGGATTCGGCGGCGGCGTCTGGCTCGCACGACACATAGCCTAGCCCCACCGCACCGCCCAACACATGACCGTAGGCGCCAGAAGTAATGTGCCCCACCAGCGCTCCGTCTCGCCAGATGGGCTCGTTGTGATAAATGAGAGGCTGCGGATCGGTCAGGCGCAGCTGCACCAACCGCCGCGTCAGACCCTGTTCCCGTTGCGCAAGTAATGCCTCACGACCGATAAATCCACCCGCTTTATCGAACTTCACGACAAAGTCCAGACCCGCCTCCAGCGGCGAATCTTCGTCGGTAATATCGTGGCTCCAGTGGCGGTAGGCTTTTTCCAACCGTAATGAATTCAGCGCGTGATACCCGGCGTGAACCAGTCCGTGGTCCGTACCCGCTGCCACAATGCGATCGTAGACGTCCTGCATAAACTCGGTGGGAATATAGAGTTCCCAGCCCAATTCACCGACAAAGGTAATGCGTGAAGCACGCACAAAGCCAAACCCCATCTCGATGTCACGACTGGTGGCAAAGGGAAAGCCCCTATGACTGAGATCGTCCGGCGTGAGTGATTGCAGCAACGCGCGGGACCGGGGCCCCATGATTGATATTACCCCCATGGCGGAGGTGACATTGGTCAGCACGCAATGGGCGTCATCGGGAATGTGCTTTTTGAGCCAGTAAAAATCCCTGACCTCGGTCTCCGCACCACCGACGATCATAAAAGCATGCTCAGAGAGACGAGTGATAGTGAGGTCCGCCTCGATACCGCCCCGCGGGTTGAGCCACTGGGTATACACCACCCGACCAGGCGCCACGTCGATATCGTTGGCACACACCGGGTTCAAGACAGCGGCGGCATCACGCCCCTCCAGCCGGAACTTGGCAAAGGAGGACTGATCAAACAGCGCCACACCCTCGCGCACAGCGCGATGCTCTGCCGCCGAGTGTTCAAACCAGTTCTGCCTGCCGTAACTGTATTCATAGATAGCTTCAACGCCGGCGGGCGCATACCAGTTGGGGCGCTCCCAACCAAAGGCTTCGCCGTGGCAGGCTCCAGCGGCAACTAAGCGATCATGGATCGCCGATTTTCTGACGCCTCGGCTCGTCTCGTACTGGCGGAAGGGAAAGTGCGTGGCGTAGAGCAATCCCAGGCTCTCACTGACGCGAGATTGCAGGTACTGACGATTACGCTGAAACGGCATATTGCGCCGCACATCCACACTCCACAAATCCATGGGCGGTTGTCCGTCACGAATCCACTCGGCGGTCACTTTGCCCACCCCCCCGGCGGACTGCAGACCAATCGAGTTGAGTCCTGCCGCGACAAAGCAGTTCTTTAGCTCGGGCGCCTCACCCAGGTGGTAGCGGACGTCTGGTGTAAAACTTTCGGGACCACAGAAGAATTTCTGTATGCCCGCGCGCTCAAGCGCAGGCAGGCGCTTCATGGCATCGTGCAGAACCGGTTCAAAGTGATCAAAGTCGCCAGCGATCTCGTCGAAGCAGAAGTCCTCAGATATCCCCTCCATGCCCCAGGGCTTGGCGCTGGGTTCAAATGCACCCACCAGCAACTTTCCCGCGTCGTATTTGTAATACGTGCAGGCGTCGTAATCCCTGAGCACCGGTAGCTCCGGACTCAGCCCCTCGACCGACTCAAAGAGCACGTAATAGTGCTCGCAGGCATGGAGCGGCAGATTAACCCCGACCGATGCCGCGAGATCGCGGGACCACATGCCGCCACAGATCACCACGTACTTTGCGCGAATCTCTCCACGAGCTGTGCGTACACCGCGGACTTGATCACCCTCGCGCAGAATGGCCTCGACCTTGGTCTCGGTAAAAATGCGCGCACCGCGCCGCTTGGCACCCTTGGCCAGCGCCTGGGTAATATCGACTGCATTGGCGTAGCCGTCGGAGGGAATGTGAATGCCACCGAACAGATCATCCGTCTGGATCAGCGGGTAGCGCTCGGCAATCTCGGGCACCGACAACACATTGACCTCGAGCCCGAATACCTTGGCCATGGAGGCGCTGCGCTTGAGCTCCTCGAACCGCTCGGCGGTCGCCGCAATCGAAATCGAGCCACACTGTCGATAACCCGTCGCCTGGCCAGTTTCCGCCTCCAGTCCGCGATACAGCTCGCTGGTGTAGCGCGCGAGCTTGGTCATGTTAATGGAGGTCCGCAATTGCCCCACCAATCCGGCAGCGTGCCAGGTGGTGCCGCTGGTCAGCTCCTTGCGCTCAAGCAGCACGACATCGGTAATGCCGGCGTCGGCTAGATGGTAGGCCACCGAAACACCGATAACGCCGCCGCCTACGACAACAACCTCACACTGCTGGGGTAAGGCGGTCATCAGCTGGCCAGCCGGTCGTTGCCGGGGTCATAGACCGGATCGGCTAGCACCGTCGCCCGGCAGCGCGCATCCAAGATGCCGATATCAATCACCGAGCCCGGTACGGCTTGCGCCGGCGGGACATAGCCAAACCCGAGGCTCTTCTCAACAGCATGACCATACCCACCGGAAGTCGTTACGCCGATACAGGTCTCGTTCAGGAATATCGGCTCACCGCCGCGCACGTCGGCGTCCTGTGCATCGACCTCGAAATACACAAGGCGTAGCGGGCCAGGCTTTCCGGATTCCGTGGCCCCTTTACCATTAAAGTCCTCCTTGGCGCCGCCAAAAAAGCGCGCCATGTCGGCCTCCAGCAAATTGACCTCGTTGGTCAGCTCGGCACCCCAACCGCGGTAGGCCTTTTCCATACGCAAACTGTTTAGGGCATAGAGACCAAAATCGGCGATGCCATGCGCCTCGCCTGCCGCCCATACGGCCGCATAGAGAGCAGGCAGATCAGCCATGGACGGATGCAGTTCCCAGCCCAGTTCACCCACGTAATTGATGCGCAGCGCCAGCGTGGAGATCCCCGCAATCTCGATGGTTTGCGCGCTTCGCCATGGAAAATCCGCGTTTTCCAGAGAAGCATCAGTCAGGCTCGCCAATACTTTCCGGGCTAATGGCCCCGCCAAAACGATGACCCCGCGATCTTCGGTGCTGTTGCGAATCTCGACCTGCTCACCCTCTTGAACCTGCTGCACCAGATGATCCAGATCTCTGAGCTCGGCGCTGGCTGCGGACAGCAGATAAAAATGCTGATCTGAGATCCGTGTCACCGTGGCCTCGCCGAGGATGCGGCCGTTCTTTGACAGGAAGTGCGCCAGTGCAATACCGCCGGCGAGCCGCGGCATCCGATTGGCGAGTACCCGATTCAGGAAACGCTCCGCATCCGGGCCCGACACATCATATTTGGCGAAGCCAGAGAGATCGATGACACCCACCCGCTCCCGCACAGCACGACACTCCTCGCGCACCACCTCGAATACGTTGTTGCGTCGAAAGCTATGCGCCTCCTTACAACCATCCAGCGAAAACCACTTGGGCCGCTCCCAACCAAAGGTTTGGGTAAAGACCGCGCCCTTATCCTTCAAGGTATCGTGCAGTGAACTCAAGCGGCAGTCGCGCGCGGCGGGGAACTCCTCCCCGGGCAGTGGGGTTGCGTAGGTCAATCCGTAATCCTGAAAGCCCTTGGCGCGCATATAGTCTCGATCGGCAAAGACACCAAAGCGCCGCGGATCAAATCCGGTCATATTGAGTTCGGAGTCCCCGTGAACCATCCACTGCGCCAGATACTTGCCGCAGCCCGCCCCCTGCGCAATGCCAAAAGACGACCCGCAGCAAAGCCAAAAATTCTCGATACCGGCCACCGGGCCCAACAGGGGGGGGCCATCTGCAGAGTGCGGGATGGCACCATTTACAATGCGTTTGATACCGGCATTGAGCATCGGCGGCATGCAGTTCATCGCACGCTCCAGCCAGGGCATCAGGCGATCAAGGTCATCCGGGAACAGCTCGCTGTCCGAGGACCAGGGCGGCAGCCCGTCGGGGCCCCAGGCCTCGGTTAAGCCGGTCGATTCATAAATACCGATCAGGCCCGACTTCTGCTCCTGCCGGATATACGCCGATGCATAGGGATCGCGCATCACCGGGAACTCCTCGTCCCGGTCGATAAACTCCTGAATCGCGCCGGTCACAATGTAATGGTGCTCCATATTACAGATGGGCAGGTCAGCACCCACCATCTGCGCGACCTGGCGGGCAAAGCTGCCCGCTGCATTCACAACAATCTCGCAGGTTACTTTGCCCCGCTCGGTATCGACCTCCCACTCACCTGAAGGCAAACGATTGATATCCACAACGCGATTGTGACGGACAATTTTGACTCCTTTATCGGTAGCTCCCCTGGCCATGGCATTGGTCAGACCCGAGGGATCCGCATGACCATCGTCCATTGTCCAGGCACCGGCAATGACACCGTCAACGTCGTAAAACGGATTGATCTCCTTGATCTTGGCGGGATCAATGATCTCCATGCGAAAGCCGACGTTATCGGCAATACCCTTCATGTAATGGAACCAATCCAGATCTGCCTGTTGCCGCGCAATACGAATACCCCCCGAGGCGTGCCAACTCACATACTGACCGGTCTTCTCCTCGAGCGTGGGATAAAGGCGGTTACCGTAGTCATGAATCTTGGCGAGGTTGTAATTACCGACGAGGCTGGGGCACTGACCGGCTGCATGCCAGGTGGACCCCGAGGTCAGCTCGCCCTTTTCAATGAGCATGACATTGGTCTCACCTTCCTCGGCAAGGTGGTAAGCAAGGGCGACACCCATGATGCCACCACCCACGATAACGATCCGAGCTTGAGAATCCATTGATACACCACCCCCGCTTTATTCTGCGTAGGAGGCTACCGTGGGGTTTTGAATCGCGTCAATGCTAAAACCGGCTTTGGGATAGGCGCGTGTCACCCGCGATCGCCGCATCAACCGGCGGACTTTTTTCAGGCACAAGTCGAGGTTGGCTTGAGCGGCGCGGGACTTCGCCTGGCGCGGGAAGAACTTGTGAAAATGCAGCCGCCTGTCGGCTCTCAAAAACCCACAAAAAGTTCCTGTCGGCGATGTCGCTTTTAGTGCGCTGGGTGTCGGTTTAGTCCAAGCCTTGCGGCACCGAGAAAGCCACAGTAGCGGCCTTGATCGGAGGAGGTCCAGGGCTGAAACCAGTACCGAAGATGGGGCTTTGCCACTAGAATATCGGATCACTTTCGGGGTCATCATTGTCCCGGATCCGAACCGAACGGCACGGCAACATCAACGGCCCGGTCGGACCGGCAAAAAGGCTCGAGGCGCTGAAGGCCTCATAATGGAAGTAGCGCGATGAACGAACGTGCGAGTAGGCGAAAAGGCGGGGGTCGGGCCGGACGACGTGAGGCTCGAGGCACACCTGCCGCGGCAACAGCCCCTTTCATCGAACGCAAGATTCCCTACTTCGAAATGCTCGACGAAGAAAGCCTCGCGCTCATTGAGCACAACGCCGATCGGCTGCTGGCAGAAATCGGCATCGACTTTCTGGATGATCCCGAAGTACTCGATCTTTTCCGCGAAGCCGGCGCTGACGTCAATGGCACCCGGGTGCGCTTCCCCGCCGGCATGTGCCGACAAATTATTCGGGCCACTGCCCCTGCAGAGTATGTGCAGCACGCCCGCAATCCAGAGCGCAACGTCACCATCGGTGGCAAACGAACGGTGCTGGCGCCCGCCTACGGCTCCCCGTTTGTCCACGACCTCGACAAGGGCCGGCGCTACGCCACCATCGAGGACTTCCGGAATTTCGTCAAACTGACGTATCTGTCCCCGGGCCTGCACCACGCAGGGGGTACCGTTTGCGAACCCGTGGACCTCCCGGTTAACAAGCGCCATTACGACATGGTCTACAGCCACTTTAAATACAGCGACAAACCCCTGATGGGCTCGGTTACCCACTGGCGCCGCGCTCAGGACACTGTGGACATGGCAAAAATTGTGTTCGGTGATGAGTTTGTCGATCAGAACTGTGTACTGACCAGCTTGATCAACGTGAACTCGCCCTTGGTGTTTGACGCCACCATGCTGGGCTCACTCAAGGTCTACGCCCGCAACAATCAATCCACCGTGGTATCGCCCTTTATTCTTGCCGGCGCGATGTCACCGGTAACGGTCGCGGGCACGGTTACCCAGATTCTCGCCGAGGCCATGGCGGGTATGGCTCTGACCCAGCTGATACGGCCTGGCTGCCCCGTTATTTTTGGTACCTTCGCCGCTGCGGTCTCCATGGCAACCGGCGCACCTACCTTCGGCACGCCAGAACCCAGCATGGTCATCTACGCCGCGGCCGCGCTGGCGCGACGCCTGGGCGTACCCTTTCGCAGCGGGGGCGGTCTGTGCGGCTCAAAATTGCCAGACGCGCAGGCGGCCTATGAGGCGGCCAATACCCTGCAAACTTCGGCGCTGGCCGGCGTCAATTTCATGCTACATACCTCAGGCTGGCTCGAGGGCGGCCTCGCCATGGGCTACGAAAAGTTCATCATGGATTGTGATCAGGCGAACATGATCCGGGTATTGCTAAGCGGCATGGATCTGTCAGAAAATGGACAGGCAATGGCGGCGTTTGAAGAAGTCGGCCCCGGCAAGCACTTTCTCGGCTCCGCGCACACGCTAAGTAACTTCGAGACGGCGTTTTATCGCTCTAGTGTTGCCGACAACAATAGTTACGAACAGTGGTCCGCCGAGGGAGGTCTGGACACCGCCCAACGCGCCAACAAAATTTGGAAAAAAATGCTTGCTGATTACGAGGAGCCGGCGCTGGATCCGGCAATCGATGAGGCATTGCTAGCATTTATGGCGGAACAAAAAGCGTCTTTCGCCGACCGCGACTATTAGACCCTCGGAGACCCTAGCATGTCAGATGAAGACGACGATATCGTACTGTCGGAACTTTCCGATGAAGATCTCGTGTTGCAAATGCACGACGACCTGTACGACGGGCTGACCGAAGAAATCGAGGAAGGCACCAACATTTTGCTCGAGCGCGGCTGGTCGGCCGAGGATGTGCTGGGCAAGGCGCTGGTCGACGGCATGACGATTGTCGGCATCGATTTCCGAGACGGCATTCTGTTCGTTCCCGAGGTCCTGTTAGCGGCGAATGCCATGAAGGGTGGTATGGCCATTCTGCGCCCCCTGCTCGCAGAAACCGGCGCCAAACCCGTGGGCACCATGGTGATTGGCACGGTCAAAGGCGACATCCACGACATCGGCAAGAACCTAGTGGCCATGATGCTGGAAGGCGCCGGCTTTGAGGTACACGACCTCGGCATCAATAACTCCGTAGAGGATTATCTGGGCGCTCTGGAAGAGCATCAGCCCGATATCCTGGGCATGTCGGCGCTGCTGACAACCACCATGCCCTATATGAAAGTCGTCATCGATACGCTGGTGGAGAAAGGCCTGCGCGACAAATACATCGTGCTGGTGGGCGGCGCCCCGCTGAACGAAGAGTTTGGCCGTGCGGTGGGGGCAGATGCCTACTGCCGCGATGCCGCCGAGGCCGCCACCACTGCCGTGCGTCTTGTCGAAGCGCGCCGACTGGCGCAGAGCGCCTGACCTTCGCGGCGATGCCGGATAACATCCTGGTCATCGCCTGCGGTGCGCTCGCGCGGGAAATCGAAACGCTGAAGCAAGTCAATGGCTGGCAACATCTGCACGTGCAGTGTATCGATGCCGCTCTGCACAACACGCCCGACGCTATTCCTGCTCGCGTCGACGCACTGCTTGAGCACACCGCTGAGCAATACCAGCACCGGTTTGTAGCCTACGCCGATTGCGGCACCGGCGGCCGGCTCGATGCGGTTTTGGCCAAGTGGAATGTTGCCCGCTTACCCGGCGCCCATTGTTATGAGTTTTTTGCCACGCCCGAGGTATTCCACCCCATGGCCGAGGCTGAACCCGGCACGTTTTACCTCACCGACTTTCTGGTACGCCATTTTGATCGTCTGGTGATCGGCGCGCTCAAGCTCGACAGCCACCCCGAGTTACGGGATATGCTGTTCGGGAATTACACCCGCGTACTGTATCTGGCGCAGACCGATAACGCCGAGCTACGTAAGCAGGCAGCGGTAGCAGCCGAGCAACTCGCCTTGCCGCTTGAGATCCTGCAATCGGGAATGGGTCTGCTGGAAACCGCTCTGGCCGAGCAAGTCCTGCATTGGACTGACGCTCCGGAGGCACGTCATGCAGCGTATTGATATTTTGTGGCGCGACATCCCCTCCCAAGTGTTGATCAAACGTGGTCGAGACCGCGGCAAATACATGCTGAGCGCACGCTTTCAGGAGGCGATTGACCGCGCGGCCATGCGCGCCGGTAAGGGCGGCAGTGATGCCTACCTCGATGAGTGGCGCCGGGTGACCACATCGATTGAGGCCGAGGGGGCGCTTACAGAGATCGCAGAACAGCTGGGCCGAGAGATCGAAGCAAGCGTCTCCGATGAGGCGCTCGCATTGATGGTCAAGCAGAAAGGCTTTGCCGAGGTTGCGTCATGAAAGCCGTGCGCCTGTGGTCGGTACGCAACGCGCGTTGGCTAAAAAAAATCTACGAAGCCCTCGAGTGGACCCTGTCCTTACTCAATCCCATTCTTTTGCGCGTTGGTTACGACCGACTCGACAAGCCCTTTGCCGCCGTGGAGGGTGTCGTCAAAGGCTTTCTGTTCGACTCACAGTCCTGCGGCCAGTGCACGCTGGGTGAGACCGGCATGGCCTGCCCCATGAATTGCCCCAAGACCCTGCGCAACGGCCCCTGCGGAGGGGTCAGACAAAACGGTGGCTGTGAGATAAAGCCCGAGATGACCTGCGTGTGGGTCAATGCCTGGGAGGGCAGCCAACAGATTGGCCCACCGGAGCAGACCATCAAGATTATTCAGGCGCCGGTCGATAACCGCCTCAAAGGCCACAGTGCGTGGCTGCGCGCGGTCCGGATCAGAGCCGGAGGCGAATCGTGAAGTTCGACGACGAGCCCACCCCCGGCGAAAGCCTGCCGATTCTCCCGGGCCACACCTCCCCTGGACGCTTCGAGCGCATTTTACGCGCGGGTAAATTCGCTGTGACCGCGGAGATCGCGCCACCGGATTCTGCCGACCCCGACGACGTCTACGCGCGCGCTGCCCTGTTCGACGGCTACGTGGATGCGATCAATGCTACCGACAGCTCGGGCGCTAACTGCCATATGTCCAGCATGGGGATCTGCTCGCTGCTGACACGCAAGGGCTACGCCATGATCCTGCAGCAGTCCTGTCGGGACCGCAACCGCATTGCCATGCAAGGGGATATTCTCGGCGCAGCCGCCATGGGGGTATGCAACATTTTGTGCCTCAGTGGTGACGGCGTGCAGTCGGGTGACCACCCTGAGGCCAAGCCTGTTTTCGACATGGACAGCATTTCGGCGCTGGGCATGGTGCGTCGGATGCGTGACGAGCAGCAGTTTATGAGTGGCAGGCCAATCAGTTCACCGCCGCGGTTGTTTCTGGGGGCAGCTGAGAACCCTTTTGCGCCGCCGTTGGATTTCAGGCCTCATCGCATGGCAAAAAAAATTGCTGCCGGGGCACAGTTTATCCAGACCCAGTACTGCTTTGATGTCGAGCGCTTCAAAACCTTTATGGCGCAAGTGCGCGATCTGGGGCTACTCGAAAAAGCGTATGTATTGGCCGGCGTCGGGCCACTGGCCTCGGCCAAGTCCGCCGACTGGATTCGCAAAAATGTCGCCGGCGTGCATATCCCCGATGCCGTCATTGATCGTCTGGCGGGCGCACAGAATCAAAAACAGGAAGGCGTTGATCTGTGTATTGATTTGATCGAGCAAATTCGCGAGATCGAAGGCGTCAGCGGCGTGCACGTCATGGCCTATCGCATGGAGGACCGCATCGGCGAGATCGTCACGCGATCCAACGCCCTCGACGGTCGGGAACCCTGGCGCCCTGCAGTCTAAAAAGATTCCCATTCACATTACCTAACCCCATCAGGCGACACTCATGACTATCACCACTATCAGCTCGGCCACACGCGAAGTTCATATTGGCTTCGACCAACCCTTTGTCATTATTGGCGAGCGGATTAACCCTACGGGCCGAAAAATTCTCGCGGAAGAAATGAAAAACGGCGACTACAGCCGCGTCGAAGCCGACGCCATCGCGCAGGTTGAAGCCGGGGCGCACATGCTCGACGTCAACGCCGGGATCCCTTTGGCTGATGAGCCGCGCATTCTTGCCGAGGCCATTCAGCTGGTGCAGTCGATTACCGATGTGCCATTGAGCATCGACTCCTCGATCGTCGAAGCCCTTGAGGCCGGTCTCGCGGTCTATCAAGGCAAGGCATTGGTAAACTCCGTCACCGGGGAAGACGAGGTACTCGAGCGAGTGTTGCCGCTGGTCGCGAAACATAAAGCCGCCGTGGTGGCGATTTCCAATGATGAAACGGGTATCTCCGAGGACCCCAACGTGCGTTTTGCCGTCGCCAAAAAGATCGTCGAGCGCGCCGCAGACTTCGGCATCCCCCACAGTGATGTGGTTGTGGATCCGTTGGTCATGCCGATCGGCGCCATCAACACCGCGGGGGTACAGGTGATGGCTTTGGTGCGTCGACTGCGCGACGAGCTCAAGGTCAACACCACCTGCGGCGCATCCAACGTGAGCTTTGGCTTGCCCAATCGCAACGGCATCAATTCTGCGTTTCTCACCATGGCGATGGGCGCCGGCATGACCTCGGCCATCACCAGCCCCTTGCATCCAGAAGTCATGCAAGCCGTGCGCGGTGGCGACGTCATGATGGGGCACGACCCCGATTGCAGCCGCTGGATTCGCGCGTACCGTGAACCCGTGGCCGAGGGCGAAGGCCGTGGCGGTCGCGGTGGTCGTGGTGGACGTGCCGGGCGCCGCAGGAGCAGCTGATATTGGCTGACGCTGACGTCAAAGTCCTGTTTATGCCTTCGGGGCGTCGTGGGTTTTTCCCGCGCGGCACCCCGCTGCTGGATGCTGCGCGTAGCCTGGGCGTAGATATCGACTCCGTCTGCGGAGGACGCGGGCTCTGTGGTCGCTGCCAGATCAGTTGTGTCACCGGCTCTTTTGCCAAGCACCAGATCGAGTCCGACGTCGACCACCTGTCCCCCTTCAGCAAGACCGAAGAAAA